>JAQUYN010000019.1 GCA_028691835.1 Alphaproteobacteria bacterium | reverse complement strand
CAGGGGGAATGCCTATCTCTATAATTTGGGAACGGGGGCATGGACGGATCTGGCGACGACAGCGGGGCAGCCGATTACGGCTTTGGCGAGTTCTTCTTCTTTTGGTTATGCGGTTGCGCTGAATGATAACTATGCGTTCATTGGAGCCTATGGTGTTTCAAGCACCAGAGGGACTGCCTATCTCTATAATTTGGGAACGGGAGCATGGACAGATCTGGCCACAACAGCGGGGCAACCGATTACGGGTTTGGCGAGTTCTTCTTCTTTTGGTTATGCGGTTGCTTTGAGTGACACTTATGCTTTGATCGGGGCCACTGGTCTTTCAAGCTATAGGGGGAATGCCTATCTCTATAATTTGGGAACGGGGGCATGGACAGATCTGGCCACAACAGCGGGGCAGCCGATTACGGCTTTGGCGGGTTCTTCCTATTTTGGTTATGCGGTTGCGCTGAATAACACTTATGCGTTCATTGGGGCCTATGGCGTGTCAGTTTTGCATGGCAATGCCTATTTCTATAATTTGGGAACAGGGGCATGGTCAGATTTATCGAGCTGGAATAAGGCATCTTTTGGTACCGCTGTGGCTTTAAGTGACAGCTATGCCCTGATCGGCGCGCCTGATATGTTAAGCGGTCGTGGCACGGCTTATTTGTATGATTTGGAAAGTGAGGTTTGGACAGATTTGGCGGCAACAGTCAATCAGCCCATTACAACATTGCTTGAAGGCTCCAATTTCGGAAACGCGGTTGCCGTGAATGACAACTATGCACTGATCGGCGCGAGCGGTGCATCGAGTGGGCAGGGCAATGCGTACCTGTATAATCTGGTGACGGGTGCGTGGACGAACCTTGCGGCAACGGCGGGTGAGCCTGTAACCGCGCTTGCGGCGCATGCAAACTTTGCTGGATCCGTGGCCCTGAACGGGAGTTCTGCGTTGATCGGCGCGAGCGGTGTATCGAGCGGGCAGGGCAATGCGTACCTGTATAATCTGGTGACGGGTGCGTGGACGAACCTTGCGGCAACGGCGGGTGAGCCTGTAACCGCACTTGCGGCGAGTTCATTGTTTGGCAGTGCTGTTGCTCTGAATGACAATTATGCGTTGATTGGCGCGAGTGGCGCGGTGAGCGGTCGTGGCACTGCCTATTTCTATAATTTGGGAACAGGGTCGTGGACGGATCTTGCGGCGACGGCGGGTGAGCCTGTGACAGTGCTGACGGCAAATTCAAACTTTGGCATTTCAGTTGCTTTGAATAACAATTACGCGTTGATTGGCGCCTCTGGCGTTGCCAGTAATCAAGGCAATGCGTATCTCTATAAACTTGTCACAGGAGTCTGGACGGATCTTGCGGCAAGTACGGGGCAGCCCGTCACAGCTTTGGCGGCGAGCTCATTGTTCGGTGCGTCGGTTGCTCTGAATGAAAGCTATGCGCTGATCGGCGCAAGCGGTGTGGCCAGCAATCGCGGCAATGCGTACTTGTATAATCTGGGCACAACCGCATGGACGGATTTGTCAACTCTCAGTGGTCAACCGATAACGAGCCTCGGTGCGAATATCGAGTTTGGAAAAGCGGTTGCATTGAATGATGATTATGCCTTGATTGGCGCGCCTGGCGTGGGGATGTTTCGTGGAAATGCGTATTTGTTGATTGTGGAGAGCAGTGGCATGATTTCGTCAGCTACGATCCAGACAGCGCTGGCGAGTGGGAACGTGGTCATCACGGCGGATAATAGGATTACGATCAACAGGCTTCAGCTGACAAATGCAAATGCAGGTAACAGCCTGACGCTGCAGGCTGGCGGGAATATTATGATATATAGCGATGTTGTTTTGGGTGGGCGGACAGCGATATTTTTAGCGAACGCCTCAAGCAGCGCACTTGGTGATTCAACGTTACGTCAAGACGGTACAGGCGGGATTACGCTTGATACGAGTCGCTCAATCGATAATGCAGGTGGTGATTTGACGTTGAAGATTGGTACGGCCAGCAGCACAGAGCGCACGGGCGCTATGGCGTTGGCGGGAGATTTTGCGCTGGGTGGCGACATCACGGCGGAAACGTTGCTGATTGATGGAAGCGAAAGTGCGATTAATGTGAGCGGAAATCTCAGCGTAACGGGTGCGGGCACGTCCCTGATTTTGAATGGGCGCGAGATTAACTTGACTGGGGCAGGAACGTTGAGCGCGGTAAGTGGCCGTTGGATGGTTTATAACGCAGTGAGCGCAAGTCTAGGCACGGTGGCTTTGGGGGCGTTGTCGCCAACTTTTTACCGTTATGGATGCACATATGCGGGCGGCTGCACGACTGGCGCAACAGTTCCCGGTGTCGGCAATGGCGTTGTTTATGCTTACGCTCCGACGCTGACGATCAGTGGCATGGATACGATTACAAAAGTGTATAATCAGACGACGGCGATTGACATAAGTGGCGCCTCGTTGAGCGGCTTTGTCAACGGCAACACGGCCACGTTGGCTGCGAATTTTAATGACAAGAATGTCGAGAATGACAAGGCAGTCGGTTATGAGCTAAGTACGGCTTATGGGTATCTGTTGACGGGCGGCGCTGGTACGGGATCGATCACGCCTGCAAGTCTTAGCGCTACGAGTCTTGTCGCGAATAACAAAATCTATGATGCGACGGTGGCCGCAACGCTGGATGTCAGCGGCGCTGTGCTGACGGGAGTTTACGGCGGAGATACGGTAACGGTTGTTTCTGGCGCAGGGACTTTCGCAGACAAAAATGTGGAACTTGGCAAGGCTGTAACAGCGACAAGTGTTGTGCTCGGTGGAATAGATGGCGGGAACTATGCGGTCACAGGATTCACGACGGGGTTGACGGCAGATATTGCCGCGAAAGAGATTACTTATGCGATGTCGGAAAAGACGATAAATCAGGGCGAGACTTCTTGGGGCACAGAAACGCTGACGGGTTTTATCGGTGGTGATAGCGTGAGTACGAGCAAGAAACTTGTGATGGGCGGCGGAGGTTTATTGGATCTTGATGCGACGACACCTGTGGGTGATTATGCGCAACGGATTATCGGGCTGATCGGGGATGACGCGAGCAATTATCTTTTGGCGGCCTTCGGGAATAGCGAAGGGCTTTTGCATATTATCCTCCCGGCTGAGACTTCTGATGTAACGTCTTCTGCCGTAAACATTTTGTCGAACTTGCGTACGGTTGAAGGCAGCAGTTCTGGCAAAGAGGAACTTCAAACAGAAACGGATGGATCCTTTGGCTTCCTTCTACAACAGAAGGTGGATCGTAAGGATGCTGATGTGCTTGTTTTGTATTGGAACCAAACAAGCGCAGATCAAAGCGGACGCAATCTTTTGGCAGACATCCAAAAGTATGCGCCTGATGTCGTGAGCATTAAAGGTGCTATCACGGAAGATGGCCAGGAAGTTTCAACACTGTGGTTGCTCAAGGCTTATGAAGTCGGATCTTGGCTTGGAGACCAAAGTATGGGGAAAACACTCACAGTGATGGTTGAGGGCGCTGATGGTAAACTTCGTAAGATGAAAGTTCATCTTGTGAATGAAGAAAAAGGGTAATGGCTTTTTACGCACCTGCAAGAAAAGCGCGTATCGATCACAGCTATCGGTGTGTTGTGGTTGGACCGAACTGAAGAAGGTTACGCCCCACACGTTGCGCCACACCTCCCTTCCAACATCTTACCGCCCCATCCTATGCTGCCATACGTCGGCGACATGGATGGCACAGGCCGGGGGCCAGTTATATGGGTAATCTCAAAAGAGGTCGGCCTATGATCGACCGACTCACCGCCCCATCCTTTGGTGTAGAGCCAAAATATAGCTGATCCATTCTTTGGGGGGAGGAGAGTAACAACGCCTTGAAAAACGTGGTGGGTGCGACAGGGATTGAACCTGTGACCCCTACCGTGTGAAGGTAATGCTCTACCGCTGAGCTACGCACCCACGCTTAAACAAAAGATACCTAATAAACAAAAGGTATCCGAAAGGTCGGGAGGTAAATCGGCAAGAACTGAACCTGTGACACAAACCAACCGGGCCGTGTGAAGGTTAGGATATACCGCTGAGCTACGCACCCATGCTTTCGGGCGCACTTAACAGGATTTTCCCCTTTGCTGTCAAGCGGAAGGCTGTTAACTTCACAAAATTATGAACCAACCCAGCTTTCCTGCTTTGAAGCCTCATATTCTGGTTGTCGATGACGATGACCGGTTGAGGGAGCTTTTGCGCCTTTTTTTGTCGGAAAAGGGCTTTATTGTGAGTACGGCCTCCGGGGCCAAGGAGGCTCGGGGTAAGCTGCGCACCCTGTCTTTTGACCTGATGGTTTTGGACATTATGATGCCGGGGGAAAGTGGCTTGGACCTTGTGCGGTGGCTTCGCACCGAAGGGTCTTTATCCCTTCGCAACTTGCCCATCCTTTTGTTAACGGCCCGTGCTGAGACAAATGAGCGTATTGAGGGTTTGGAAACGGGGGCAGATGATTATCTGACCAAGCCATTCGAACCCAAAGAGCTTTTGCTGCGGATCACTGCGGTTTTGCGGCGTGTTGCCAAGACATCATCGATCACGCCCGCTTTGAGGCTGGGGAAGTGGACGTATGACGCCTCCCGCGATGAGCTGACCTGCGTGGACGAAACTTTGCGCTTGACGGATATGGAAGCGCGGCTGATGCGTGTTTTGGCGGCAGCGCCCGGTGTCGTGATCCCGCGAGAGTTGCTGACCGGGCAAAATAAGTCTTCGATCAATGATCGCACGATTGATGTTCAAGTTACGCGGCTCCGTCGTAAAATTGAAGGCGACACGAAAAATCCGCGCTATCTGATCACGGTTCGTGGCGAGGGTTATATGTTGATGCCGGATCGAGAAGGGGTTTGAGCCATGGCTCGTTTCAATCAAATTCTTCGCACGTATTTATCCTTTCGTTGGCTTAAGCGCATGATGCCGAAAAGTCTTTATGTGCGTACGATTTTAATTCTTGTTATTCCTACGCTTTTGGCTTTGGCGGTTGCGACTTTTGTTTTCTTTGATCGTCACTGGTACACCACGACAACACGACTGACCCATGCTGTTGCGGCTGATGTTGGCGTTGTGGTTGAACTTCTGAACCAAGCTCCTTCTGATGAGGATCGTCAAGCCATTCGCACACTTGCCGAACACAAGATGGATTTGACGGTTTCGTTTAAACAAGCCGCGAAGATTTCGAACAAAGAAAGGCGCACGATTAATCCTCTGCGTGATTTGTTGCGACTGGCTTTGAAAGAACGCGTTAATTATCGAACGCACGTTGATATGCGCCATGCCCCGGACACAGTCGGGATCATGGTTGAAGTGCCGGATGGGCTTTACACTTTTACCGTTCCTCAGAGGCGGATTTATACGCCGACGACCGAGGTTTTTATAGGTTGGATGGTGGGCAGTTCGATTTTGCTGTCTGTCATAGCTCTTTTGTTTATGCGCAAACAGATACGGCCTGTGCGCCGTTTGGCTGAAGCTGCTGATGCTATTGGTAAGGGACAAGATGTTCCGTGGTTTAAGCTGGAAGGCGCAACAGAAGTGCGTCAGGCTTCCGCTGCTCTGATGGTGATGCGTGATCGTGTCCGCCGCACGATGGCACAGCGCACCGCCATGCTCGCGGGCGTGTCTCATGATTTGCGCACACCTTTAACGCGCATGAAGCTTCAGCTTGCGATGATGCCGGAAACTTCTCAAACGCGTGGGTTTCAATCTGACATTGCGGATATGGAAGTGATGCTTGAGGCTTATCTTGCCTTTGCTCGTGGCGAGGAAGCTGAAGGAACGTCTCCCACAGATATTGGCGCGCTTTTGACGGATGTTGTGGAAACCATTAAGCGACAGTACGACACTGTCGAGATGGTCGCGCCTGTGACCAATGTTTGTACGTCCGTGCGACCCAATGCGTTAAAGCGTTGTGTCTCAAATCTGATTACAAATGCTGTTCGCTATGGAAACCATGCCAGCGTTTCGATGGTGCTCAGGGATCAAGTGGTTGACATTTTGATCGATGATGACGGTCCCGGCATTCCTGAAGATCATCGTGAGGATGTTTTCCGTCCATTCTTCAGGTTGGATGCTTCGCGCAATATGGATACGGGCGGTGTTGGGCTCGGTTTGACCATTGCCCGCGATATTGCCCGCGCTCATGGCGGAAATCTCGTGTTGGAAACAAGCCCAGAGGGCGGTCTTCGTGCCCGCGTGTGGATTCCGGTTTAGCAGTTTTTGCCTGCGGGTAAATCAACAGGGCAGGCGTGGCTTGGACTTTCGGCGTGATTGATGGCTTCGAGTACGATTGATGGGGTTAACAATTCCGGCAACAAGATCCCGTTTGGTGTTTGCGGTCCGAATACGGCGTTGAAGGGAATGCCATAGCGTCCATGTTTATGTAAGAAGGCAGTGATTGCCGGATCAGGATTCGTCCAATCGCCTTGCATGACGATGATCTTATCATTGTTGAAGATCCTGTTCGCGACGTCCTCCTGTGAAAGCGTGAAGCGTTTATTGGCTTTGCAGGTCAGACACCAATCTGCCGTGATGTCAACGAATACGACTTTACCCTCGCGGACGGCGCGATTGATAGAGTCTTCATCAAATTTTTGCCACAGGCCTGCTTGCCGGGATAGCTGTTCGGGAACAGTTGCCACGAGACCTATCGCGCAGGATCCAACGAACACAAGCACGAGAACAGGTATCGTCAAGACGCGTAGAATCTTTTTGTGCCGAAGAAAAAGTTGAGCAAGAAGAAGCAACATGCCGATGGCGATAACGCTGGTCATCGGCACGCCAATCTGTTCGTGCAAGACGAAGAGCAACCACAGGGCCGTTCCCGCCATGCCAAAGCCGAGCAGACGTGTGAGGCTTGTCATCCAGTTGCCGGGCTTGGGAAGCGCGCCGGCAATTTGTGGCCATATGGCAACGCAGAGATAAGGCATTGCCATGCCAACGCCGAGCCCAGTGAAGACGCAGAGGATTTCAACCGGACCTGCTGCAAGAGCAAAGCCTATAGCTGTGCCAAGGAAGGGGGCCGAACATGGTGTGGCCAAGAGCGTGGCCAGCATGCCTGTTGCAAAATCGCCAGCGAGTTTAGGGTGGTGTGTTGTATCGACTGAATCCATAATGAAACGCGGCAGTGTCAGTTCGAAGAAACCCCAGAGATTGGCAGCAAAGAGAGTTAGTAATGAGATCATGAAGACTAAGAATGTTGGTTGCTGAAACTGCATACCCCATCCGATGGTTGTCCCCCCCATTTTCAAGAGGATCGTTATGGTGGCGAGAATGATAAACGAGAAGACAATGCCACATCCTGTTGATAAGAAAGAGCGTCGAATATGATGACGCGCATTGCCCCCATGTTTGAGGACGGAGAAAACTTTGAGTGAGAGAACGGGCAGCACGCAAGGCATAAGGTTTAAGATCAGCCCGCCCATCAGGGCAAACAGGATGATGTTCCAGAGCGGCAGCACATTCTTTTGAATTTCTTCAGATTGAGGCGAGGGGGACTTCTTTGCTGGGGCCGTGGATTGTGTGACAGGAGGGCCATCTTCCGTCAGCTGTTGTTCAAGCGCCGTCCCGCCGTTTGTGATTGTGAGCGTCAGGGGTGTTTGCGCCAGTGATTGTCCCGTTGGCATGGTCCCATCAAGTTCGGAAACGAGCATGGCCTTGTGACGTGACGGATTTATTGAAACATCAGGTTTTAGAAAGGCGAGTTTGTTTCTCGTTTCGACAAACATGTCAGGCGAGAGGATGTCGTCATCGCTTGTGATTTCGACATACACTTTATTTTCGGTGCGGATAAGGTTGGTGATCGCGAGCGCAGGAGAGGGGGTAGGCGTAGGTACGGTATCCATCGCATTTTTTATGAGCGAGGCTTCAGGGGAGGCCCCGCCCTGTCCCGTTGGCAGCGTCAGGTTTAAGTCAAAATGCTTGGGCAAACACAAGTCTTTGCAAACGAGAATATCAAGAGCGAGTTTGAGGGACAGTGGTTTGCTTCCATCTTTAATCCATGCGTGGATCGGAAAAACAACGTGATTTTCATAACCGAGACTGTCCATGCCCAGTACAGCTTTTCGCATGGGCATTGGGTATAACAGGGTCGCGTTTTGTAGATTTTCAGATTGTGACCAGTCAAGCCTTGGTGGGGATCCTGCCGCTCCCGGTGATCTCCAATAGGTGTGCACGCCTTCTGCGAGGGAAACATCAAGTCCAAGTTTAATCTTTGGCTCTGTGCCAAGGGAGTCTGATTCTGATATAAGGCGTACCGTCAGTTCGGTATCGCTTTGTGGATACGTCGATAAGGCCCATGAGGGCTGCGAGAAAAGAAGGGCGAAACTCAGGATCCATAGAAGTCTATGCAAAACAGCTTTCCTTCTGTGATCTGGCGCACAGGACGCTCGTGTTTTGTATCTGTTTGGAAGGTTGGATTTTGTCAGATCTTCAATCAAGAAGTTCATCAGCATGTGTCCAAATGTGTGAGAAGGTTGATTCTGTTCTTTGCGTTTGTTCGATGATGCAATAAACTAAACAGGAAGAGAAGAAAGTTCAATGAACACTGGGGGTGTGGATGAACTCAGATCTTAAGGACCCAACGATTGGAACAGTAGGTTGGTTGACTGGTCAGCTCCTTGTGGCTATGCCCGCAATGCTTGATCCTCGTTTTGAACGAACGGTGGTTTTGATTTGTTCTCATGGTCCCGAAGGGGCTATGGGGTTGGTTTTGAACCGTATGTTTGGTGAATTGGATTTCGCCGGCCTTTTGGCGCAGTTCAACTTGAAACTCACACCCGGCGTTCCCGAACTGCCTGTCTATTATGGCGGACCTGTCGAGCCTGTGCGCGGCTTTGTTTTGCATTCTTCGGATTATCAAAAAGAGTCGACAACGGTGATTACCCCATCTGTGAACTTGACCGCCACGGTTGAAATTTTGTCGAGCTTGGCTGAAGGCAAAGGCCCTGATCGTGCCTTGCTCGTTTTGGGCTATGCGGGCTGGGCGCCGGGGCAGCTTGAAATTGAGATTCAGAATAATGGTTGGTTGACCGTTCCCGCTGACGATGACCTTGTCTTTGATGGGGATATTGAGGTGAAGTGGAGCCGTGCTTTGGGTAAAATAGGGGTCAGCCCTATGATGCTCTCCGCTGATTTCGGGCATGCATGAAAAATCTTTCTGTCTAAGAGATATTTCTGTTGACGGGGGCGGAGGAATGTGCTATTGACACTCCTACGGGGTGGTGCGTCCTGAGCTTGGGCAAGCTTGAGGCGCTTTTTTTATGGGTAAACAAGCAAATGAAAAGTAGATCTCTTGCAGTACAAGAGTTGGGGCGTAAAAACTAAATTGAACGGTCACTGCGTGCCCCGATTTATCGGGGCGCGGCGATCCATCTCCTACTATTTCAACATGGGCCTACGTTGAAAATGCGGGAGATGGGGAGATGGATTGCCACGTCGGCCAATAGGCCTCCTCGCAATGACACCGTTCTTAATTTTATCAGTGTGTTAAACCCATAACTCGGGTTAGGTAAGAGATCTCATGCCAAAAGGGGGGTTGGCTTTTCGCTGTTGGGGATTTAGAGTGCGAACATGACAAACAAAACAGTAACAATTGCTTCTGACCACAGAGGCTATCCGCTTAAGCAGCTTGTGATCGGTTGGTTAACGGAAAATGGGTATAGTGTGAATGACCTTGGGCCAGCCGGGGAAGCGGAGCGTGTCAATGCGAGCGATTATGCCGTACGTGTTGCTTCAGCGATGCGTGTCGATCCTATGTCTCGAGGCATCTTGATTTGTGGAACAGGGCAAGTGATGGCAATGACGGCCAACCGCTTTAAACATATCCGTGCGGCCTTGTGCACCAACAGCACGATGGCTCGCTTGGCTCGTCAGCATAATGATGCAAATGTTTTGGTGCTTGGGGCCCATGTCATAGGCGAAGAAGTCGCCAAAGAATGTTTGGACGTCTTTATGACAACCGAGACGCTCGGCGGACGTTATGCCGAAAGATGCCAACTTTTGACCGAGCTTGGCGGATTGTAAGGCAAAATGAGAAGGTGCCTGTCGGCCTTGCTCCTGTGGTTCCAGGCTAAGGCTTTGGGCGATACGGCAATGATATGACGGTTCTTTTTTGATGATTTGTTGCGATGTGGAAGAAGGATAATTGGGGATGTCGAATACTACTTTTTTTGCTGAGTGTTTAGAGGCACATGATCCCGCTCTTTTCGCCTCTATTCGGGCCGAGACAGAGCGTCAGCAAAATAATATCGAGCTGATTGCTTCGGAGAATATTGTGTCGCGTGCGGTGCTTGAAGCGCAAGGTTCGGTCATGACGAACAAGTACGCTGAAGGTTATCCCGGTAAGCGTTATTATGGTGGCTGCGAAAAAGTTGACATCGCAGAGAGTCTGGCAGTTGAGCGGGCCTGTAAGTTATTTGGGTGCGGTTATGCGAATGTGCAGCCTCACTCTGGCGCTCAGGCGAACGAGGCCGTTTTCTTGGCGTTTTTGAAGCCCGGTGATACGTTTATGGGCCTTTCGATGGCGTCTGGCGGACATTTGACCCATGGCGCTTCGGTCAGCATGTCCGGCAAGTGGTTTAAGGCTGTTCCTTATGGCGTTCGTAAGGAAGATGGCCGCATCGATATGGAAGAGGTTGCCCGCCTTGCCCATGAGAATAAGCCCAAGCTTATTATTACAGGCGGATCCGCTTATCCGCGTGAAATTGACTTTGCTAGCTTTCGCAAGATCGCGGATGAGGTCGGCGCGCTTCTTATGGTGGACATGGCCCACTTTGCAGGATTGGTTGCTGGCGGCGTTCATCCCTCGCCCGTTCCTCATGCACACATCGTGACGACGACAACGCACAAAACTTTGCGTGGTCCACGTGGCGGCATGATCTTGACGAATGACGAAGTCTTAGCCAAGAAGATCAACTCTGCCGTCTTTCCTGGCCTGCAAGGTGGGCCTTTGATGCATGTCATTGCCGCCAAGGCTGTGATGTTGGGCGAAGCGTTGCAGCCTTCGTTTAAGGATTATGCTAAGGCCGTGAAAGAAAATGCTGCGGTTTTAGCCGAGACGATGGTCAAGCATGGATTCGATGTTGTCTCTGGCGGAACCGACACGCATCTTCTTCTTGTCGATCTTCGTCCCAAAGGCTTGACCGGCAAGGAAGCCGACAAGACGTTGGAACACGCGAACATTACGTGCAATAAGAATGGCATTCCTTTTGACCCACTGCCTCCTGCGGTGACATCGGGGTTGCGTCTCGGCACCCCCGCCGCGACGACGCGTGGTTTTGGTAAGGCCGAGTTCGTAATGGTTGGTGACTTGATCGCCGAAGTGTTGGATGGTTTGGTCAAGGTTCACGGTGGCGATAACGCGGCCGTTGAAAAGGATGTGCAAAAGCGTGTGATCGAGCTTTGTTCTCGCTTCCCGATTTATACGTAAAGGAACATTTATGCGTTGTCCGTTTTGTGGCTTTGAAGATACACAAGTGAAGGATAGCCGTCCCAGTGAGGATAATGCGGCAATTCGTCGCCGTCGGTCCTGCCCTGAATGTGATGCGCGTTTCACAACCTTTGAGCGCGTTCAGTTGCGTGAGCTGATCGTGATCAAAAGTGACGGCACGAAGAAGCCGTTTGATCGTGACAAGTTGGCTCATTCAATGCGAATTGCTTTGCGTAAACGCCCCGTCGATGAAGACAAGTTAGAGCAAGTCATCAACGGCCTCGTTCGCCAGATGGAAACCACAAGTGATGGCGAACTGTCCACCAAGGAAATCGGCGAGCTTGTGATGGAAACGTTGCGTCGATTGGATCATGTCGCGTATGTGCGTTATGCTTCAGTTTATCGCGACTTCCGTACGCCAGCGGATTTCAACGAGTTCGTTGAGACGCTTAAACACGACGCGCCCTTAGGATAACCAGCGCATGTTTACCGGGATCATTACCGAGATTGGCGAGGTACGGCACATCGACCCATCCGGTGACTGGACACTGACGATTACAGCGCCACGTACGGTTTGTGATTTACCGATTGGGGCCTCGGTTGCTTGTAATGGCGTGTGCTTGACGGTCATTCGCTTGTTGCAAGATGCGTTCGTTGTTCAGGCTTCTTGTGAGACATTGAAAACGACGGCGCTGAAACAGTGGCAGGTCGGAACCAAGGTCAACCTTGAACGCGCCCTTCGTATGGGGGATGAGTTGGGCGGTCACATGGTTTCCGGTCATGTCGATGGCGAGGCCCGTTTGATTTCTGCTGAACCCGAGAAAGAGAGTCTGCGTTTGGTTTTTGAAATACCACAGGCATTTGCGAAGTTCATTGCGCCTAAGGGTTCGGTTACGCTCGATGGTGTTTCTTTGACGGTGAACGAGGTTGATGGGACTCGCTTTGGCGTCAACATCGTGCCCCATACGCAGCAGGCAACGACTTTGGGGGGAATCCAAGTCGGCCACCTTTTAAACTTTGAAGTTGATCTGATCGCACGCCATGTCGAACGCTTGTTGTCAGCACAGGGACGGGTGTAATGTCGATATCCTCAATTCAAGAAATTATCGAAGAAGCGCGTGCTGGCCGAATGTTTATTTTGGCGGATGATGAAAACCGCGAGAATGAAGGCGATCTGATTATCGCCGCGCAGTTTGCAACGCCACAGGCCATCAACTTTATGGTGACCCATGGACGGGGCCTTGTTTGTCTGGCGCTTGAAAAAACGCGGGTGGAGACGCTGGGCCTCCCGATGATGTCTGCGCATAACGAAAGCCGTTATCATACGGCCTTCACCGTTTCTATCGAGGCGCGGGAAGGGGTCACAACAGGGATTTCCGCTTTTGATCGCGCTCACACCATTCAAGTTGCGTGTGATCCTTTAAAGGGCGCTGCCGATATTGTAACCCCGGGCCACATCTTCCCGTTGGTGGCTAAGGCTGGCGGCGTTTTGGAGCGCGCAGGACATACCGAGGCAACGATTGATATTGCCCGTGCCGCAGGATTGCACCCAGCCGGCGTTTTGTGTGAAATTCTTAACCCTGATGGCACAATGGCCCGATTGCCCGATTTGATGGTGTTCGCAGAAACCCATGGAATAAAAGTTGGAACGGTTGCCGATTTGATTACTTTCCGCCAGAAAATGGCCGCGTAAGCATTTTTAGCAAACAGCTGGCGTTTTTCGCCGCAGTTGTGCTATGAGGCTATTTATATACCCAGACTCCGCGAGAATTCCGGTCTGGTTATGAGCGGTTGCGAGGAGCCGGACGCTCGCCGGCAAGAAGAACGACCTTTCCGCTCGGCAAGCGGCCGGTGAGGCGCAGAGCGAATGAGGTGGGACGGCGGGACGACTGGGATTTTCGCAGATAAAGAGTATATAACTGGGAGATGTCCGGCTGTTAGGTCCTCTCCACTGTCCTTCCGGACAAGACCTGATGTCCTATGGACGTCAGGACGCAGACCTGGAATCCCATTTGGTTTTTTATCAAGAAAAACAAAAGAAAATGGGATTCCTGATCTTCACTCGTCTGCCGAACTCGGCATCCGAGCTTGTCCGCAATGACAACGAAGAATCTGTTTGAGTGCTGTAACTTTCAGGTGATGCAAAAGATTTATTTAAGCGGTGACAACAAAGGGTCGAGGCCATGGAACAGAAAAAAGAACCTGCCGTTTTTAAATTTGAAGATAAACCCCATATCATGATTGTGGAGTCTCGTTTTTATGACGATGTTGCCGATCATCTTTTGGCTGGAGTGAAGGCGGTTCTAGAGCGCACGGGGGCGACCTATGAACTTTTTGCAGTTCCCGGCGCTCTAGAAATTCCGGCGACGATTTTGTACGCGATGAAGTCTTTGGATTTTGATGCTGTTCGCCGTCGCTATGACGGTTATGTTGCTCTTGGCACCGTTATCAAAGGTTCAACGCGTCATCATGAAGTCGTCGGCGATGTCAGCGCGTACGGATTGCAAAAGCTTGCTTTGCTTCATACGCTTGCGATAGGAAACGGTATCTTGACGTGCGATACCAAAGAACAAGCGCTTGAACGCGCCAACCCTGCTTTGCATGATCGTGGCGGCGCGGCAGCTGAGGCTTGTTTGAAGTTGGTTGAATTGAAACATCATTTCCGATTGATGCCCAAGCGTCGTTGGGTTGGGCGATAATTATGAGTGAACAAACTGAAAATCCCGTGGCGACGAATGCCTCAAAACATCTTGCGCGTCTTGTTGCCGTACAGGCGTTGTATCAGGCCTCCTATGGCGAAGATAAGCTATCGGATATTCTCAAGCATTGCCTTGATGATGCCCATATGATTTTAAATGCCGACGATGATGCCCTTGACGAAATTACGGATAGTCCCGATGCGGAGCTTCTTGATCTGATCGTGCGTGGTGTGCAAGAAAATCGTGAGTCGCTGGAGGCGATGTTGGCAGGCGCCATGAATGCCAATGTTTCCGCTGGGCGTATGGAAATCTTGCTGAGGACCATTCTTTTGGCGGGAGCTTTCGAGCTTTATCATCATGCTGACATTTCTTCAGGAATTATTATCAATGATTATGTCGATGTGAGCCGTGCCTTCTTTAATGCCAAGGAGCCGGGGTTGGTCAACGCGATCCTTGATAAAATGTCAAAAAAAATACGCTCATAGGTTTGGGTTAACGACTTTTCAAACCTTGTGCGTGATGATCGTATCGTTATGAATATTTTTTCCCGTTTAAGTATAACGTTTTTGTCCGCGCTGCTCGTGATTGTTTTGGTCAGTGGTGGTGCTTCTGTGTGCTTTGCCAACAGTGGGGGCAGCCATGGCAAAACCAAAGAAGAGGCGAAAAACGAAGCTAAAAGCAAAAAGAAAGAAGCCGTCAGTATTACTGGGGGCCAATCTGATGGCGATCTTATTTTTTTGCATTTGGCGGCTTTGACCTTGCCCATTATCAATGATTATGGCGCCCAGCAACTTGTGACGATGCTTATCGATTTGCAGATGTCCGATTTAGAAGCCGCAGAAAATTTGCGGTCTCAAATGCCGCGCTTGAAAGATGCCGTTTTGCAGGCTCTTTATGGGGGGCTTGCGGACGGGTCCATGCGTAACGCGCAGGCCCTCGATCTTATGAAAATTAAAAAATCCATACAAGAGACGCTGAACCGCATTTTTGGTGACGGGAAGGTTCAAGATGTCCTGATACAGGCCGTTTCTCAAAGAAAATTGTGAACGAATCCATAATCTTCATTTCCCCCCTTGCGTTTATGTCTTTATTTGGGCATTCTCACGCGGCCTTTCGTTACAGATAACGGACAAGGCGTTCCTGTGGGGGGATATGATCTCACCCCTGCACCGTTTCAGAGATATGTGAGGAACCATCCAATGAGTACTGAATTCATGCTAATATTTGCGTGCGGGCTTCTAGCCTTGCTCTACGGGCTGTTTACAGCACGTACCGTGCTATCTTCTTCTGCGGGCACGGCTCGTATGCAAGAAATTGCTGCAGCTGTTCAAGAAGGCGCTAAGGCCTATTTGAACCGCCAATACATGACGATTGGAATCGTCGGTATTGTGATCTGTATTGCTCTCGGCTCATTCTTGGGTCTCCATGTGGCCATCGGCTTTATTGTCGGTTCCGTTCTTTCTGGCGTTGCCGGATATGTCGGCATGAACGTTTCTGTTCGTGCCAATGTCCGAACAGCGGCAGCGGCTCAGGTCGGCATGAAAGAAGCCTTGACCATCGCCTTTAAGTCTGGCGCTATCACGGGCCTTCTGGTTGTCGGTCTCGGCATTCTTGCCGTTGGCGGGTACTATTATGCTTTGATCCAATGGAAGGGCTCGATGGGGGAAGACTCCATTCGTCCTATCATTGAAGCCTTGGTTGCTCTCAGCTTCGGTGCTTCGCTGATTTCCATCTTTGCGCGTCTCGGCGGCGGTATCTTTACAAAGGGTGCGGACGTCGGTGCCGACCTCGTTGGTAAGGTCGAAGCTGGGATCCCCGAAGATGACCCACGCAACCCAGCCGTTATCGCGGATAACGTTGGTGACAATGTCGGCGATTGCGCCGGTATGGCGGCCGACTTGTTTGAAACCTATGCGGTGACGATTGTGGCCACGATGATGTTGGCCGCGACCTTCTTCGCTGGTGAAACACGCGAAATCATGATGATCCTGCCGCTCGTTATCGCGGGCGTTTGCATCGTTGCTTCGGTGATCGGTACGTACTTCGTGCGTTTGAACGCCAAGCAAAACATCATGGGCGCCTTGTATAAGGGGCTTATCGCGACGGGCGTTATCTCTGCTGGTTTGATTGCGTTGGCGATTGACAAGTTGTTGGGTGGTTTCACTCAAGAGATTGCCAATGTCGATGGCGCTGTTATTTCTGGGGTCAACATCTTCTATTGCGCCATGACAGGTCTTGGCGTGACAGCTTTGATGGTTTGGATCACAGAGTACTACACTTCAACGGAATATCGTCCGGTTCGTAGTGTTGCGACGGCCTCTGCCAACGGTCACGGTACAAACGTGATTCAAGGACTTGCCGTATCGATGGAATCAACAGCGCTCCCTGTTTTGGTGATCTGTGTTGGTATCATCCTTTCGTACACATTCTGTGGCTTGTTCGGTATCGCGATTGCGGCGACAACCATGTTGGCTTTGGCTGGCATGATCGTTGCGATTGATGCCTATGGCCCCGTTACGGACAATGCTGGCGGTATTGCTGAAATGGCCGATATGCCAAAGGACATCCGTGTAATTACGGACGCTCTGGACGCTGTTGGTAACACAACAAAGGCCGTCACCAAGGGCTATGCCATTGCTTCGGCAGGGTTGGCGTCTTTGGTGCTGTTCGCTGCCTATATTGAAGATCTGCGTCACTACTTCCCAGATTTGAAGATCGAGTTTGATCTGCAAAATCCGTACGTTGTGGTCGGCCTCTTCATCGGTGGCATGCTGCCTTATCTGTTCGGCGCGATGGCGATGACGGCTGTTGGTCGTGCTGCTGGTGCGGTTGTGCAGGAAGTGCGTCGTCAGTTCCGTGAAATCAAGGGCATCATGGAAGGCAAGGCTAAGCCAGAATATGGTAAAGCCGTCGATATGCTGACCAAGGCTGCGATCCGCGAAATGATCATTCCTTCGTTGCTTCCGATAGCTGCGCCTGTTGTCTTGTATGTTGTCGTTAAGGCGGCTGCAGGGCAGGCCGAAGCGTTTATGGCCTTGGGGGCCATGCTTCTTGGTACAATCGTGACGGGTCTCTTCGTTGCTATCTCGATGACATCGGGTGGCGGCGCTTGGGATAACGCCAAGAAGTACATCGAAGAAGGTCATTTTGGCGGCAAAGGTTCAGAGGCTCATAAGGCTGCTGTGACTGGCGACACGGTTGGCGATCCGTACAAGGATGCCGCTGGTCCCGCCATCAACCCGATGATCAAGATTATCAACATTGTTGCTATCTTGCTGTTGGCAATCTTGCACCATATGGCAAGCTAAGCTTCAATCGCTTGGTTGAATAAGCAAAACCCCGCTGCGGCAACGTAGCGGGGTTTTTGTTGATGTTGTAGGATGTGGTGCTTCTTCTCAATCTATGGTAGATGATCTTCTGTTTTGAAACGTAGGTAACCCGAGTTATGGGTTGAAGTATTCGAAAATCATAATATCCCGTCATTCCGCACAAGCCTGTCATCGCCTTGGCGTGACAGGCGCAGATGCGGAATCCGATTTGGTTTCCTTACCCGCAACAACAAGGAAATCGGATTCCGGATCGCCCCTAATAAGGGGCGTCCGGACAAGCTGAGAGAGAGGGGTAGGCACCATCCCAAGGTTACTTGGAAAGACCATACCTCAAGAATAGAATAAGAGGATACATTCCTTATCCCCATCTCCTTCGCTAGGAGCGGAATGAGAAGGATCCAGATTTTGAAGTGTGTATAAATCTGCAAGTGTTGCTTCAAATACAAAATTATTGTAAAATGACCCCTTAAATATTAATATTTTTATTATCATATTTTGTAGAGAATTATGTGCCGTCCAACGTCAATCTCTATAAAGGAATCAAATAGCCATTCCAATAGAAGGGCTATACCTGCGTCGAAAATCATGTGTTTTTGGGCCTTATTTGCAATTGTAGGGACCAGTTGTCACGCTTACTTCAAGCGTCCCCACATCGATACTTTAGTGAAATCAGCAAACAAAATCTGCGGTAATAAAACAGGGGGTGCCGAAAGAGGTGTCTGCGCAGCTAATCTCTTCACAAAATTGTCCAGCCAGCGTGGAGATGTAAGGGGTGTTGAAAACACACAGGAATATTCGTTCATGGTTGGCAATGAAGGCATCACCCTTAATGTTCGGCACATCAAGGATTGCACAAGAGGAACATGCCAGTCTGTGACAAAATTTGTTCCGCTCTGACATATGGTCTGTGCCACATAAAATGACTCAATTTTGAAAAGGGCAGTGTAGGCGCAAGAAAGCGGAATCCGGAATCCAGTTTCCTTGTTGTTTTAGGCAAAGAAACCAAACCGGATTATAAAAACACGCTTTTGGCGTGTTTTTATCCTGCGGACTTCGGGCCTTTGGCCCTACGCGCAAAACGTATACGTTTTGTCCGCATCTGCGCCTGACACGCCAAGGCGATGACAGGCTTGTGCGGAACGACGAACTGCTTGATTTTCAAAGGTCACAACTCGTAATTTGGATTACCATATCATGGGGCTGTTGGTTTCAATCCCCCTGTGGTGGGGAGAAGCCATTTTCTTCGTTAATCTGCATGTCGGGCAATGGGGCCTCTTTATCCGTGAGGTCATCTTGTGCTTGGCTGGTCGCGGTGGAGCCGGATTGATTGGCCTGATTCGGATCCACAGGTCCGAAGTTTTTGTAGGCGAGGGCCAAAAGCAGAAAAATGGCAACCCAGAGGGCCATATTGCGCAGAATCTTGCCTTGGTTAACGGCCAAGATTCGTGGTGCGATCAGAATGACGATAGCAACGCCAAAGAGGCCTGACAAAATCTGAGAGGTTGTGTCCATTGGGAAAAACTCGCATTTGCTACGGGAAGGGCGGGGCAGAATAGTCTTTGTGTCGTTGCAGGATGTGGCATAGTTTGGTTAAGTTCAAGCTTGATTTAGGTATCTGTGGCCCATTAACATCATTTTTTAAAAATATTGAAAATATCATAAATTCTCTTGCATCTGTATGAGGTTATCAGTACGTTGCCCTTACGGAAGCGCACGTACCACTGGCCCAAGGACGAATGGATGTCCTCCATAGTTCCCCACTGGTTTATGTAACGACGCTTTGCCGCTCTGCTCCTTTGCGAAAGGGGGACAGGGAACGTGTATGCAGCAGAGGATAGTCTCTCGTAGTTTAAGTGAGAGCGTTCTTGGTTGATGGCAAAGAGTGTCAGGGCCAGACATCGGTAGCGGACTCGCTAAGTGCGAGAAGCGCACGCAGATGCGGTGATTTCTGTCTCCCCTTTGTTTTCTTTCAAGTCTGTCCTGTGCTTTATTTGCTTGGCAAAGGAGTTGAATGACATGAGCTTGATCTCAGCAGCTGAGTTCTTGAACGTTAAAGAGAACCGTGCCCTCAAGGCGGCGAATGAACCTTTGGGTTCGCGTCAAACAATGATGCGTCGCATAGGTATGTTCGAATTGATTGACGGCGAATATGTCGGTCATATCGCGATGCTTAGCTTTAAGTGCAAAGCCATCATCAAGGCGAACCCTTACCGTAAATTTCCAGCTGATCCAGAATTCATCGTTCTGCACACAGACGCTGAAGTTTTTCATTGTGATATTGGCTTTGGCTGGGATCGCAAAACGGATGGCAATCAGGTGCCCTATATGCTGGTTCAGCTTGACGATCCTACTTTTGGCAAGGCTGTTATGGCTATCTTGCTTAAGGGGCAGGGGAACACGTATCACCTGTTTTGGGATCGCATCTCGATTTCCGACGAGGACATCGAAAAGCAAATCATCACAGAGGAATGCATCCCTTACATTGGCGTTTTCCGCCCGATTGATAAGGTGACCGATTATCTGATTGAGATCTATCCGTCCTTGCAGGAAATCTGGGACCCGGATTGAAACGTAGGTCACGAAATTAGGATTTGGGGGGCAGAGATGGTTTTTCATCTCCGCTCCTCTTTTTTTGCCGATTTTGCTTGAACTTGAGGCACTTCACAGCCACACTGCGCCCCGCTGCGGCTCGTCAATGGCGGGCGCGATCCAATCCATGATTTTATTATAAGTAGGCCACATGAAAGTCGATGCGAATACCGTCCGTAAAGGGCACGTTCTGGAACATAACGGCAAGCTTTGGTCCGTGATAAAGAGCGAAATGATGATCCCTGGCAAGGGTAATGCGATTGTTCAGATCGAAATGCGCGATGTGCGCACGGGCATCAAAACAAACGAGCGTTTCCGCACGCAGGAAACTGTTGAGCGCGTGCAGCTTCAGGATCACGAAATGTCGTTCCTTTTTGCGACGGACAACGACTACACCTTTATGGATCAAGAATCGTATGAGCAATATGTCGTGCCCGGTGATGTGATCGGTGAGTCTGCCGTGTATTTGCAAGACGGCATGGTTTGCAATGTCCAGACTTATGAAGGCACACCGCTCTCGGTTGAGTTGCCCACGCAGGTAACGCTTGAGATTGTCGAGGCTGATCCTGTCGTCAAGGGGCAGACCGCTTCATCGTCATACAAGCCCGCCAAGCTTTCGAATGGCGTGCGTGTTCTCGTGCCCCCATTTATTGGAACTGGCACACGTATTGTCGTCAACACAACCGACAACAGCTACGTCGAACGTGCGAAGGATTAAGTTGTTATGGTGATGCGTCCCGCTCTTGTAAATGTAATGGCCAAGGCTGCTGAAAAGGCGGGTAAGGGGCTTCGTCGTGATTTTGGCGAAGTCGAGCATCTCCAAATCTCTCGCAAAGGCCCTGCTGACTTTGTGAGTACCGCTGATTTGAAGGCCCAGAAGATCTTGCGTGAAGAGCTAGGCAAGGCTCGTCCCAATTTTGGCTTTCTGATGGAAGAAAATGACGGCGCGATTGATAAGCCCGGTGCTAGCGAGCGTTGGATCGTCGATCCGTTGGATGGCACGACAAACTTTCTGCACGGTGTTCCTCATTGGTGTATTTCAATCGCCGTTGAACGTGAAGGCGAGATCATTTCGGGTCTCATCTATAACCCTGTTACAGATGAGATGTTTTGGGCTGAAAAGGGTGTCGGGGCTTATTGCTCCAGCTCACGCTTGCGCGTGTCTGTGCGTTCGGATTTGTCTGAATGCTTGGTTGCTACGGGCCTTATGTTCCGGGGTAATCGCCGAAATCCTGTTGATATTCTAAAAGAATTGGCTGCTGTTATGCCTCATTTGGCCGGAATCCGACGCGCTGGTTCAGCCGCTTTGGATATGGCCTATGTTGCCGCTGGGCGTTTTGATGGGTATTGGGCGTGCGGTCTTGGTACTTGGGACGTTGCCGCTGGATCTATCATTGTCAGGGAAGCAGGTGGGTTTGTTAGCCCGATGGTTGCTGGGCAAGATCCGGTCCAAAAGGCGTCGGTTATCGCAACAAATGCTGCAATCCATGAAAGACTTGTAAAAATGCTGCGCGAATCTTAAGCCGATAGACCAATTCTGATCCGTTGCTTCCTTGCCGCAGGCGGGAGGCAAAAGAAAAGAAAATCAAGCCCCCGCCTGATGCCACTCGACTAATCCGTTTCTAACCTATACAACATTACGAGTCGCGATTCTATCTCGGGTGTAGCCCTGTCCATGTTGTTATCATTTCGCTTATCGACCAGTTTGATTGCTTATGTTTTGGTGCTTGCGCTTGTGGCGGTTCCAATGCGGGAATCTTGTGCACAACCAACACCGGAAAATTCTGTTGAAACGTATGTTGATCAGGTTTTGCCTTCTGGACCAGCCGATGGAATTATGCCTGAGGGTATGATTTGGAACAGGCCACTTAAGGCTGGCGATATGGTTTTGCCGCGTTTGACAAAGCCGAAGGTCAAGACAAAGGACGCTGGTGCAGATTCGAGGCTTGCTGTTGGTGAGTTAAAGGCTCCGCAACTTTCGTCTTCGTATGCTCAGGCACCGAAGTTGAACAGCGAAAGTAAGAGCACCGCTAGCATGATGCTTCTTCAAGGCATGAAATCTGCACTTCAAAAGGCAGGGCAGAATCCTGATCTCCCTAAATCTGATTTAATGCCCGTTGATCCCTCATTGATTGAAGACGCGCCGACCTTAATCACATTGCCGACTGTAAACAATCTTGCGGCGGCTCCCGTTGTTCCGTCGGCATTTTCCGGCGAGACCCCCAGTTTTGTTGCTGGGCAAGAACCCAAAGGTTGGGTCGTTCCAGTTGAAACTAACGCTTCGACACAGATGATGGATATTGTGTTCCCTCCTGAAATGTCGGGTGGATCTTCAGCGGGTGCAGCGGCAGCTGTTTCTGTGCCCAAAGCGACAGATATACAGGAAGAACCTTCTTCGCTTGAAGCGGCCTCGACGGATGTAACGGCTCCTGTTGAGGATGCCGATGAGCCTGGGTTTCTTGATCGTATAGCTTCGCCGTTTACGAGCATCTTTGGGGAACCCGTTAAAGAAGGGCCTGCGGCCAACACTCAAAAAGAGAAGAGCGAGAAAACATCAGCTAAGTCGTGTGAATCTAAAGTTGAAAAATGGACTCGTGCTTGCGGTGAGGCTGGTTATCCTGCTCATTTTGTCGGTCAAATTGTTGGTGAGACACGTAAGGATTGTAATTCTGGCGAATCTAAAGATGTTTGGTTGAGCAATAGCTGTGCTGCTCCTATTGCTTCTTCGCCATTCGCTGTGCAGGACAAGACTGCTGTGGGCGTTGATCCGTCAACTGTGGCTATATCGTCGTCAAAGGCGGCTCTGTCCCCCAATTCTGTGATTGTGCCCGAACTTTCTGTTTCGACCGATGGGGCTTGCGGCGTGGCTAACGGATTGGCCGCAGACAGCAAACCATCCGGCGATCTTTGTAATAAGGGGCTGGCGACCTCTGTTTCAGGCAACGGACCTTGGCGTTGGAGTTGTTCTGGACTTCATGGTGGGATGACGGTCAGCTGTGCCGCGCCAGTTTCTTCTGTGATAGGTGTCAAAAAGGGAGAGAAAGAGTCCTCTGCGTCGCCAAATCAAAACTTGCGCGTTGAAGATGCAAAATGTGGTGAATCTGTTCATGGCGGGCTTGAAACGGCTCCATCAACGAATTTGTGCGAAAAGGGAACCCCAAGTCTTGTGAATGGGAATGGTCCATGGACTTGGGCTTGCAGCGGATTAAACGGTGGTGCCGCTGTTGCCTGTACGGCGAATAAAAAGATGGATGGTTCGTGTGGTTTGGCTGACGGTGTCGGTGCGGATTCGATGCCCATGCGCGATTTATGCACAACGGGTTATGCGAGCGCGGTTACGGGAAGCGGCCCGTGGAATTGGTCTTGTTCGGGTCTTTATGGTGGGGCTGCAGCGATGTGTTCGGCTTCGGTTAAAGTGAACGCTGTTTGCGGTCCGGCTTCTATGAAGGGGTTTAGTGCTTCCCCTCAGGAGGACCTCTGCAGCGTTGGTTCTGCTTCAGACCTTTCTGGCAACGGACCTTGGTCTTGGACCTGTAAAGGTGATCTCGGTGGCGCTTCGGTTTCCTGTCAGGCTTCTGTCCTGAGCGATGGGGCTTGCGGTCCAGCCCATGGCAGTCGTTATGCCGAAATACCCAAAGAGGGGCTGTGTGCACAAGGTCTTGCGACTCGTGTGACGGGACTCGGTCCTTGGAATTGGAATTGTTCCGGGAGCAATGGTGGTTCGACGGCATCCTGTACAGCGGCGTTGGGGACTCAAGAGGAAGTCAATTCTGTCGTCAAATGCGGCAAAGCCGCAGAAGCGTTGGCTTTGTCTGTGCCAACGGATGCGTTATGTGATTCAGGAAGGGCCAGCAGTGTAAGTGGCGATGGCCCTTGGACTTGGTCATGTGAAGACGAGGCTGGCCATTCGACGCGTTGCACAACAGTGACGGCTTCAGAGGGCGTTTGTGGCAAGGCCGCAAACAAGCCGTCTAAAGAAGCGCCATTGCATAGCCTTTGTGAAAAGGGAATGCCGGGCGATGTTACAATGTCGGAAAAGACATCATGGAAATGGGAGTGCCTTGGCTCAATGGGGGCTTCCTCTGTAACGTGCATTGCTCCTTTGACTAGCAACAGGATTTCCTCGCGCACCTTGCCCGCCCCTACACCAGAGGCTCAATGTGGCAGCGCGAGCGGCTCAAGCTTGACCGAAAGGCCGGAGTCCAATCTATGTCAAATCGGCAAAGCCAGTTCGGTTCATGGCCATGGTCCATGGACGTGGACTTGTGGAAATAAGACAAAAGTGGCCTGTGAGGCCCAGAAGACAGTCGAAGCGCGTTGTGGCGCAACCAACGGCAGCGTTCAGAAGTCTATTCCAACATCTGGCCTTTGCGCTCGTGGTTCTGCGACAGAAGTTAGCGGCAATGGTCCTTGGATGTGGAGTTGCGTTGGGGCAGGCGGCGGAGCGAGTTCAAGTTGCTCTGCGGCATCATTTGCCCAAACACGTGTTGACGGTGTTTGCGGTGTGGCTGCAAACGCTGTGATGTTGGAAGGGCCCACTGCCAATTTGTGCGATAGTGGTTCTCCGAGTACAGTTTATGGTGATGGCCCTTGGACATGGACGTGTTCCGGTATGAATGGTGGCATTGCGAGCACATGTCAAACGTCAAAGGTTGTTCCAAAGGCACCGCCACCTCCTGGCCCGGCCGTGAATGGACTTTGTGGGTTCTCGAACGGCGTAGCAGCAGATTCTGCCCCTGAGGATGGTCTGTGTACCTCTGGAACCGTTACGGCGCTTAGTGGCAACGGTCCTTGGAATTGGGCCTGCATTGGCGCCAATGGTGGCATGACGGTCAGTTGCACGGCTCCGCTTGTTCCACCGGCTCCTATCGTAGGGTCGTGTGGCGGTGCCAATGGCGTTTCAACTTTGACTATTCCCAAAAGCGGCCTCTGTTCGGCTGGCATTTCAAGTGCCGTGAGCGGAAAGGGTCCCTGGACATGGAGTTGTTCTGGCACCAATGGCGGTGGTGCCGTTAGCTGTGTTGCCCCTCTGGCTGGCTCTACGGCCTCTTCACAGGGGCTGCCTTCGATGGTGACCCCATCCTTGGCGACTGAAGCCCCAAGCCCTCGTGCTGCGCCTGTTGGTCTTGTAACGCCACAGCTTCCCTCGGGCCCTCTTCCTGCATTAAAGCCCGGTGAGCTACCGCAATTGAAGTCGTCGAAAAAAGTCTCTTTGAGCGTGAAGGCTTCCAAGAACAAGGAGATTGCTTCGGCTCCGGTTTCTGCTCCAGCGCTTCCAGAAGGTATGGGGGGGGTGACACCGCCGCCTATTCGCGAGACGCAAAGAGCAATTCCTGGGCTTATCCCACCCGTTTTGGATAGTGACGGGAATCCAATTCCTACAGCTCGACTTGTTTTAGATCCCGATATTTCGACGATAAGTTTTGAGCGTGGTTCAGACCAGCTCGATAAAGATGCCGTTCAGATCGTTGAAAAAATCACCAACATTATGCGGGCCAACGGCAATGCGCGTATCACCTTGATTGCTTATTCAGACACTGGGGCTGGAAACTCTCCGCGTGAAGCTCGGCGGTTGTCATTAAATCGTGCGCTAGCTATTCGCGACTTCATGACGGCCAAGGGGGTCTCAAGCAGCCGTGTTGATGTTCGCCCCATGGGGGCCAACGTTCCCAGTGGGGATATGGACCGCGTTGACGTAAAAGTTAATTAATAGTCTTCTATTTTCTATCTGTGTTTTTCAACATTGATTGTTGCAAGGGTCACAAAGCCAATGATGGCGAAAAGCGCGGCGATTAGGGCTGGTTCAAAACCAATGACGACAAAGGCAAGTGTTACGGCGAGTGTCGTTATAAGCTCAATTATCAGATAGCGCGTGCCGATCCGTTCATGACAGTGCCGACAAAGGCCTTTTTCTTTGATCCACGATAAAACTGGAATGAGATCACGCTTAGATAAGGGCGTATGACAGTGTGGGCACTGCGAGGGCGGCGTAATGATGGATAGCTTGCGTGGAATGCGATAACTCAGCATCGTCGTGAAGCTTCCTAAGATGAGGCCGATGATGAGGCCAGACAGAACTTTCACCAACGTAATATCGAGAAAATCGGGATCCATGGCCATCCTTTAGGGTTTATCTAGAGCGGTTTTCAACTAGGTTGACGCATAATTAACCGCATGTAGCCGCTCTCTTTGTTTGCCGAGCAGATTCACGCAAACGGTTGACACATAGATGAGCCAACCTTATCGCGATCTGCTCTATGATATGACATTATACAGAATGCAGGCCGCTTTTAAAGCCTGCAGCTTATCTTGAATAACCCTATTGTGTAATATAGGGTGGTCATCTTCGGTTTTGGATGGGATTTGGGACAGTCATGTCAGCAGAAATTGTACAAGTAAATGACTTAACACGTATTTTTACGGTTCGTGATAAACGGACACCCAAGGCTCATTGGTTTGCGAAACCTCTGACAAAAGAACTAACCGCAGTTTCTAATCTCAACTTTGCAATACAAACGGGCGAAAAAGTTGCCTTCATCGGCCCCAATGGCGCGGGCAAGTCAACGACGCTTAAAATGCTGTCAGGCCTTTTAAGGCCGACATCAGGCCTTGCGCGTGTATGCGACATTGTTCCGTGGGACGATGTCAAACTTTTGGCGCGACAAATCGGACTTGTCTTTGGCCAGAAAACACATTTATGGCCGATGCTTTCCGTAAGCGACAGTTTTGACCTGCTGGCAAAGATTTATGATCTCGATTTAGCAACCTATCGCAGACAGCGTGACAAACTTATAGAAGTTTTTGGGCTGCAAACGTTTGTGTCACAATATGCACGATCTCTTTCATTGGGGCAAAAGATGCGCAGTGATATTGCGGCGGCCCTTTTGCATCAACCTTCCGTTTTGTTTCTAGACGAGCCTACAATTGGTCTTGATGTAACAGCGAAAGCTATGTTGCGCGATCACCTTAACAAGCTTGTTCAAGAGTTCGAGATTACGGTTTTGTTGACGAGTCATGACACGGACGACATTGAAAAGATATGTGACCGTGTGATTTTGATCGACCATGGGCAAAAGCTTTTAGATACGACGTTACCGTCGCTTCATCAAGAGCACACACATACGAAAACATTGAGTTTGTTGACTGAGGAGGCTCATCCTGTTTTCTCGCATCCCCATGTTGCGGTTGAAGAAGAAGGCGAGCATCGACTTGTGTTGAAGGTCGATGTTACCCAAACCTCGATTGAAAAAATAGTTGCGTTATGTCTTGATCAATTCACACTGCGTGATATTGGGATTGAAGATTTACCCTTGGAAGAGATTATCAAAGCCATTTATGCCAAGAATGTGTGTGTGTTATGATCTCGCGCCATAGCCTTGCCGTTTTTAAGCATTGTGTTGCAATTGGGTTTCGGCAAACGATTGCACAGAAGGTCCATTTAATTGGTGTCATGGTTATGTATACCGCGATCATGGTGATTTATAGCGGTATGATACGTATGATCCCAGATTCAGATCTTGCGCCCTTTGCGCTGACCCATGTGCAGATGATTTGGTATTTGGGTACAACGGAGTTTGTTCTTTTTTCATGTTCCAGTTGGGGAATGAAAGAGGTTCAGAATGATTTTTTGTCGGGGCAGGCTGACCTTGCGCTTTTGCGTCCTGTTTCGGACTCTTTCTTGCGGATCTCAGATTGGGCTGGCCAATCGTTGGCCCGTGTTCTTCTGCTTTTGATCCCCTACTTCTTGTTGATTTTATTCCTCGCCGGGGAGGCGACGATGTCGATAGGTCACTTCTTGGGGCTGGTCCTGAGTATGCCTTGTGCCGCTTTTATGATGCTCTGTGCCACTTATATGATCGGCGCGTCATGCCTGTGGTTTGTGCAGTCTGAGCCTGCTTCATGGATATGGCAAAAGGCTATCTTTCTTTTTGGTGCGATGTTGTGGCCTGTCGTTTTTTATCCTGTATGGCTACGGTCGTTTGTTTGGTTCACCCCTTTTCCTGGTATTTTGATGTTGGCAGGCAACTGGACATTGCACATGGGGCTTGCTTCGTATCTTTTGGGATTTGTGCATCAGATTCTTTGGTCTTTCGTCTTTTATAAGGCTGTCGTGTTTGTTGATCGTGCGATCCTAAAACGCATTCAGACAGGAGGGCTTTGATATGGCACGTCTTGTTAAGCGAATGGATTACATCAGGGCGCTTATTGGCGCGAATATGAAAAGTTATGCGCCGGACAAGAAGCGCCTCTTGATCATGTCTCTCTTTATGATGATACAAAATAGTATGTTTTTTGCGTTTTGGGTTATTCTTTTTGGCTCAGTCAAAGAGCTGCGTGGATGGAGGCTTGAAGAGCTTGCGCGCATGTATGGGCTGGTCGCATCGGCGGTTGGGTTAAGCCTTTTTTTCTGTAATGGAGCGCGCAGTATCGCCTACCGTATTCAGGATGGAACGTTGGATTCCTTCATCGCGAAGCCCCGCCATGTGCTTCCTGCTCTTCTTTTGAGTTCATCGAGTCCGGCTAGTCTGGGGGATATTTTTTATGGGCCCCTGTTATGGGCTTGTTTCGCGAATCTGACGTTTACAGAGGTCATTACGCTGTCCTTTCTTACTTTGAATGCGGCTGTCTTGTTTACAGCGCTTACCGTTATTCTTTTCTCAATAAGTTTTTGGCTTAAAAATAATGTGCGTTTTCCTGATCAAATGTTTGAAGTTCTTGTCATGATGACGTCAAACATTGTGCATGGACAACCTTTGGCTGTACGCGTTGTTTTGTTCACTGTGATACCGACAGCTTTTGTAAATTACTTGCCTGTCGAAATCGTGCGCACTTTTGATCCTGTGCTTCTTGCCGTTGTTATCGTTGCTTCATTATTTTACGGGTATCTGGCCATTATAACGTTTAATGCAGGTCTGCGACGTTACGTGAACTCTTTGAATTAGGCTTGGCCGTTTCCCTTTTTAATGTCTAGCCGTTTCACCATCGTCTTGGCTCATAGAGGCCATCTCAAGCAGAGTAATGAGCAGATCGACGCGGGCTCGGAACGTTGGGGCCTCAAGGAGAGCTTGCTTTTCATTGGGTTCCAATGGGCAAATCATTGTCAGCGAAGAAACAAGCTCTTCGCTTGCTGCCGTTTGAACAAGATTCCAATCGGCAGAAACACCATGCGTTTTAAAGTACCCCGCCAATGATTGTGTTAAACGTGTGCGATCAAAGTCATGTTCAGCATGCATTTCAAAATCATTGGCATAGGGTTGTACATCAATTTTGCCTCGGCGATAGCCATTTTCAAGGGAGAGTTCTTCGACGAGATTAAATCGACACAACCCCTGCAAATTTATCAGATAACGGGCATCATCCGTTTCCGAAAAGGATATAATACGGCTTAATGTCCCGACTTTGAAAAGTGGGGCTGTGTCTTGGTCCGGTGTTTCAATAGAGGGTTGTATAACGCCAATATAGCGTCCGTGACCAAGCGCAGCATCGACCATTTTGAGATAGGGCTCTTCAAAGATGTTGAGGGGCTGTTTTGTATGGGGAAGCAAGATAGCACCGCTGATTGTAAAAAGCGGTAGCGTGTCCGGCAGGTTGTCTATATTGCAAGTCGAGAGCTGTGTTTCTGGGGTCATGAGAATAAAATGGTTGAAAGTTTTTTGCGAGCCTCAATGGTTTGGGGGTGCATGTGCCCCAAGGCTTCGAAAATTTTAACGAGCTGTGTGCGTGCCGCTTCATTTTGCCATTTTCGATCACGTTTAATAATGTCTAAAAGGGCGTTGATTGCACTCTCAATATCGTTTTGGGCATAGTAGGCAAGCGCGAGATCGAAACGTGCTTGGTGGTCATTCTCATTGGCGCTAAGTCGTGCAAGAAGCGGTTCTGTCGGTGTTTCTTGGGCTTTTGCAGCTTCTAAAGCGAGATCGATTGAAGCTTGGATCGGGATCAACTTTTTGTTCTTTATAATATCGGCTGGCGCTTTGCTCAGAATATCTGCTGCTTTTTGCGTTTCGCCTAAAGAGATCAGGCTATGTAAAAGGCCGATAAAGGCTTCTAAGTTATTAGGGTGTTTTTCCAAAATGGCTGAGAAAATAGATAGGGCCGTTGATGCCGCATCTGTTTCTAGGCAGTTGTTGGCATGGGCTAGCGCTTCTTCTAATTTTTCTCGTTGCTCATTCGTCGCCTTTGCCCCCGTTTTGGTAATCAGGCCGTCAATCCATTCGCGGATCTGAGATTCGGGCAATACCCCCATAAAGCCATCAATGAGCTGACGATCAAAGAAGGCGAACACTGTGGGGACGGATTGCACGTGAAGCTGTTCTGCAATTTGAGGGTTTTTATCAATATCTATTTTTGTAAGTTTAGCGGCGCCACCTGTCTCACTGACAATTGTTTCTAACGAGGGGGCGAGTTGCTTGCAGGGAGCGCACCACGGCGCCCAGAACTCAATAATCACAAGCTGCGTTTGTGATGGGTCCATAACCTCCTGCATGAAATTTGAAGCTGTAACATCACAGCTTGGTTTGGCTTCAGGCTGGGGGGATGATTTTGTATCATCTGTGTCGGGTGAGGGGAGAGACATCGGCTGTATTATCCTTTCAGGATTCTATCATGCCCTATATGGTGATCTTTTTGCAAATTGCAAGCGCATCAATTAAATGGGAATGGTCCCATTATTATCTTTGAAAATTGTTGATACAACAAGAAGATTAGGCTTGCAAACTGCTGAGAGGACGGTATGATCCCGCCCTGTCGGATGCGGGTGTAGCTCAGTGGTAGAGCACGACCTTGCCAAGGTCGGGGTCGCGAGTTCGAGCCTCGTCACCCGCTCCACTGGCCCTACTGGTACAATTCATAATGGCTTCACACCAAAGCGCGTGCTTACAGGCAGGCGCTTTTGTTTTATCCTTACACAGTTTTCCGATTGGCGTCCCGTGATAGTTTTTCGTTTTGTTGGCCTAATACTCTTATTCGCCTTGAGCTTTTCTCCTCTTTCCGTATCGGCACAGGATCATTCTGTTTCCGGTTTGTGGAGGACAGAAGACAAGGAAGGTATTGTCGAGATTTATCCTTGTGACGAGCAGGAGTATTGTGGCCGTTTTTATTGGCTTCAAGATGACAGCGCGGAAAACCCATCTTTAGATGAAAACAATCCGAATTTAGAACAAAAAAATAGGCCACTGTGCGGGTTGACCTTTATGGGGGGATTTTCCGGTGATGGTAATGGTGCTTACACTGGCGGATGGATTTACAGCATTCGTCATGGAGCTACCTTTAGCGCCTCACTCCACCTTGTCGATGCTGATACACTTGAGCTGCATGGCTTTGTGTTTATCCCGTGGTTGGGTGGTTCACAGCGATGGACTCGTGTTTCTTCTGCTCAAGCCTGTCACGGTTTACGTCCATAATTTCCACAAATTGATTTGATCATTATGGTAAAAAGCCATTCATGATGAATCAAAAGTTCATCGTATTGTATGAAATATAGCATTTCATCGCATGATTACATGGTCGCAACAATATTAAATACACATTTTGTACAAAAATACATCGTTACGTGTGGGTAAAATACACGACTGCTTAATTATAAAGTGAGAAAAATAATACATGTGATTTACTCTTTTTAGGTAGGAGCATTGATAATGAAATACGCTCTCCATTTTGGTCCTGATGCTCTCCACATTGATATGGAAGGTGATTTTACATTTATTGACTCACGGTCTTTTCACCGCATGCTCAAAGTTATTTATTCGAATGAGAGCCGATCACTTGTGATGTTAAACGTGAAAAAGTTAAATCTTATAGACTGCACGGGCATAGCTCTTCTTATGCTCGTCCACGATTTATCTAAAAAGATGCATTGTGATTTAGTCTTTAAAGAGGCGCAAGGACAAGTTCTTGTAAAGCTGCAAGAAGCGGCCCAGTTCAACGCGATTAGTATTGCAGCATAGATTTGTATATTGAGTTGTATTATAAGCGATGCACGCCATTTCTCAACGACGCGTGCTTAGATGATTTCCTTTAGGTCTGCTGATCAGTTTTTGGACGAGCTCCTCTCCTCTTTTTACAAGGATATTTGTGTCCAACAGAAGGATAATTATGACTGGGATCGGTTTTCATCAGATGGTGTAGATCGATCCGATAGGCCATACACAATTTTGCACAAAAAGGCTCTTTTAGCCCTAACCCGTCACACCCAAGAATTCTTTGATGCCTATTCATTGCTCGAAGATGAGGCTTCTAAGGCTTTGTTTATAGAGTTGATCCGTTATAGGCTGTCCGGGCACAAACATGTCCGCCTTTCTCGCAACAACGATGAATATAAGAAAATCGTGGAGCAGGCGAAGTCCCATCCCACACGCTACGTTGATGAGAACTCAACAGAGTTGGTGATGAGGAATCTGAGGTTTTATGACCTTCAGTTTGAAGGGCAAAGGCTTCAGTTGAAAACTTTGCAGATTTTATGGCCATTTCTGTTCCGCCAGTATTATTTTGAACGAAATGGTGTCACGATCAGGCCAGAAAAGGGTGATTATGTTGTTGATGGTGGGGCTGGTCTAGGTGACACCGGCTTGGCGTTTGGCGCCTCGGTTGGTTTAAGCGGTTTTGTGTACGTGTTTGAGATTCTCAAACTTCATATCAATGTCTGTAAAGAGAACTTTGAACAGAATCCGGGTATCAGCAGATTTAAGCTGTTGCCTTATGCTCTTTCTGATCACAGGAAAGAAGCGAGCTCGTGTCAAATGGAAGTGAGTTCGGACCTAAATTTTGGGTTTAAACTTAACGATGAAGATACACGCTTTGAGTTGACGACGCTTGACTGCCTGGTCGAGACAGGTGAACTTGATCGTGTTGACTTTATTAAGTTGGACATTGAGGGGTCTGAGCTAAGCGCCTTGAAGGGGGCGGAGGCTACGCTGCGGCGGTTTAAGCCGAAGCTTGCCATATCTCTTTATCATAAATGTGAAGATTTTTATGAAATTCCCCTCTATTTGAATAATTTGGGGCTCGGGTACAAATTTTACCTTGATCATTATACCATTTATGTGGCTGAAACCATTTTGTATGCGGTCGCTGTGTAAGGGGGAGTCATGCCGTCCTCATATGCCACTTTGAGATCGTCTTCTAACATCTTGGAATATTCACTTTTTTGAGTTTAGGTCCGTGATCGCAACAGAGATCGGGCAACTTTATATCACTAATACACTGAATTTATTTGTCGAAAAGTAGTTTCAGCACTTGCACGAATCAAACGAAAAGGGTGTTATTACGCAACTGATTCTTTTCTGCGATGCACTCTGCCTTTATTCTTCTGGGGGGGGTGTGTTTGTCGGAAGAGGGCTTATCGTTTAAGGAGGCAAGGAATGATCAATTTGTCGATGGCTGAACCTGAGAACATGCTTCGCCCGCGTATCACTGTGGTTGGCGTAGGTGGGGCAGGCGGAAACGCTATCAACAACATGATTCGATCAAGCCTTGAGGGCTGTGATTTTGTTGCGGCCAACACGGACGCGCAGGCCTTGGCTCAGTCGCTTGCGTCGCGCAAGGTTCAGTTGGGTGTTGGAATGTCGCGTGGTCTTGGTGCAGGGTCCAAGCCAAACATCGGGTGTGCTGCCGCAGAGGAATCTTTGGCCGATATTATCTCGATCCTAGAGGGATCAGATATGCTTTTTGTTACCGCCGGCATGGGTGGCGGCACGGGAACTGGTGCTGCGCCTGTGATTGCGCGCGCTGCACGTGAAAGTGGTATTTTAACCGTAGGCGTTGTCACCAAACCTTTTCATTTCGAAGGTAATCAGCGCATGCGACAGGCTGAGGCTGGTATTGCCGAGCTTCAAAAATATGTCGATACGCTTATCGTTATTCCGAACCAGAATCTCTTCCGTATTGCAAATGAACGGACGACGTTTGCCGAGGCCTTCCGCATGGCTGATGAAGTTTTGCACTCTGGCGTGCGCGGCATTACGGATCTTATGGTGATGCCCGGCTTTATGAATCTTGACTTTGCTGATGTCAAAACTGTCATGGGCGAAATGGGCAAGGCCATGATGGGAACGGGTGAGGCCGATGGCGATAATCGCGCCATTCGTGCTGCGGAAGCCGCTATCTCTAATCCATTGCTTGATGATATTTCGATGAAAGGCGCGCGTGGCGTTCTAATCAATATTACCGGTGGCTTGGATATGACTTTGTTTGAAGTTGACCAAGCGGCAAATCGTATTCGTGATGAAGTTGATCCCGATGCGCAGATTAAGGTTGGTTCTACACTTGGCGAAGGTCTTGACGGACGTATTCGTGTTTCTGTTATTGCCACTGGCATTGATGTCGAGCTGGATGAACGCGCCGCTGCGGCGAGGTCGTCATCTGCGGGTGGGGGGCAGCAAACACGCACATCTTTGCAGGCATCGACGGTAACGTCAGTTAAGGGTGCTGTTCGTGCTTCCTCATCAGAAGTTCAGCATTCCGCGATGGCTTCCTCGAAAATGGCGAATTCAGCGGCTTCGGCAGCTAAATCTTCCTCTGTTTCTGAATCATCGTCATCAGTGGTAAGTGCCAAACCATCTGGCCCCGCAACTTCATATTTCACGATGCCTGCTGCGGTTTCTCCCAAAATTCCTGGGCGTTCGTCTTCTTACCTGTCGACACCAATTGACTCTGTGCAGGTTGAGCAAGAGGGGGTCATGGAACGAGATGAGTCAATTCAAAAACAGGCTACCAGTACTCACCGCGACGTGCAGCCTGATGTGACCATCGTCGAGACACAGGAGCTTGCTTCCTCGCGCGATGATTATGCGCCGCATGAAGAAACTTGGACGGAACCACAAACAGTGGCAAGAACTATAGCACCGAGATCGTCCATGTCTTCGGTGCCTGTTCGGGAGATTCTTCCCGTTCAACAGGCCCAACGTCAACGGACTGCTGCTGCAGGTACGCGTGCAGATAATGCGACGAGCCCGGACATGCGCGTTACTCAGCTGACAACGGCAACGAACGCGCCAGCCGGTGCCGGGCTTTCTGTTAATCAACGGGCGCAGTCTCTTTTTCAGAGAATTACCGGGTTTGGTATGGTCCGTCCATCTGTTGTCAAGGAGATGGAGGACGAGCTGGATTTAGAGGATGATTCTGATCTGCGGGTTGAAGCTGCGGCGACTGGGACATCTGATCGTTCGGGGTTATCGAGTGGTGAGTCGGACTTGCTTGATATTCCTGCTTTCCTGCGCCGTCAAAGCAACCATTGAGACGTGTTTTATCATCTGCAAAATAAACGGGGGCAACCCCGTTTTTTTTGTGTTTGAGCACAAGGGGTTAGGTTTGTAACACTGCGTAATATCTCTTGATTTCACGTTTTTATCTTCGTGCAGTAAACATAATAACGAATCAATGAGTTAAATACAGGTTAGCCATGTCCCTTTCGAACATCATCTCAGACGCCTGCCAAGCTGGACTGCCAGCTGGGTTGCTGGCTTCGGGATCTCCCCAAGCGACTTCGCATCGTCAAAAGACGTTGAGAGGTGTTGCTCAGTGTACAGGGGTGGGGGTTCATTCAGGTGAGAAGGTGACCCTTCGTTTGCTTCCTGCCGATGTTGATACAGGCATTGTTTTTATCCGCACAGATTTGAAGAACGGTTCGCGTTCTATTCCTGCTCGTTGGGACTTTGTTGTCGAAACACAGCTTTGCACGGTTATTGGCAATCCGCATGGTGGGAAGGTTGCGACTATTGAGCATTTGATGGCGGCTCTACGTGCAGCAGATGTTGATAATGTGATTGTCGAAGTTGATGGCCCCGAAGTTCCCGTGATGGATGGCAGCGCAGGTTCTTTTGTTTTCTTGATTGAGATGGCGGGCGTTGTCGAGCAATCCGCTCCGCGTCACCAGATTGTTGTTCTGAAGCCTGTTGAAGTATCTGCTAACGGCAAGAAAGTGTCTTTGACCCCATCGGATCAAGCGAGTTTTAGTGTAGGTATTTCTTTCGATAATAAACTGATCCAGAATCAACAGTACGATTTCATTCTGTCTCGCAACGGGTTTAAGACTGAAATTAGTCGTGCTCGCACATTTGGCTTTTATGAAGATGTTGAGAAAATGATGAAGCTTGGCTTTATGCGTGGCGGATCGTTGGATAATGCCGTATGTTGGGGTGGTCCAGTTCAATCGCACCATGAGCTTCGCGCATAAATCTTGCAAGGAAGCCTTTCTTTTTTGAGAGGCGACCGGAAAGTACTTTTATTGCCACTTCCATGCCGCTCATATCGTGGACAGCTTTGTACACGCTGCCCATTCCGCCGCCGCCGAGTTTTCCGACAATGGTATAGCCTTTTATGGCAATAGTTGCAGAGTCGTCTTTGCCAAGAAGTTCCTTAAGCTGGGTACGCGTTATAAAGTGTTTTTGCAAAAGCAAATTAGCAAGCGACTTTGATTTTCCTTCAAGTTTACACTTGTTTTTTTCTTCAATTACCGATTCAAGCTGGTGGCTTGTAATAAGCCCTTTTTCAAGGAGCATGTTGGAGAGGTCTTCTTCAACATTATCAAGATTGTTTTTATTTTTAAGCGGAATAGTACGACCACATTTGTCGCATTTTATGGAGGTTTTGCTTTTTTCATCCAAGGTTATTGATGTGCTGCAACTTGGGCATTTTATGCTTTTGCTCATATACTTTTCCGCATCAGGAATTTAACTTTTCAATTTCAGATTTAAATAAGGCTTCCGCAATTGCGACCGGGTTTGGAATTTCAGCATTTGATTCGGCAAGGATTTCGGAGAAGCTCTTTTCTTTTCCTTCTTCTATGCGTCGTTTCTGATTATCTAAATAGTGTCCAATATGTTTTGGCTTGCCAATGATGGCGGTATTTTTTTTCTGGTCTATATATACAAAGTTTATTACCTTGTCTGCGCCTGCAACGGCAAGTATTCTCTGAAAATCAGCAGGAACTTTTACGGTAAGTGATTTGCCTTCTTTAAGTGCTTCCATG
>JAQUYN010000018.1 GCA_028691835.1 Alphaproteobacteria bacterium | reverse complement strand
GCAACGGCGCGCAGCATGTCTGAAATTGCTCAACAAACATCAAGTCAGGCCACAGCCGTTGCTGCGGCATCGAATGAAGCGACAACGAATGTGGAAACAGTGGCTTCTGCGACAGAGGAACTTTCGGCTTCCACGGGTGAAATTGGGAGTCGCGTCACGGAAGCGGCTCGGGTTTCTCAAAAAGCGGCTGATGAAAGTGCGCGGACCAACGAGATGGTGACGAAGCTTTCGGTTGCGGCGCAGAAAATAGGTGAGGTCGTGAGCTTGATTAACGCCATCGCTTCGCAAACAAATCTTTTGGCTTTGAATGCGACAATCGAGGCTGCACGTGCCGGCGATGCTGGGAAGGGTTTTGCTGTTGTGGCTGGCGAAGTTAAAAACTTGGCAAGCCAGACGGCGAAGGCGACGGAAGAAATCGGCGCGCAAATCAACGCTGTGCAAACAGAAACGAATAATGCTGTTGATGCCATTAAGACAATTTCTGAGATTATTGATCAAGTGCGTGGTATTTCTTCTAGCATTGCATCGGCCGTTGAAGAGCAGGGTGCGGCGACCCGTGAGATCGCCCGCAACGTTCAGCAAGCCGCGCAAGGAACACATGAGGTATCTGCCAACATCGGGCAAGTGACAAATGCGTCCACACAAACGGGCGCAGCGGCAGAGCAAGTTCTTTCGGCTGCGGGCGAGCTTGCGCATAACGCGGAAAGCCTCAAGCAGGAAGTCGAAACCTTCTTGGTGAATATCCGCGCAGGGTAAAAAGGAAGCCGTGGCCGCCTTCTTGCTCTTTTCGTGCAGCCCTTTATAAAGGGCTGCATGGAAAACACATCATCACACGTCATTGCGGTGGACGGGTTGGCGGCGACGGGCAAGGGCACCTTGGCTCGTCGTTTGGCCGATCATCTGGATTTTGCTTATTTGGACACGGGGCTTTTGTATCGCGCCGTGGGAATCGGTGTTCTGCGGGCTGGCGGCGACCCTTCGGACCCAGTGGCGGCGGCCAAAGCTGCGCAAGCCCTTAATCCCGATGTTTTGGTTAACTTGGCGCAGGACCCGGATTTACGGACCGAGGTCGGTGGCGATGCGGCCTCCAAGGTCGGGGCCGTGCCAGAAGTTCGCCAAGCCCTGTTGAAATTCCAGCAAGATTTCGCCGCTCACCCGCCTTTGGGGAAAAAGGGGGCTGTCCTTGACGGCCGCGACATTGGCACCGTCATTGCCCCTCACGCTAAAGTTAAGATTTATGTGGAGGCCAGCCCTCAGGTTCGCGCAAATAGACGTTTTCTAGAGTTGCGGGTGCGGGGCGAAAATGTTACAGAAGCGAGCGTTCTTGCGGAGTTGCAGGCTCGTGATGCTAGGGACACCCAACGCGCCACGGTGCCGACCAAGCCAGCAGATGATGCCGTGATCCTAGATACGTCGGACATGAATGCCGATGAGGCTTTTGAAGCGGCGCTGGGGATTGTGGAAGGGAAGATCAAACATTAGGAGATTAGCGTTGAGCCGTGTCCATTTTAAAGTTTATGTAAGGAACGAAGACAAAAAACTCGCGAAGCAATTTGTGAGGTTGGCGATGGATTTGGTTGGCTTGTACAAAGGCGGACGGCTTGAGAGCATGAATTATAAAGCAACAAACCGCAACGAATGTTTCGTCAAATTGTCTATTAAGAATAAGAAACAGTTTGACCTATATAAAGAAAAATTGTCGGGGCTTAAGCGCGAAAAACTTGGCGATGATAAAAGTATTTCAGGGCGTGCCTTGGTGTATGGTTCCAGATCAGGTATATGTTTTGAAACCCACATTTTGTAAAAAGCGTGTTAATGCCAGCGTGGTGCTGGCGACGGATGGAAAACGAAAGACAGTTGCGGCCTTGCTTTCAGCCGATGTTGATCCTTCCATTTGATACCAACGCCTTCTTTCGGGGAGGCAAATAGAGAGAGCAGGCGGATACAGGGACATTATAATGAAGGGTTCCCTCTTATCCCTCTCCCCTTGCGGGGGAGGAAAGTTTTTCTTGGACTTACGTAAGTAAGTCCTTAGAAAAACTAGGTGGGGGGTCCACTGGGTGTTTCGGGTTTCGACCCCTCACCTGCAAAAACTAAGAACTTGCTTAAGCAAGTCCAAGTTTTTGCTTCCTCTCCCGCAAGGGGAGAGGGAAGAAATCTTCAAATCTTGTTTTACATTCCGCCATCGCGCCGGAGGCTGTAACAGGCAGGTGCGACGATCCCACGGGATCAGAAAGAGAAATATCTAAATGGCTAAATCAAATAAGAAGCGTTTGTTCAAAGAACATTTGGGCACGTCAACAGAAGCTGCGAATGACAGCTTTGCCGCGTTGCTCGAAGGCACGTTTGGCAAAAAGGGCAGCATGGAAGGCACCGTCATTAAGGGCGTCGTTGTCCGCATTGAAAAAGATTGCGCGATTATCGACGTGGGCTTGAAGGCTGAAGGCCGTGTGCCGCTGAAAGAATTTGCTGCACCGGGAACACCTGCCGAAATCAAGATTGGTGACACGGTTGAAGTGTTTTTGGAGCGTATGGAAGATCGCAACGGCGAAGCTTCACTGTCTCGCGAAAAAGCGAAGCGTGAGGAAAGCTGGACCGTTCTTGAAAAGCTGTATGAAAAGGCCGAGCGCGTTATTGGTGTGATCTTTGGTCGCGTCAAGGGCGGCTTTACGGTTGACCTTTCCGGTGCGGTTGCGTTCCTGCCAGGCAGCCAAGTTGACATCCGCCCCGTGCGCGATATCACCCCACTGATGGGCACCCCCCAACCCTTCCAAATCCTCAAGATGGATCGCGCCCGTGGCAACATCGTTGTTTCGCGTCGTGCCGTTCTTGAAGAGTCGCGTGCCGAAGCGCGTAGCGAACTGGTTGCCAACCTCAAGGAAGGCCAAGTTCTGCAAGGCGTCGTCAAGAACATCACCGATTACGGCGCGTTCGTCGATTTGGGCGGCGTGGACGGTTTGCTCCATGTTACCGACATCGCTTGGAAGCGCGTCAATCATCCTTCAGAGGTTCTGCAAATCGGTGCGCAAGTCACCGTGCAGGTCATCCGTTTCAATGCCGATACACAACGTATCAGCCTTGGCATGAAGCAGCTTGAAGCTGATCCATGGGAAGGCGTCGTTGCGCGTTATCCAGCGGGTCTGCGCATGAAGGGTCGTGTTACGAACATCACCGACTATGGCGCGTTTGTTGAACTCGAACCCGGCATCGAAGGCTTGGTTCATGTTTCTGAAATGTCATGGACAAAAAAGAACGTGCATCCCGGCAAGATCGTTGCGACCAGCCAAGAAGTTGAAGTGGCCGTTCTGGACGTTGATTTGTCCAAGCGTCGCATCAGCCTTGGTATCAAGCAATGCGTCGAAAACCCATGGGAGTCGTTCCGCGCAAACCATAAGGTTGGCGACACGTTGACCGGCGAAATCCGCAACATCACCGAGTTCGGTCTGTTCGTTGGTCTGCCCGGCGATATTGACGGCATGGTTCACATGTCTGACATTTCGTGGGACAAGCCCGGCGAAGAAGCGATCCAAGCCTATCAAAAGGCCCAAAATGTTGAAGTCAAGATCCTTGACATTGACGTTGAAAAGGAACGCATCAGCCTTGGCATCAAGCAGCTTTCTGCCGATCCGTTCGAAGGCGTTGTTGTCAACTTCAAGAAGGGCGATGTTGTAACGTGTAACGTTACGGCGATCACTGAAGGCGGCATCGAAGTCAGCCTCGGCGAACAGTCGGGCGGTTTCACTGGCTTCATCAAGCGTGGCGATCTGGCCCGTGACCGTGCCGATCAACGCGCTGACCGCTTCGCCGTTGGCGAAAAGGTCGATGCCAAGATCACCAACATCGATAAGGCTGGCCACAAGGTCGGGCTGTCGATCAAGGCGCGTGAAGTTGAAGAAGAAAAGCAAGCGATGGCTGAATATGGTTCGTCCGATTCAGGCGCTTCGCTTGGCGATATCCTCGGGGCCGCTATCAAGCGCGCCCAGAAGAAAGACTAAGCGGCTTATCCAAGAGCCAAAGAAAAACCCCGTCGGAGCGGATCCGGCGGGGTTTTTTATTAGGCGGTTGGGAACGGGAGGACATTAGTTTTGTTTGGAAAATCGGACACACCTATCCCTCCCCCCTTGCGGGGGAGGAAAGTTTTTCTTGGGTTTACGAAGTAAGTCCTTAGAAAAACTAGGTGGGGGGTCCACTGGGTGTTTCGGGTTTCGACCCCTCACCTGCAAAAACTAAGACTTACTAAAGTAAGCCTAAGTTTTTGCTTCCTCTCCCGCAAGGGGAGAGGGTAAAAAAGAAAAACCCCGTCGGAGCGATCCGGCGGGGTTTTTTTGATGTCGGATAGGGCAAGAGCGCAGGACTTGTTCGCTTGCCTTGATTTAAAGCTTTACTGACGGCATTGCGCGAAGTCCGGAGAGACAGCGCAAAGTTTCGGGCGCAGGAGCGAGAACAGAAAGGTGTTCACGCTGATAGCTTCATCATCTGTTGGAATTTTCGCTTTTCCATTGGCAGAGCAGAACTCGCTGATTTGGTAAGGAACGGCAGGAATTTCTCCGATAGGCAACTTTTCGGGGAGTGATTGCTGTGCTGGTAAATGAACAATGTGGCCTTTTGTTTGTTCTTGTCCTTTTTTGTTTTTTGTCGTTGTCAGAACAAGCCAGAACGGGCGAAATCCCGTTTTTGAGATTCCGAATTCTGTCGCGCTGTGGCCAAAAGTCAGGGACGGCTTTGTCCCGCACACAATTTCAAGGCGGCACAGCCTGCGTTCAAGAGTTCTTCGCTTTGCGCAGCGGCGGGCAATTTGAGTTCGATGGATAGGCTCTTCCCCGAGGCGGAGATTTTGGGCTGGCTCCATTGTGGATGGTCATGGTCCTCCGGTGGCTTGGCGAAGGACTGGGCCGTCTGAGCGAAAAGAAAAAGGCCAGAGACGATGGCGTATAGGTTTTTGTTCATTGTATTTTCTGTGGTTTTGAGAACTGAAAGTTCGCCTTGATAGCAAAAAGACAGGCAGAAGCAAGCGTTCCGCGCCAATTACTTTCATATACTGATGTGCTGTGGATTAGATTTTCAGAATCAGCTGTTCCAGCGCGGCTTCGGATTCATCCAATTCGCTTTGGAGTTTCTTTTGCGACTCGTTCAGCCTCTTTGCGCGCTTGGCTTCGTTGCCTTCTTCAAAGCACAGCGCGATTTCGCCTTCGAGTGCGAGTTTGCTTTGGTTCAGCTCGGCGATGTGATGTTCAAGCTTGCGGGCCTGCGCTTCATAGTCTGGTTCCTGCGCGTCGGCGCGGGCTGGCGTGGCGGCGGCTTTCTTGTTTTGCTGCGCTTCAAGGCGACGTTGCTTTATGACATAAGCGCGATAGCCGTTTAGATCGTCGTCGAACGGTCTGACCTTGCCGCCCTCGACGAGCCACAGCTGATCCGCCACGCATTCGACCAAATGCGGGTCATGGCTGACGATAATGACTGCGCCGGTGTAATTGTTGAGGGCTTGGATCAAAGCCTCGCGGGCATCAATGTCCAAATGGTTTGTCGGTTCATCGAGCAGCATAATGTGCGGCGCGTCAAAGCTCATCAAGCAGAACAGTAGCCGCGCTTTTTCGCCGCCTGACAGTTCGCCCACCAACGTATCGGCTTTATGTTTATCAAAGCCAAAGCCATTGAGCATGGAACGGACTTTGACTTCGGATGGTTCCTGCATCGCGGATTGCAGCGTTTCAAACGCTGTGATCGTGATGTCGAGTTCGTCCGTTTGGAACTGTGCGAAATAGCCGATCTTGATCTTGGATGAGCGATGCACTTCGCCAGCCATAGGGGCAAGGCGATCCGAGATAATCTTGATAAGCGTTGATTTGCCATTGCCGTTCGCGCCCAAAAGTCCGATGCGATCATCGGCATTAATAGCCAAATCCAGTTTGCGTAAAACGGGCTTGCCGGGCACATAGCCCGCATCGACATCTTCAAGGCGGATCAGCGGCGACTTCATTTCCTTGGGTTGTGGGAACCCAAACGCTGTCACGCGGCTTGCGATCACGGCATCGACGATGTCCATCTTTTCGATGGCTTTCAGGCGGCTTTGCGCTTGGCGAGCCTTGCTGGCTTTGGCGCGGAAGCGATTGACGAAATCCATCAGATGCGCTTTTTGCGCCATTTGCTTTTCGTGCAGGGCTTGTTGGTTCATCAGGCGTTCGGCGCGGCGGCGTTCAAACCCGTCATAGTTGCCCGTATATTGCACAAGCTTTTTGTTTTCCAGATGCATGATCTGCGTGACGGTCTTATTCAGAATGTCGCGATCATGGCTGATGAGGATAAGCGTTTCGGTGTAACGCGCCAAAAAGCCTTCCAGCCAAATCAGTGATTCAAAATCCAGATGGTTCGTTGGCTCATCAAGCAGCAAAACGTTGGGGCGCGTGAACAGGACGCAGGCCAAAGCGACGCGGGCCCGCCAGCCACCGGAAAAGGCCGTGATTGGCATGGATTGTGCGACTTCGTTAAAGCCAAGGCCAGACAGAATTGAAGCGGCGCGGGCCGGTGCGTCATAGGCGTCGATCTGCAACAGGCGATCATAGATGTAGCCGATGCGATCCATGTCTTCGGTGTTCTCGGATTCGGCCATCAGCGCGGCGCGCTCGGTGTCGGCGGCAAGGACGATCTCGATCAGCGGTGTGTCGTTCTCGGGAAAGTCTTGGCGTACGATTCCAAGGGACGAGCCTCGGATCATCGAGATCTCGCCATCGTCGGGAGCGATTTCTCCGGCAATCAGGCGAAACAGTGTGGATTTGCCCGCCCCATTCGGGCCGACGAAGCCGACCCTGTGGCCTGCTGGAATATTAATGGAGACATTGTCAAGAAGCGTACGGCCACCGACGCGATAGGTAAGGTTTTGTATAGAGAGCATCAGCGGTTCAGACTTTTTCCTGTAATAATAAACGAACGAAGGGTCCCTATACCCCACAATAGGCAGCAAGTCATGGATATAATGGCAAGACTATATGGCGGAGTGATGGTTATAAATCAAACTGCGCCAAAAAGCCGGAGACAATTTGTTCGGGGGCTTTGGGCGTGCCATACGCACAAACTTGATTAAGGTTTGTCGAAGCGTTGATGCTGAGCTGATCTTTGCCATCCATACTCTTATGTCCGAGCATATTGCCATTGATTAAACTCACGACAGCGCCCGTTGCAGGATCAAATTGAATCTGGGTTGTTTGCGGACCGGATTCGCCTTGACGCATAATGCCTACTTTGGCTTTTTGGCAATTCACGGACAGAACACCTATGTTCCTGTTTCCTAATTTAATCCAGTATCCGCCGGGGCGTGACATTGAATTTAACAGCAATCCGCTTGAATTTGCTGTGGCTGCGTTGGACGCCAAGGGAAAGAGGAGGAGGGTAAGGGCGCTTCCAACAACGCGCTTCTTTGTCCGCGAAAAAAAGGTCATGATAAAAACTTTGTAAGAGAAGAATGTCTGCATTGTATCACAAAAAGTCTTTCCAATATATTTTCAAACATGGTTAAGTTTGGTAAAATAGGCAACGTTCGGGCCGTGCCTGATAGGCAGTTCAATGATCCCATTCTCCATTGTCATTCCTGATGCTCTGGGTTAGCGCGAACCCGGAATCCCATTTTCTTTGTTATTTATCAATAGAAAGCAACCAAATGGGATCCCGGATTAAACTTTCTTTCGTCTTCTTGGAAGCCGAAGAGAAAGTTTCTCCGAGATGACACACGGAGAGGCTAGGTTTAAAGGTTTGTGACTGTCGCTATGCTTGGTTATTCCCAAAATAGGACGTTGCACGAGACTTCTGGGGCGTATAATCTGGGTTCACACCTAAGGAAAACCGATATGCTTTTTCAATCTTTCTTTCTTGTCCTAAACGGGCGATGGCGTTGGTGCTAAGTTCTTGGCTCCGCATAGGGCCGTTTGCGCGCATTCTTTCGCGCTTTTGCACCTGTCTTTTGAAGAAAGAAAATCTCCATGACTAATCTGTGTTTTGAATCCGACAAGCCTTTTGCTTTGATCCGCAAACAGGCCGACCGCAAAGTGTTTTGTTTTTCCGGCCCTGTTTCTTCTTTCGAGAAGCTCGACGATATTCCGCGTAAAACGGGGAAGGGTGGCGGTGCGGTCTTTGATACGCTGAGTATCCTCCCGTTCCGCCAAGTTGAAGAGCTTGGCTTTGTGGCCACCCATGGTGATGAAAAAATCCTGTGTATGCAGATCGAAACGCAGGACACGATCACGCTCGATCAACTGATCGGCCTGTTGCCGCAAGAAGATGTGAGTATGGACGGCGCGGGCGCTTTTACGCCTGACGATGCCGCTTTTGCTGCAATGACACAGCGCATTATCGATGACGAGATCGGCAACGGCGAGGGATGTAACTTCGTTGTGCCGCGTTTCTATCGCGGCAAGATCGCGGCGTTTTCCAAAGCCAAGGCTTTAAGCATCTATCGCCGTCTTTTGGAAAATGAATATGGCGCGTATTGGACTTTTATCTATTTCACAGGCGAGCAGTACTTTATCGGCGCGACGCCGGAACGCCATCTGTCCTGTCAGCAGGGCAGCGTGAAGATGAACCCGATCTCCGGCACGTTCCGCAAGATGGAGCACGATCAGGACGACGTGTTCCCCGCTATGCATGCTTTCTTGAAAGACCAGAAGGAAATCTTTGAACTTCTGATGGTCGTGGATGAAGAGCTGAAGATGATGGCAGAGATTTGCAGTTCCGGCGGTCAGGTTGTCGGGCCGATGATTAAAGAAATGTCGAAGCTGATCCACACCGAATATGTGTTGGCAGGTGAAAGCGATCACGACGTTGTCGATATGCTGCGCCAAAGCATGTTTGCGACAACAGTAGTTGGTTCGCCGATTGAAAATGCGTGCCGGATCAATCAACGCCATGGGGCGCAAAGTCGCCGTTATTATGGAAGCGCGTTGGCATTGTTAGGCCGCGATGAGGCTGGGCACGATACGCTTGACTCACCGATTACAATCCGCATGGCGGAAATCGGCATGGACGGTGCGTTTGAGATTGGCGCGGGGGCGACCATCGTGCGCGACAGCGATCCGGAATCGGAAACGGCGGAAACGTCGGCCAAGGTGCGCGGCATGCTTGCGGCGCTTGGACTTGGTAACAGCGGCAACGATCCGTGCTATCGCTTGGGCGAGCAGGTCTATAACGAAGACACGATGATCCAGCTTTCGGCGCGGAATGCGAAGCTGTCGCGTTTTTGGATTGAAGACCAAAGCGACATGCGCCACGCCGATGCGCAGTTGAAAGGCAAACGCGTCACGATCATTGATAATGAGGACAACTTCACGCGCATGCTTGCGCATATGTTGCGGCCCCTCGGTATGATCCCCAAGATCGTGAAGAACGCGGCGTATGATCCTGCAACCGACGATGCTGATTTGATTGTACTCGGCCCCGGCCCCGGTGATCCGCGAGATATGAGCGACCCGCGTATCGCAAAGGCCAATGCGCTTTGCCAGATGTTTGTCGAACAGAAAAAGCCTTTGCTGTGCGTCTGTTTGGGCCATCAGATTTTATGCAATGTGCTGGGTCTGCCCTTGGCCAAGAAGGCGCGGCCCTTCCAAGGTGCGCAAGAACTCATCGATTTCTTTGGATCGCCGGAACGCGTCGGCTTTTACAATACGTTTGCGGGCAAGACCGACGGCAAGCCGCGCGACATTGAGATCAGCTTTGATGAGCCGACGGGCGAAATCCATTCTCTGCGTGGCAAAGGATTCTGGGGCGTGCAGTTCCATCCCGAGTCGATCCTCACCACCAATGGCATGCGCATCGTGCATGAGGTGATGCGGTATCTAGGGTCTAGGGATTAGCGAAGAGCGCTATAAACAAAATTCTCTCTATATGTCATTGCGAGCCTGACTTTAGTCAGGCGTGGCAATCTAGTCCAAACCTGTCAATCTCAACTCATAGTGCGACTTATGGGCTGGATCGCCACGGGCGTAAACGCCCTCGCGATGACGCAGGCGGGAAGAGTTGTTCACAATCTCTTCGCTAGTCCCTTGTCTCTAGCCCCTTGAAAGCTTCTTCTTCCGCTGCGACGTTTTTTATGTCCGTTCACAGGCTGCTTCGTTGATCTGGATCTCTTGCGGGTCGTAGAGGAGTTCGATTTCGTCGCCATAGGCGATGTCAGGGACCTTATTGGCAATGATTTCCAGAACGCTTGTGCCTTGCTGGTGGTCGGGTTTTGTTTCGGGATCGGGAATATAGATCAGGGCTTTATAGATATTGCCTTTGAAGCGGAGTTGCGCCGGACTCAAGAAGAATGTTTCTGCTGGTAACACGTCCGTCCATTCGACGTTCTTGAAGTGATAGGATGTTTTGCCAATGCGGAAGAACCGAGGCGCAATGGACAGGTTGAGCGTGGCATAGCGGAAATTGCCATCGAAATACGTGTCGAAATCAAGGCCTCGTTCCTTGAAAAACGGAGCCTGCATGCGAATGGTGCCAAGTGGGAACCTTAAGTCCGTTTGTGACTGGCCAGACGCAACCTGATAACCCGCGCGTAGAACGGCTTTGATTGTTTTCATGGAGGCTTCCCCTTTCTGTGGTCTGTCACGTAATGGTGTCTTTGTTTCAAGCTCCTTGCATGCCGATCTTTTTCTTCCACCGCTTGACTTCCGCTGCGACATTCTTTGGGGCGGTGCCGCCGAGCGAGGTGCGGCTTTTGACGGCGCTTTCGGGTTTCAGGATTTCGAAGATTTCTTTGGTCAGTTTAGGCTCGACGCTTTGCATGTCCTTGAGCGAAAGTTCGTCAAGGCGGCAGGCTTTCTCTTCAGCCATGACGACGATGCGTCCCGTAATATGATGGGCTTGGCGGAAGGGAAGGCCAAGGGCGCGAACCAATCCGTCGGCAAGGTCGGTGGCTGTCAAGAATCCGCGATCCGTTGCGGCGCGCATGGTGTCGGCATTCGCTGTCATGTCGTGGATCATGCCCACCATCGCGGCCAGCATCATCTCAAGTTCATCGGCGGCTTTGATGACCGGCGGTTTGCTTTCTTGCAAGTCTTTGTTGTAGGCAAGCGGCAGACCCTTCATCAGCGTGAGGAGTTGGATATTTGCGCCCGTGATCGCGCTGGACTTGGCGCGGATCAGCTCTGCCGCATCGGGGTTGCGCTTTTGCGGCATAATCGAGCTTCCGGTTGTGAAAGCCTGTGACAGTTTGACGAAGCGGAAGGCATCGCTTGTCCAAAGAACGATTTCTTCAGCCAACCTTGAAAGGTGAATGGCCGTGATGTTCGCGGTGGCCAAAAACTCCATCGCAAAATCACGATCCGATACGGCGTCGAGCGAATTACGCATCGCGCCTTTAAAGCCGAGTGCTTTCGCGGTTTGTTCGCGGTTCGTGGGGAACGATGTTCCCGCCAAGGCTGCCGCGCCCAGCGGGCATTCGTTCAGGCGTTCGCGGGCATCGGCAAAGCGGCTGGCGTCGCGGCTAAACATTTCGACATAGGCCAAAAGATGATGGCCAAATGTGATGGGCTGTGCGGGTTGCAAATGCGTAAAGCCGGGCATCAATGTTGCCGCGTGCGTTTCGGCTTGGGCGACCAGCGCGACTTGCAAATCATGCAGATGGGCTATCATGCGATCCATCGCGCTGCGCGTCCACATGCGGATATCAACGGCGACTTGATCGTTGCGTGAACGTGCGGTGTGCAAACGTCCTGCCGCATCGCCGATCAGTTCGGCAAGGCGGTTTTCCACATTCATGTGGACATCCTCGAGTTCTGTTTTGAAGACAAAGGTGCCGTTCTCTATTTCCTTCAAGACTTGGCGCAGGCCTTTCTGAATCGCCTTCACATCCTTGGCCGACAGGATGCCGCAATCGCCTAGCATTTGCGCATGTGCCAGCGAGCCTTCGATGTCTTGCGCATAAAGCCGCTTGTCGGTATCAAGGCACTCATTGATCTGCGCCATAATTTCGGCGGGACCTTGGCTGTAATGGCCGCCCCACATGGGGTTGGAGGAGGATGGTTTTTTCATGGTGTCCTAAGCGTTATATACTGATTGTTTTTCGCGAGTTGGTTTTTTTGTAGCTCTGATCCAAGACAAGAATTGGAAGCAGAGCCAGCTCAACATGAATTGTTATTCCGGATTCCGTATTTTTTATGGATAGCTTCCTTCCATCATTTTACCTTGGATCAACCTGACATAAACAAAATATTCCGATGCAAGTCGTGTGCTCACGTCTTTATCTTGACACAAGAAAGAGTTCTGGAAACTGGTCCCGCGAACAGTGCACGTTCAAATAATCATCTTACCTTTTTTTGCGTCTGGCGCAGAGTTTTCAAGGGCGACAACGCCCGGAAGTTGTTTGCCTTCCATCCATTCAAGGAATGCGCCGCCTGCCGTTGAAAGATAGGAAATGCCGTTGGTCACCCCGGCATGATCCAAAGCAGAGACAGTATCGCCGCCACCTGCGACGGAGAGGATTTTGCCACGCTTGGTTAGGTCGGCAACGCATATGGCGACTTCGTTTGTGCCTTTATCGAAGGGAGGCGTTTCGAACACGCCCAGCGGTCCATTCCAAATCACCGTTTTGCAAAGGGCGAGGGTTGCCTTGATTTCCGCAACAGCTTCGGTTCCAAGATCGAAGATCATGGCATCAGTAGGAACCGCGTCAGCGGCGACCGTTTGGCACGGTGCGTTTTCCTTCAGTTCGGTTGCGACAACGACATCCTTCGGCAGCATGATGTTGCAGCCCTTGGCTTCCGCCGTTTCCATTATGGTGCGGGCCGTGTCAAGCATATCGGCTTCATGAAGGGACTTGCCGACAGCGAGGCCTTTGGCCGCCATAAACGTATTGGCCATGCCGCCGCCAAGCACGAGAATATCGACTTTGCAGATTAGGTTGTTGAGAAGGTCAAGCTTTGTCGAAATTTTCGATCCGCCAACCAAAGCGGCAAGGGGCTTTTCAGGTTTCACCAACGCCTTGCTGAGGGCGGTGAGTTCCTCTTGCATCAAGCGTCCGGCCACCGATGGCAAGAAGGAGGCAATCGCGACGACAGAAGCTTGCTTGCGGTGAGCAACGGCAAAGGCGTCATTGACGAATACGTCGCCAAGGGCGGCCAGCTTTTGGGCAAAATCGGCATCATTGGCTTCTTCCTCGGGATAAAAACGTACGTTCTCTAAAAGCAGAACGTCACCATTTTCCATCGCTGCTATAGCGGTTTTAGCCACAGAACCAATGCAATCTTCGGCAAAAGCCACGGGGAGGTTTAAGTGCGAGCTTAGACCTGCAGCAACGGGGCGCAGAGAAAATTCAGGGTTGGGTTTGCCCTTGGGGCGGCCAAAGTGGGAAAGAATGACAACTTTGGCCCCTGCTTTGATAAGGGCGCGGATCGTTGGCAAGCTGCGCACAATACGGGTCGCGTCCGTTATGCGGCCATCCTTCACCGGCACATTAAAATCGACGCGCAACAAGACAACTTTGCCAGTCAGGTGAAGATCATCAATCGTTTGGAATGTGGACACAGAAAAGAACCCCTAAGCTTTTGTGGAAATGTGCTGTGAGTTTAAGGGGATAGGGTAAGCGTGTCTAGTTCATATTGCCGTCAAGGGTTGGCTGGGGTAAACGTGCTCGAATAGCGGTTGATGTCTGTTTCAAAAGAGAGCCGGAGCGTTTTAAAGGGGCCAACCTGACCCTCTGAGTTTCTTGTGCCAAAGGAGAGCTTGACCGGAAACGTTGCATGCTGTTGTCCTGTCACCCAGTTTGTATAGGGCGTGGGGATTTTGCACGTCACCGTTCCCGCCGGATGGAACGGCAATTTGGCCCAGAATTCTTGGCTGCGTTTGATCCAAGGCTTTGCCCAAGGTTTATACCAAGGGATCTGATCCCACCCGTCCGACCAAGGTTCGTTGCGCGATTGGATCGTGATTTTGCCCAGAGCCTTGTGTCGGGAATCCTTGGGGTTGTGAAGTTGTTGGCCTTGCGTGATTTCTGCGCCGCTTTTGATCAAGAGCAGGGCTTGTTGCGCTTCGGGGCTGTTGTTGAGCATGTGCGTTTGATATGTCGAAAGACCTCCTAGAGCTGCTGCTGCACAGCCTACCATGCAGCCCGTGTTGATGGTCACGCGGCGCACGATTTGATTGAGGGAAGCTTTCGATTTGTTGTGCATCCATCCAGTATAGAGGCCTTTCGGGGTCGCTTTGGGTGTTTGGGTCCACGCCACCAGAAGGGTTGAGGCCCCCATGGTAAGGCCTGTCAGGGGCGTTGTATGTACTCCGATTTCGCAAGCAGCGATCAACATCGTGCCGAAGCTTACATAATCTGTTTTGCTTCTGTGCATGATAAGGGCGGCTGGTTTCATGATCAGCTCATCGCCCAGTGTGAGCAAAGCCGCCCCGACGTCGCTCAATGTGAACTGTGTACGCTTCTTGCGCGAGAGAACCGTTTTTGCAGAAGACCTCATGGGGATTAAACCTGTGTTTTTGTTGCGACATTGGGCAGTTTATCAGAAAAGCGGCCCGAAAGGTAAGGATGCAACTATTAAACAAACAGGTTTTGAAACGGGGATTTCTCAAAGTTTCTAAGCTGTTGGCGCGTTTTCTTGGCGTTTGGGGTGAAGCGCTCGACCAAAGCCCAGAACCTTTTGCCATGGTTTTTATGGGGGATATGGCAAAGTTCATGGACGATCACGTAATCCAGAATATCGGGAGAGGCCATGATAAGCCGCCAGTTGAGACGGATTTCATCTTTGACCGAACAGCTGCCCCACCGTCGCGCAGGGTTCGTGATGATGAGGCGTGAAGGGCTCACCGCCATTTGCGCGGCCCAGTAAGTCATGCGCTCGGCAAACACACGCCGGGCTTGCTTTTTGTACCACAAGGTTAGCTCGGTCTTCAACTCGGCTTGCCAACATTCCGGCGAGACATCGTTCGGCAGGGTGATGCAGAGACAAGGTGTTAGGGGCTTATCCTCACCATGGGCCCCTTCAGGGGCCGCGCAATGACATAATGGGTGAGGTTCGGGTGCAGATGTTATCTGCTTGTTAGTGTGGCCATGAATCATGACTTGTAGCTCCGTCCCCAAAAAGGGAGCGATGCAGCCATCGGCAAGAACGGGGGGCGGGGTGGATTGGCGGGCCTGCCATGCGGCGCGGCGGCGGGCGATCCAGTCTGCTTTTTCGACGATAAAGGCGTTGATCCAGCTAAGGCTTGTCCGTACTGGGGCTGTCACAATCACAGATCCGTCCGCCTCGACATGAAGGGCGACGGTTCGTTTACGTTTTTTACTGCGAATAATGGTTGTGGACGGAATCATAGGGCCAGAATAGGCATAATATGGGGTGGAATCTAGGGGCTGTTTTGTCCCCTTGTGCTTTTCAGCGGCTGCCCCTAAAGTCCCCCTTATGACATCATCACAAGAAAATAAAGCGCAGCAGGCCGCTATGCCTGTCGATATTGCAAAGCTAAGTTTTGAGGAGGCTATGGCCGAGCTGGAAAAGCTTGTCCGCCAACTCGAAGATGGCCGCGCGAAACTGGACGATGCCATCGGCGCTTATGAGCGCGGCGCGCTTTTGAAACGTCACTGTGAAGCTAAATTGCGTGAGGCCGAGGCTCGGATCGAAAAGATTACCGTGACCGATGCCGGAACCGTGCAGACCTCTTCTTTCAACGCCCAATAAAACGAGCAGCCCCATGCCTTCAATCAGCCCCTCTCTCTCTGCCGCGATGAACCATGCCGCGACATCCGTGACCGAAACCATGCAGCGGATTCTGCCAAAGTCAGATTTCCCTGAGCAAAAGCTGTTTGACGCAATGCGTTACAGCGTGCTGGCTGGAGGTAAACGTCTGCGTCCCTTTCTGGTGATGAATACCGCCGAGATTTATGGCGTTGATGAAGATTGCGCGCTTCGCGCTGCCGCCGCCATTGAGTGCTTGCATTGCTATTCGCTTGTGCATGACGATCTCCCCGCGATGGACAATGCCGATTTGCGCCGAGGTCAGCCCACAACACATATCAAGTATGACGAGGCGACGGCCGTTCTCGCTGGCGACGCGTTGCTGACTATCGCTTTTGAGATTTTGGCGGACTCGCGCACGCATGAAGATCCGAATGTGCGGTGCGCTTTGGTGTCATCGCTGGCTCGCGCTTCAGGTGCGAATGGCATGATCGGCGGGCAAATGCTCGATTTGATCGCCGAGACGACCCAGTTCGATATTGGTGCGATCACACGGTTGCAACGTATGAAAACGGGCGAGCTGATTGCTTGCTCGACAGAAATGGGCGGCATTTTGGGCAAGGCCCCAGCCGCGCACCTTTCGGCGCTCCGCGCTTATGCTCATGACCTTGGCCTTGCGTTCCAGATCATCGACGATTTGCTTGATGCAGAAGGAACTGAGGCAGAGACAGGCAAGTCCGTTGGCCGCGATGCCGATGCGGGCAAGGCGACCTTCGTGACCGTCTTGGGTCATGATCGCGCCCGTCAACAGGCCAAGCTTTTGTCCGAACAAGCCATCCAACATCTCAGCCTCTTTGATGGGCGCGCCAAGAATCTTGAAGATGTTGCTCGTTTTGTCGTGGATCGTAAGGCCTGATTTATCGCGTATTGGGAAGAATTGAATGGCCTTCTTCGGGTTGCCCGTCAAGACGGCGCAGTACGGCGATGCGGTCTTCGATGGGCGGATGCGTGGCAAATAGGCTGAAGACGCCCGGGGGATTTTCAATCAGCATGGCTTGCACGCCGCTGGGCACATCAGGCATTGCGGCATGACCGGATATTTTTTGAAGAGCGCGTATGAGGCTCCCCGGATTTTTGGTGAGTTCAACGGATCCGGCATCAGCCAGATATTCTCGCCGTCGTGAAAGCGCAAGGCGCAATAACATCGAAAGTATATAGCCAAAAGCCAACACAAGCGCCGCAATGATTAGGAGCGCGCCACTGCCTTTGCGGCGTTCGCCATCGTTATCGGAATGGCTGGTCATGGAAGAAAAACGGATGCTCCGCCAAGCCATTTCGGCAAAGAAAGACAGCATCCCGCCAAACAAAACAGTCACGACTAAAAGCCGCACATCACGGTTGCGGATGTGCGTCAGTTCATGCGCCAAAACGGCTTCAAGTTCGTCTTTGCTCAAGGCCTCCATAAGGCCGCGAGTCACGGTAATGGAAAAGCTGGCTTTGCTAAGCCCGCTTGCATAGGCATTCATGATGGGCGTGTCGATAATGAACAGTTTGGGCATTATCATCCCGCGTGAGATGCACAGATTTTCGAGCACGTTGTAAAGATCGGGGGATTCGTTGCGTGCGATAGGTCGCGCGCCCGTTGCCATGCGGATCAGGCCTTCATTGAACAGCGAACCAATGACAATCCACCCGGCGGCAATGGCAAAGACGACGGGGGCGCACGATATTGTCGCGGCCAGCATAAATCCGACTGGTGTTGGGGGGATCGATGCTTCGGGTAAACCAAATGAATTTGCCAAGATAGGACTGACGAATCCTTTCGGCGTAGATTGGAGCAGGCCGGTAATCCAGAAAAAAAGCGAGACAAGGCCAAGCAACAAACAAGGAAAGGCCGCGAGCAACAGCATCGATTTGATGTTGTTGTTCCAGCGATAGGTTGAAAGGCCAAGAGGTTCCGTCATGGTTTAGAATGAAACCTTCGGTGGGGTGTCCAGCGTGGCGCGTGTGTCCCCGAGATCAAACATGCCTGTCGGTGCAAACGCAAACAGACGCGCAATAAGCACGGCGGGGAATTGCTCAATCGCTGTGTTGTATTCCGTCACGGCGCTGTTGAAGAAACGACGTGCAGCTGCCAGTTTGTTTTCAAGGTCGCTCAACTCGCTTTGCAATTGCTGAAAGTTCTGATTGGCTTTCAGGTCGGGATAGTTTTCGGCGACAGCCATCAGTTGCATCAAAGCGCCGGACAAGGCGGACTCTGCCACGCCTTTTTCCGTGATCGTGGTTGCCTTCATCGCGCTGGCGCGGGCCTCTGTCACTTGGGTCATGATGCCGCTTTCATGCGTGGCATAGCCTTTGACCGTTTCGACCAAATTGGGGATCAGGTCATAGCGTTGCTTCATCTGGACATCAATGTCGGCAAAGGCGTTGCGTGTGGTCTGGCGCAACGCGACAAGCCGATTATACAGCATCGCCAGAAAAGCGATCAGAATGGCCCCGCCGATAAGGGTATAGCCCAGTGTGGTCATGGTGGTGTCTCCGAAAAAAGGTTGTGGCAGGAGTGTAGCGATTTACTGGATTGTTTTAAAGAGAGAATGATGGCTAGGTGGGGCTTTGAAGCCAGATCAAGAAACAGGAAATAGGATGCCAGCCTTCGCTGGCACGACGGCTTTTTTGAAAGAGCTCGTTACTCCATGCGTTTTTCAGAAGCCTGTTAGGACGAAAGCTCTTTGGCGCGAGCGTACGCAGCTTGCATCGCTTTCTCGAGAAGAGGAAAAAGGCCGTTTTCCTGATCCATTAAGGGCAGGAGGGCCGCTGCCGTTGTGCCGCCGGGGCTTGTGACCGCAACGCGTAATTCAGCCGTACTGGCGCAGCTTTTCCCGAGCAAGGCCCCACTCCCGATGATTGTTTGTCGGGCGAGCGTAGCGGCAAGTTCTGGCGCAAGGCCTAGTTTTTCACCAGCTGCCGCCATGGCCTCGCACAGTGCGAAGGCATAGGCCGGGCCGCTTCCCGACAGGGCGGTCACGGCGTCCATTAAAATTTCCTCGTCAATCCATTCGACAAGGCCGATGGATTCAAGCAGACTTTGGCCAAGTTGTTTTTGTTGCGATGTGACGGCGGTATTGGCTGTCACCACGGTGATGCCTTTCCCGATCTGTGACGGAAGGTTCGGCATCGCACGCAGAATCGCGGCGTGCGGACTCCCAATAAGCTGTGCAAGATGTGAAAGCGTTTTCCCTGCGGCGATAGAAAGAAACAGGCGATCCGCATGGCGGGCGTAAGCGGGCAGTACGGCTGCCATTTGCTGCGGCTTTATCGCCAACACAACGACATCCGGCATGAAGGCAGGATCAAGTTTATCCAGCGCATCGATCCACGTGACGTGAGCGCTTTGCTCTTTGGGCGAGGGGCAAACGATGACGATGTCGAGCGTTTCATCTTTACGCCAGCCGCGCACCATTGCGCCGCCCATTTTTCCGCATCCGACAAGAAGTATTTTGGTCATGGTTTTAATCCTTATTTGCTTATCAGTTTTGTCATTCCGCAAAACATTCTCTGCGATCCTACGAGGGAGCAAAAGAAAGTTGATCTGGATTTTTATTCAGTTTTTTTTATCTCAAAGAAAATGGGATTCCGGGTTCGCGCTAACAAGCGCGCCCTGGAATGACAACGGAGGAAGGTGTTTTCAAAATATTTGCCTATCATCCTGCCCTCGCATGTCCGTTGCCGCGTGCGATATATTTAAAGGTTGTCAGCTGTTCAAGCCCCACAGGCCCGCGAGCATGCAGGCGACCTGTAGCGATGCCGATTTCCGCGCCCATCCCGAACTCGCTGCCATCTGCAAATTGAGTGGAGGCGTTGTGCAGAACAATAGCACTGTCCACTTGTGCGAGGAAACGCCGCGCTGTTTGCTCGTTGTCTGTCACAATTGCGTCTGTATGATGTGATCCGTAATGCTCGATATGCGTGATGGCTTCATCGACGCCGCCCACAATTTTTACGGCGATGATGGCTTCGAGATATTCTGTTGACCAATCGCTTTCTGTGGCCAGCTTAAGTCGGGGATCAAGCGCGAGGCTGTCGTGTTCAACGCGAACTTCGCACCCAGCCTCAAGAAGCGCGGTGATAAGCGCGGCAAGGTGCGTGGCCGCGCAGGCATGATCGACAAGCAGAGTTTCTGTTGCTCCACAAATGCCCGTGCGCCGCATTTTGGCGTTCAGCACAATGTGGCACGCCATCGCAAGATCTGCATCGCGATCCACATAGACGTGATTATTGCCGTCGAGATGCGCAAGCACCGGAATGCGGCTTTCCGCTTTCACGCGGGCAATCAGCGATTTCCCACCGCGAGGAATGATGACATCCACATCGTCTTCAAGCTGCAAAAGCTCACCCACCAAGGCTCGATCAGGAGAGGGGACAAGCTGCACGCAGGCTTCTGGTAGATCGGTACGGTGCAAGGCTTGCGTGATAAGGACAGCGATAGCTTGCGCGGTCGCAAAGCTTTCTGAGCCGGGCCGCAGGATGCACGCATTCCCGGATTTCAAGCAGAGCGTCGCCGCATCCGCTGTCACGTTCGGACGACTTTCGTAAATCACGCCGATAACGCCGAGCGGTACGCGTACACGCGTGAAGTGCAGGCCGTTTGCGACGCGCCATTCCGTGATTGTCGTGCCGACGGGATCGGGCAGGGCCGCGACAGTTTCAAGGCTGTTTGCTATTGCTTCGATGCGCGGCGCGTCAAGCGTCAGGCGGTCCAGCTGCGCGGCGGTAAGGTCGGGATGTGCGGCGAGGTCGTGCGCATTGGCAATCAGAATGGTTTTTGCGTTGTCGCGCAGCAAGCGTGCAGCTTCGAAAAGCGCCTTATTTTTCTGTTCGGTCGATGCCGTTTTGAGAAAGTGTGAAGCCTTCCGTGCGGCGCGGCCTATTCTTTGCATGGGGGTCATTGTGCGTCTCCTGTTAAAACAAGGTCGTCGCGGTGGATGATTTCTTTTTGCCCGTTATAGCCAAGCAGGATTTCGAACTGATCGCTGTGCTTCCCCATGATTTTGAGGGACTCATCGCTTGAATAGGCGACAAGGCCGCGTGCGACCTCTGTTGCATCGTGCGTCTGGATGCTGACGAGATCGCCGCGTGCAAATGTGCCGTTCACTTTTTTCACGCCAACCGAAAGAAGACTTCGCCCCGCAAGCAGGGCTTTGCTGGCCCCATCATCGATCATCAGCGTGCCGCGTGGATCAAGACTTCCTGAAATCCAAACTTTGCGCGCCGCGGAAGGCGAACAGTTCGGCAGAAACCAGCTGCATCTTTTGCCTTCCAGAATGGAGCGAAGGGGATGAAGCCCTTTGCCTTGCGCAATCACCATCGCGCACCCAGAACCAAGCGCAATGCGGGCAGCCTCCATTTTTGTGCGCATGCCGCCACGCCCAAAACCAGAACGGGATTCGCCTCCCATTGCAAGAATTTCAGAGGTGAGGGATGTGACCTCTGAAATGAACTGAGCCGTTGGATCGATGGAAGGATCGGCCGTGTAAAGCCCGTCAATGTCGGAAAGGAGAATAAGGCAATCCGCATCGATCATTGTTGCCACGCGTGCCGCAAGCCGATCATTGTCGCCATAGCGTCGCGTCGGTGTGGCAACCGTGTCGTTTTCGTTGATAACGGGAACGGTGCCAAGTTCCAATAGACTGCGCAATGTGGCGCGGACGTTCAAGTAGGATTGGCGGTTTTCTGTATCGGCCAGTGTCAACAGAACTTGCGCCGCGCCTGTGTTATGCCATGTCAGTATTTGCTGATAGGCTTGCATCAGGCGGACCTGCCCGCAAGCAGCGGCGGCTTGTCTTTCCGACAGCTTTAACTCACCATTTTGGATTTTCAACATGCGTCGTCCCAGCGCAACCGAGCCTGATGACACGATCAAAATATCTTGACCTTTCGCGCGCAACGCCACGACATCTTCGATCAGAGCCAGAAGCCATGAATGGTTGATTTCGTTTTTGTTGCTGTCAACTAGAAGGGAGGAACCGATTTTGATAACAATGCGTTTGGCTTTGGCCAAGGAACCTGCGCGGGCTCCGCGTTCTTGAGAAACAGTCATAATGCAAAACTTTCAATGATAGTCATCTTTGTCGGGGACGAGCCCCAACACTCACGCCTTAGAAGGGGCGTGATGGTCGAATATCATTGGTCGCGATGCGTTCCTGTTTGCTCATAAGGGTGAGTATGCGGCAAATGCGCGGTGCAAGCAATTTTTGATTTTGCGCGGGGTTTGATGTTCTTTTGAATGGCCCCTCTTTGTCGATCTAGGCGAGTGAAAGGAAGTATAGAAAAATACGTCGTTAACCATGAAAAATCACTTGACTAGGGCGGGGTGTTGTGGTATTGACATTGCTACGCGGAGCTGCGCCCAAAGCTTCGCTGTTTGGTTATAGAAAGTCTTTTTGCCCTTATTTGCCCTCGCACCCTTTCCCCAAAGGTGCGGGTTTTTTTGTCGCCGTTGGCCTCGCCCGTGCTTATAGTTGCGTTCGAAGCTGGTGAGATAGAGGAAAGGTATAGCAATGAGAGAATGGCGGCTGGAAATTGAGATTGATCGGCCCGTTGCCGAGGTTTTTGCCTTTGCGATTGATCCGCGCAATTCGCCCAAGTGGATCGATAGTTTTGAGGAAGAGAAAACATCTGCATGGCCGATTGCGGTTGGCTCTGTCTATTCCAACAGGGGAAAGGTGGGGGAATGGCGTGATTACACCGTTACGGCGTTTGAAGAGAACAAGGTGTTTGAGCTGACGTCTGCAGATGGCTTTTACACTGTGCATTATACGTTTGAGGAAACAGCGGCGAACGGCACGCGTATGCTTTACCATGAACGGGTGACACAAGGCGAATTGGAGGCTCCGTTCGAGCTGGCCACGCTGGAGAAGCTGAAGGCCCTGCTTGAGGCCCCTTAAATCTCTTGGGAGCTGCCCCTTGCAAGCGCGGAAATCGTGCCTATATTACACCCTAGGATCGAACCCCATCTTCGGGATGGGAGGATGTAACGTTTTGATTATGAAGGAAAAATGGAAATGGCAAAAGTAATCGGTATTGACCTCGGAACCACCAATTCGTGCGTTGCCGTCATGGAAGGCTCGACGGCGAAGGTTATTCCCAACGCGGAAGGTGCGAACACGACCCCGTCTATCGTGGCCTTTTCCCCTAGCGGTGAGCGTCTGGTCGGGCAAAGCGCCAAGCGTCAGGCCGTAACCAACCCTGAAAATACGCTTTTTGCTATCAAGCGTCTCGTCGGCCGTAATTTTAACGATCCGATGGTGCAAAAAGATATTAATATGGTCCCCTATAAAATCGTCAAGAATAGTAATGGCGACGCCGGGGTCGATGTCGGCGGCAAGAATTATAGCTCTTCCGAAATCTCGGCTTTCATCCTGATGAAGATGAAGGAAACAGCGGAAGCTTATTTGGGCGAAAAGGTCACGCAAGCCGTGATCACAGTTCCTGCCTATTTTAACGACAGCCAACGTCAAGCCACCAAGGATGCGGGCAAGATTGCGGGCCTTGAAGTTTTGCGTATCATCAATGAGCCAACAGCTGCCGCCCTTGCTTATGGCATGGAAAAGAAAAAGACGGGCACTGTGGCCATTTATGACCTTGGCGGCGGTACGTTCGACGTTTCCGTTTTGGAAATCGGCGATGGCGTTTTTGAAGTGAAGTCCACAAACGGCGATACATTCCTTGGTGGTGAAGATTTCGATACGCGCATTATGGATTTCCTTTGCGACGAGTTTAAGAAGGAGCAAGGCATCGATTTGCGCCAAGATCGTCTCGCGCTGCAACGCCTGAAGGAAGCCGCCGAAAAGGCGAAGATCGAGCTGTCGTCGTCCGTGCAGACGGAAGTCAACTTACCGTTTATCACCGCCGATCAAACGGGCCCGAAGCATCTCAGCATCAAGATGACTCGCGCCAAGTTGGAATCGCTGGTTGATGAGTTGGTTCAAAAGACGGTCGAGCCTTGCCGTAAGGCTTTGGCGGATGCCGGGTTGAAGGCTTCGGAAATCGACGAAGTGATCCTTGTCGGCGGCATGACCCGCATGCCTAAGATCATCGAAACCGTGAAGTCTTTCTTTGGTCGTGAACCTCATCGCGGGGTGAACCCTGATGAAGTCGTTGCCGTTGGCGCTGCCATTCAAGGTGGCGTGCTCAAAGGTGACGTGCGCGACGTTCTGCTTCTTGATGTCACGCCGCTTTCGCTTGGTATTGAAACGCTGGGTGGCGTGTTCACGCGCTTGATCGACCGCAACACAACGATCCCGACCAAGAAGAGCCAAGTATTCTCGACAGCTGAAGATAGCCAGGGCGCTGTGACTATTCGCGTATTCCAAGGTGAACGCGAAATGGCTGCTGATAATAAGATGCTCGGCCAGTTCGATTTGATGGGAATTCCACCAGCTCCGCGTGGGGTGCCGCAGATTGAAGTGACGTTTGATATTGATGCCAACGGCATTGTGCACGTGACGGCCAAGGACAAGGCGACGAATAAGGAACAACAGATTAAGATCCAAGCCTCGGGCGGTCTGTCAGATGCCGATATTGAACGCATGGTCAAGGAAGCCGAATCCAATGCGGCTGAAGACAAAAAGCGTCGTGAAGTTGTCGATGCGCGCAATCATGCGGACGCGTTGATCCACACGACAGAAAAGTCTTTGACCGAAATTGGCGACAAGGTTGATGCCTCGGACAAGAGCGCCGTTGAAAGTGCGATTGCCGATTTGAAGGGTGTTATGGAAAGTGGCGATGTGGCTGCGATTAAGGCCAAGACGGATGCTTTGACAACGGCGGCAATGAAGATCGGCGAGGCCATGTATAAGGCTCAGCAAGAAGCTGGTGCTGGCGATCAGGCCAGTGGCGCTTCTGCCGAAGCCCCGAAGGAAGAGGGCGTTGTCGATGCCGAGTTCAGCGAAGTGAAGGAAGAGAAGTAAGTTATTGATATCCTTTGTGTGCCTTTTGTCTTTGTTGACAAAAGGCACACATTGTCATATAATGCGGGCAGCAAGCAGTAGGGGCTGACGAATGAACCGAAGCCGTTTTCTGAAGGTAGCCGAGTTTCTTTTTGATCCCCAAAAAAGTGCATGGCTTAAGGAAGAACGCGGACTTGGTTTTGAAGAAATCATCCATCTGCTCGGTCAAGAAGAGTTGGTCGAGGTTTTTCCTCACCCAAGTCTAAACTATCGCCACCAGTTTATTTGTGAGCTTGTTGTTGATGATTACGTCTATATCGTGCCGTTTATTGTCGATGGCGATAAGGTTTTCTTGAAAACGCTGTTTCCCAGTCGCAAAGCCACAAAACGACGCAGGACAAGGAGCTGACTATGACAAAAAAGAAATATCAAGATGATCCCGAGGATGTTGCTGCGTTTGAAGCTTACAAACGCGGTGAACTTAAGCCTATTCGCGAGACCAAAGCGGCTGTTGCGGCGTTGCGTCGCGCCGCCTCTAACTTCAAACAAAAAAAAGAGGCGAGGGTCAATATTCGTCTTCAAGAAGTTGACCTTGACGGGTTGAAGGTCAAAGCAGAAGAAGAAGGCATCCCCTATCAGACCCTGATTGCCAGTGTTCTGCACAAATATGTCAGTGGTCGGTTGGTTCCCAAAGATGGAAGAATATAAAACGCAAATCCCGTTTTATGATCGTTGTGGCGTCCTTGTGACGCCACAGGCGCATTCGGTAATCAAGTCGCGACGCGGGGCATGGACGTTGGCGAAGGCGCAGGATTCGGTGCTTGTCTTGTGGCCAGAGATTGCCAACGGCGTGCCCGATCTTCCCGGCGGTGGGATCGATGAAGGTGAGACGATTGAGCAGGCCGTTGCCCGCGAATGGTACGAGGAAACGGGGCTGGATTTTACGCCTGAGGCCGGGCCTTTGGCGACCCATCACCATGTGCGCGGCTTTTATGCTGAGGATGTGGATGAGTTTTGGGTTTATGACCAGACCTTTTTCCTTTACACCTTCACGCGTAAGCAGGAGATTGGCGCTCGCTGGATCAATCCTGAAGGTGATGAAGTTGCGTGGATCGCGTTTGAAGACATCGCTATGGCCAACATCAATCGCGCCCACTGGCTGGCGGTTGAGGCGTTGATATACTCAGGCTCAGCGAGAATTCCGGTCTGGTCATGAGCGGTTGCGCGGAGCCGGACGCTCGCCGGACCGAAGAAGCCAAGAAGAACAGACCGTTCCGCTCGGCAAGCGGCAGGTGAGGCGCAGAGCGAATGAGATGGGCTGGCGGGACGACTGGGGTTTTAGCAGATAAAGAGTATGCCGGAAGTTACGTGAATTTTTCTTTTCCTTAAGAGTGTTTTACATAGGGGGATAAAATGAGACAATTAGTGATCGTGCTTTTCATCCTCGCCATCGGGATTTTCGTCGGCGAGAAATACGCGCCTTTGGCTGGTAAGGGCCTTGTTGTTCAAAGTGGAAAAGTGTCCGCCTATGACACTGTGCGTAAAACGGGCGTGCTGCGTTGCGGCTATGTGAATTGGAAGCCTTATTACTATTTGGATATGGAAAATGGAGGCAAGCAAGCGGCGGGGCTGAATTATGATCTTATGAACGAGCTTGCGAAAGTGACGGGGCTCAAGATCGAATGGACCGAAGAAATTAACTGGGGCAATGTTGGTGAAGGCTTTAAGACAAATCGATATGATGCCGTTTGCACCTCTGTGTGGCCTGATGCGGCGAAGATCACAAATCTTAATCTGTCGCGACCATTCTTTTACAGTGGCCCGCGTTTGTTTGTTCGGGTTGATGATGCACGGTTTGATAACAACCCAGAGCGCATGAACCAACCGGATGTGAAGGTCGCCGTCATCGATGGGGCTGCTTCGATGTCTTGGGTTAAAGAAAACTTGCCCAAGGCGCAGCTCGTCGCCTTGCCTCAAATGGTACAAGAATCAGAATATCTGATGACAACGACAACCAAGAAAGCCGACATCGTTTTTTATGATCTGGACGAAATGACAGGGTTTGCAAAGGCGAATCCCAATCAATTGCGCTTGATCGAGGGATTGCCGCCAACCAACATCTTGCCCCATGTGTTGGCGTTCGCCGACCCGCAATTGACGGCTATGATGAATAATGCTTTGCAGATGCTTATCGATAATGGCGTGATGGATAAGATCAAAGCAAAATACGGCACACATTACTTCGTTCCTGCGCGTGGTTTGAAAGAATAAAGGGTAAGTTAGATGTCAAAAGCGGATTACTATGAATTGTTGGGGGCGGGGCGCGAGGCTTCGGCGGATGAGCTGAAAAAGGCCTATCGCAAGATGGCGATGAAGTATCATCCCGACAAGAACCCCGGCAACAAAGAGGCCGAGCATAAGTTCAAGGAAGTCAGCGAAGCCTATGACGTGCTGCGCGATGAGCAAAAACGTGCGGCCTATGATCGTTATGGGCACGCTGCGTTTGAGCAAGGGGGCATGGGCGGCGGCGCTGGTGGGTTCGGCGGCTTTGATTTCTCCGGTGGTTTTGGTGACATTTTTGAGGAAATGTTCGGTGAGATTCTGGGCGGTGGCGGCGGTCGTCGTCGGGCCGGACCCGATCAGGCGGGGCAGCGTGGCTCTGACTTGCGCTATGATATGAGCATCACGCTCGATGAGGCGTTTAAGGGCACCGACAAGACAATCAAGGTTTCCACTCTGGTCGCGTGCGAGGCCTGTAACGGGGCTGGGACGGCCCCCGGCACGTCAACTGTTACTTGTTCGACCTGCGATGGCCATGGCCGTGTGCGCGTGCAGCAGGGTTTCTTTTCCATCGAACATACGTGTCCGACCTGTCAAGGCGCAGGCAAGGTGATCAAGGATCCATGCAAGAGCTGTCAGGGTGTTGGCCGCACGCGTAAGGAGCGGACGCTCGTTGTGACCATTCCCGCCGGTGTCGAAAGCGGCACGCGCATTCGTTTGTCGGGCGAGGGCGAGGCGGGACTGCGTGGGGCTCATGCCGGCGATCTTTATGTTATTTTGAGCGTGAAGGGTCATCCCCTCTTTCAGCGTGACGGGGCCAACGTTCATTGTCGCGTGCCGATCCCCATGACGATGGCGGCTCTGGGTGGTAAGGTGCAGGTTCCCGTGATCGATGGCTCTATGGCTGAGGTCGAGGTGAAGGCGGGCACGCAAAGCGGACATCAGGTGCGTCTGCGCGGCAAAGGCATGTCGGTTTTGCGCAGTTCGTCACGTGGTGATCTTTATGCCGAGTTGGTTGTTGAAACGCCTTCGCATTTGACCAAGCGCCAAAAAGAGCTTTTGGAAGAGTTCGCCATCGAAGCCGAAAACAACAAGACACATCCCGAAAGCGAAAGCTTCTTTGACAAGGTTAAAGATATGTTCGGGGTTACATAATCCGAGTTATGGCTTTCATTCGTGGGGGGCTGGGATTGACGGTTTTTTTGAAATAGCTCGTTGTCCCATGAGTTTTTCAGCAAACTGCTAGAGCAGATCGCGATGAAGTTGGCGCCTCCAAGTGATCGAAAAAGGGTCTAGTCGAAAACCGCTCTATCGCCTCCGTTTCTTGTGGGGCGTACCGTCCGCCCGACAAACTCATGGTTGGCTGTCCGACCCTTTACACGAATGGATCGGCTTTTGACTTCGTCGTGAAGCCAGTCCCATTCTACAGGATATTCCTCGAAAAGGGGAGCGAGTTGACTGCCCTTTGCATCAATTGGTCGCAGATATTTGTGCAGGACGGCTTTTGGCAGTGGGCTGTAATCAGCCTGCGGGGCATAGCGGACGGCCCCCTGCCGTAGGGCAACGCATAGCGATACGAGTTCGTCGCTGATCTGATCCGCCGAAAGGCCCAACGCGGGTTGATAGCGAATGCAGTTTTCATTTAACTTGCGGGCGCTGTCCTCGCTCATCCCGTTGTCCTCAATCCGGCGGCGCAGAAAGGCCGCATCATGCTCCATAAAGCGGGAGATGCGCCCCGTCTTAGGACATGTCCTGAAAGGATCGACATAGATCATCTTGCGCCGTGCAAAGTCAGGTGTGATTGATGCGCTGACGTTGTAATCCCCGACTTCTAGAAGGGTGCCGTTGCCACCCGGAAAGGTGAGATAACCATCCGCTGCGCAGAGCAGGCCGTCCGTCCGTTCGCCATAACGGGCTTCGCCATACAGGTTTTGCAGAATGACGGCGCGGCCATAGCCTTTGCGTATGCCTTCAAGCATGACCAGTTCTTGTAAGGACAGGAAGCGCCCCAGATGGTTGCTTTCGCTGATGCCGCGCACCCACTGCCCCATATAACCGCTTTGTTCGGGATTGATGGGGTCGGGCATGCCGCCGCCGCTCAGAAGGGCAAAGCCGACATTATGAGTGTCTTCCAGTTGGCCCATTTTCTTCGTGTAGAGATAGATGGCCTTTCCTAAATCACCCTGATTGGTGAGGGCGCGATGCCCCATAAAACCGCAAAGGGCAAAATGTTCAGGCCCGAGGTGAAGATCGCGGCGCAAATCTGTCGGCATGCTGCGGGCATTGCGTGTCAGAATCTCCATGCCTGCTTCGCGGTGCTCTTTGATGACGGTCCTAAATCCATTCAGGGGTCGTCCTGTAATTTCGATTTTTTTCATGTTGGCCTTCCTTGATGGTGTGACAAGAAGGAAAGGGCATGACCCATGGGTCACTTGTGCGTGGTCGCACAGGTGTTTGAAGCCAACGCACGGCAAAAATCATCAGGCACAAGGCTTGATTCCAATTTGCTGATTGTCATTGAGTAGGTGCAGGGCGCGCGTATCGCGTTCCTGTCTTTGGCTTCGGGACACGGGGTCAGCTCCATTCCAGTTGAGGAAACCTCGGTGCCGTGAGGACATGCTCAGTCCGTGTGGCGACGCCGTTTCCGAACGTTTTAATGAAGCGGGCCAGGTTGGTTGAGAAGGCTTGAGCCTTTAACGTCCTGATCTCCGGGGTGACCCGACACGCGCACGCGTCAGAACCCTGTTATCTTGTATCCCATAGCAGGAGTTTAGAGACGATTTGGTATCGTTTTGCAACCCTTTTGTTGGGTGGGGTGGGTTTCGGACTGAAGGAGGGCTTTTTTAAGGGGAAGTCCCCCTGTAAAGCCGCCAAGTCCTGTTGAGGCAACCACGCGGTGACAAGGGATGAGGAGGGGGATGGGGTTGGCCCCAAGGGCTGTTCCGACGGCACGGGCGGCTTTGGGCTTGCCGATGCGTGCCGCAAGCTCGCCATAGGTTACTGTCTCGCCAGCGGGGATATCGAGAAGGGCTGACCAGACGCGGTGTTGGAAATCCGTTCCGACAAGCAGGATTGGCGTTTCAGGTTTGAGCTTCTGTTCCTTTGCGTTTTGTGCGAATTGGGTTTGGGGCCATTGACCTTGCCAGTTTTTAAGAACGGCGGAAGCCTTGCGCTTGCCGAGGAAGGCAAGGCGGCACAGTTCTTTTGATGGCGTGAAGCCTAAAAGGAGGAGGCCAAAGGAGGATGAACTTGGGGTCCACGTCACAAAATCGGGGGCGCGGTTTGAAAAGGTGATGTCGGTCATAGGTTCTCCGCTTCGATTGGTCTAGAATACGGCAATGATTCTACCGCAGGAAAGCATCTTTATGAAGACATCCTCTGTTGATACGTTTTTCTCACGACTGGCGGCGATGCGTCCAGAACCAGAAAGCGAATTGAGTTATGTGAACCCCTATACGTTGCTTGTCGCGGTTGTGCTGTCTGCACAGATGACCGACGTGGGCGTGAACAAGGCTACAGGTCCGCTCTTCAAAAAGATTAAAACGCCCAAGGCGATGGTGGCTCTCGGTGAGGCAGAGTTGAAGACTTATATCAAGAGCATCAATTTGCTGAACAACAAGGCCAAGAATGTTATCGCGCTTTCGCAAATTCTTGTCGATCAGTATGGTGGTGAAGTCCCGCAGGATCGTGAAGCTTTGGAAAGTCTGCCCGGTGTCGGTCGCAAAACCGCCAACGTAGTTTTGAATGTCGCGTTTGGTCAGCCCACAATGGCCGTGGATACGCATGTCTTTCGTGTTGCCAATCGTACGGGGTTGGCGTGTGGTGAAACGCCGCTTGAGGTTGAAGAACAGTTGATGAAGATTGTGCCAAGCAAATGGTTGCAACATGCTCATCACTGGCTGCTTTTGCATGGACGTTATGTGTGCAAGGCGAAAAAGCCAGACTGTCCGAACTGTATCGTACGCGATTTGTGCGTGTTCAAGGATAAGACGGTATAAAAAAAGGCCCCGGAGAAATCCGAGGCCTTTTTCTTTTGCTTCAGCAAAAAGGCTTACGCACCCTTGGCTGTATTCTTCAACTTTGAGAGAGCGCGAACTTTAACGCGAACAGAAGCTGGCTTAGCTTCGGCCTTCATCATTTCGCCCGTTGCTGGGTTGCGGATGAGCGTGCCAGCCTTACGAGCAGGAACTTTGCGCAGTGTGATCTTCAAAAGACCGGGGAGTGTGAATTCGCCGATGCCCTTGGGATGAATCGAACCCATCATGATGTTCTCGATTGTTGCGAGAACGCCAGAAGCGGCCTTGCGCGAGATTTCGTTTTGCTCAGCGATCATCGTGACCAGAGCGGACTTTGTAAGCTTTTCCTTCACAGGGCGAAGGACGGTTGCTGTCTTGGTTGTTGCTTTCTTAGCCATAAGAATTCTCCTAAGGTTGAACAGACTGCTGAAAAAAAGGAAATGTGGAATCACATCAGCACTCAATATTTGTTAGCTGGCCTTTTCACACTATGCAATGAGCATTATGCAGAGAATCGTGTAAAACGCGCATTTTTTTTGGTGACTGTGCATTTGTTAACCATGTTTTTTTGCGCAAGACGGTTTTTATAAGGGCTTGATTAAGGTATTGCTGTTGCCGTTCAAGTAACGTGCGTCTTTGAACTATGAAACGGAGGATATAACAGGGGCATAATACAATAGAATGTATCGAAGAAAGTAATAATTAATATACATCATTTAAAGATTTGAGCCAATATTTTACGTAATTCGGCGCAGGAGGGTAATATGGCTTTGATGACTTGGGATGAAAGTTTGAGCGTTGGGATTGCCTCCATAGACGATCAACATAAAAAATTGGTGAAAATGATCAATGATTTGTACGACGGGATGGTGGCCCAAAAGAGTCGTGAAGATTTGGGGCCTATTTTAGAAGGTCTCCTTCTTTATACTGCCGAGCATTTAGATTATGAGGAAAAAATATTTGCACGAACGGGTTATGCGCAATCGGATGTGCATAAAGAAGAACATACTAAGATAAAGAAGACGGTGATCGAGATTTATGAACGGTTTAAAGTTAGCGGATCCGGGTCCTTATCGCTGGAAGTTTTGAATGTTTTGAGGGATTGGTTATCTGGACATATTCAAGGGTCTGACAAGCAGTACACGCAACATATGTTGCTGAACAATGTGACGTGATCCGTTCTTCTACTTTCGTCTTGTGATAAGGCGTCATTATATTTAAAGTTGTTGGGTCTTCTTCGAGTCGCCGTTCGACGACTTTTCTTGCCTTTTGAAATTTGTACAAACGTGAAAGGAACGTCATGCACATACCTGATGGTTTTGTCTCGGATCCTGTGAACGCGGCCATGGGTGTCGTTGCTGTTGTTGCTTTGGCTGCCAGTGTTCGGGGCTTGAGAAAAGAGAGTGCTACGAAAACTTTTATTGCGCCAGTGTTTGCCGTTCTTGCGACATTTATTTTCGCCGCCCAGATGCTCAATTTCCCCATCGGTGGCGGGACGAGCGGCCATTTTTTAGGGGCCGTCATGGCGGCTGCCGTCTTGGGGCCTTGGGGCGCATGTCTTGCGCTTGCTTTGGTGCTCGGCGTTCAAGGAGTCCTTTTTGGCGATGGCGGTATGTTGGCCCTAGGTTCCAATATCGTGAATATGGGGGTTGTCGGTGGGATTTTGGCTTACCCTGTTTTGCGCAAGATGCGTTCATTTTTGCCGGATGGCGCCGTTGGTTTTTACTTGGCGGTCGGCGTGACAAGCTGGCTTAGTATTGTTGCGGCTTCGGCTGCCTGTGCGATTGAGCTTGCTGTATCGGGCACATCTGCTCTTGATGTTGCTCTTCCCGCTATGGTTGGCACGCATGCCTTAATCGGTTTTGGCGAAGCGGCTGTCAGTGTCGTGGCTCTTGCTGCGTTGTTTAAAGGTGCTCCTTCTGTGCAGCCTGCTTGGGCGAAGATGTCACTCTCTTCTTCTTTTCCTGTGAACGAAAAGCGGCTTGTTGCAGTTGGCTTGGCGTTGGCGCTTGTCTTGGCTGCTTTTGTCAGCCCCTTTGCTTCGGGTTTTCCCGATGGGTTGGAGAAGGTCGCCGAGGATAAAGGGTTTATTTCTGCCGCCGTTTCTGATGTGACGGCCCCGTTTGCCGATTATCAGGTTGCCGCCGTTTCATCCGAGACTCTTTCGACGGGCTTAGCTGGTCTCGTCGGCTCGTTGCTGGTCTTCGGCGTTGCTTTCGGTTCTGGACGGAGTGTCTGCGCCTCGAAACGGGCATCGTTTTGATATTAGGCTAAACTTGTTTTAGAGCGTTTCCCGATTAGGTTGACGCATCGTTGACTGCATGCAGCCGCTCTATCCTATTATATTTATCGAGCCGATTCACGCGAACGTTTGGCGCAAAAGGCGTCAACCTTATCGCGATCTGCTCTAGTTTTTGGCCATTGTCAGCAGAGTTTTTAAGAGTTGATCCCGATCTGCTTTGGACTCCCTCTTGTGTGCTGTTGAACCTTCAAAGGTAAAAACAGTAAAAGCTCCCGCTTGGGTCCGATAGAAGAGAAGAGAGACAAAAACATCTTCGTCGTTAGCCGATGTGTTTTTGGGAGAACACCGAGCCTCCGCTGTGCGGAGTGTAAGCGTCGGTGTTGGTTTTTCGCGCCCAATTTGTGCATTAAAGTGTCCGGGGCAGTGTTTTTTGAGTCCCTGAATGTGAAGGCCTACCATATCAGACAGGCTTTTGTCTGTTGGAACCGCACGTTCGCGTACGCCTGACAGAATGTTTCCCATTTGCCATAGAAAATCGGCGGGGCGTTCATCCGGGGGGATGTCCTTCATGCTGATCGGAACGATGTCTTTAAATCCGGCAGTGATTAAAATTGCTTTGAGCGGCTCAGGCATCATCTGTTCGGCCTTGGCTGCGCGTTCATCCTTCGTATTAGCTTTTGTTTGGATGCAGGACTCAAGATCTTTAATGCGGGCCGCAATCGCCGGAAGGCCAAAGGAGACGGTATTGCTGGGCGAGCCTATATATAGAATTTTTGCCTCAGCCAATTTCTTGCGAAAGGATACGTTGCTTCCCATTTGCAGGAGCAGCGTTTCCTCATCCAAGGTGGCTGCGCGGACTTTGCGTTCAGCCCCTTTGTCCAGTTTGATTGTCAGGTCATAGCGCGAACCGATTTTGAACTTGCCTTGCGGGATTGTGATGCCGATGTTGATTTGTTTGCTGGGGGAATAGGCGATAGTAAGTTTTTTTCCATCGGGATAGGCGGTGTCTGTCAGGCAAAAACCGAAAGAGCCGTCCGGCTCATAAACGGCGTGAGCCAAGGATGGGGTTTGTTTTGTGGCGGCATGGGGCGTCGTTTTCTTAACTTTTGCTTCCACAAGGGTGGGAACAGCCACACACGCTATAAAAAGGAGGAAGGTTAAGCGGCGGAGCATAATTTTGTCCGTATTTTGATGAAATGATCGCATATAATTCTTGTAACCCAAGATTTGAGGGTTGCTTATTGTTGGCCCTGCCTATTACGGTACTTTGCGGCGCAACACGCCAACCCTTGAACGACGAAGATTCATTCTACACAATCGATTGATAATGTGCGACTCATAAGTTTTTGTGTTTTCGGTGGCATAATGTTAGAAGGACCCATGACTAAGACATTGACAATGGCTGAAATAGCCGCAGCAATAGGCGGTCGCTTAAAAGGCGATGGCTCGTTGACCGTATCTCGTTTGGCCCACCCTTCTGATATTCAGGGGCCCCAGGATCTTGTTCTGGCGATGGATAAAGCTCTTCTTCCTTTGCTCCAGAATTCGCCTGTTCGGTCCGTGATTGTTGCCGAAGGCGCAGAGGTTCCGTCGTGCATTCTTGCGTCGATAGAAGTCGGGCGCTCACGCGTGGCCATGGCCAAGATGACTCGTCTGTTTGAAGAAAAGGTCATTGTGCCTGCGGGCATTCATCCGACGGCAGTGATTGAAGTCGGAGCCAAGATTGAACCCAATGTTACAATTGGCGCTTACAGTTATATTTGTGCCGGGGCGCAGATCTGCGCAGGCACGATTATTCATCCGCAAGTTTATGTGGGACCCAAAGTTAAAATTGGCGCAGATGGCTTGATTTATTCTGGCGTGCGCGTTGGTTCTCGTGTGCGTATCGGTGCGCGATGCATCATCCATTTTAATGCCAGCATTGGTGCCGATGGGTTCAGTTTTGTAACTCCTGAAATGGGAAGCGTTGAGCAGGCGAAGTCAACGGGGGAGGTTGGTCTTTCCACGAACGTTGAGCTGATCCGTATTGCATCGTTGGGTTCCGTTGTGATTGGGGATGATGTTGAGATCGGTGCGAATACATCGATAGATCGTGGCACGATCATTTCAACAACAATTGGTAATGGGACAAAAATCGATAACCAAGTTCAAATTGGCCACAATGTTACGGTGGGTGAAAATTGTATGTTGTGTGGACGCTCTGGCATCGCGGGGAGTGCGGTCATTGGTAATCGCGTTGTTCTCGGCGGCGCGGTTGGCGTCGCGGATCACGTCAAGATTGGCGATGATGTGATTGTCATGGGAATGAGCGGTGTTGCCGGAAATGTGTCGGCCAAAAGCATCATTGGGGGTATCCCAGCAAAACCTCGTGGTAAAATGATCGAAGACATGCGTCGTCTGAATCGCATCAACCGGCTTGTTGAAAAGGTTGAAGAGTTAACTCGCCGGATTGATGAGCTTGAAGGAAAAGGCTAATACCAACCTGCGTATGAAAGCATCCCTATTGATCACGAGCGGTTGCGAGGAGGGATTCTCTCGCCAGACAGGCCTTTCCTTTAAAAGCAAGAAGTGCCGTCCGGCAAGAGGAGTGCGAGGCGCAGAGCGAGTGAATGCGTGCAGCGCTCTCAATACGTCAGTTCATAGGCTCGCTGGTATAAGCCGCCAATACGTTTTTTGTATGCGTTTTATCTTGGCCATGGCTTGTTTCAATAAGCCCCTACATTTTGTCTGTAATTATGGGGCGGTCGGGAAACCCGTTGATAAAGGTGATAATCACCTTATCGCCGTTTTTGTATTCAACCTTTTTTGCACTTTCTGAAAGAAGGGCTCTATACATAACCGTCTCCGGTTGAGAGGCCATCCATGGGAAGCGGAAGCCTATGCGCCCATGAGAGTCCTTGGTGCTGTCGCTGACGAAGCCCACCATGTTTGACTGGACCATGGGATAGGCTGTTCCTATTCTGTTGGCAAAGCGAACATGGGTTGGAATAAGGTTCAAACTGTTAATTGTAGTGCAGTTCGTGTTGCCTCTGCAGCTAACGTAGAGTTGAGACAAAATGACATAATAAGTCTTGTCGCCAATCTTGATTTGATCGCCGAGATCGATGTCAGCTTTGGTTGTTTCAAGTTGCAATATATTCGTCTGAGCGTTAAGCGCGGCGAGCTTGGTCTGCGCTATTTTCTTGAGTAAAGCCGGGGGATAATCGGTAATTTGATATTCTTCTTGAACATTGACTCCGGTTTTCTCGTTTGCCGCCTCACTGACGGGCTTGTCTTTCAAAAGGTCATAATCGGCCAAGCGGTAATTATCAGACTGAAGGTTGTTTTCGATTGAAAGCTCAGGCAACGGGCGCGAGTTTCCCCGTTCTTCAGTCCCAACAAGCTCGTTATAGTTTATCTTTTTGCTGTATTTGGCGAGTGTTGTTATGTCGTCAACGAAGAGATAGGCCTCTTTGCCATCAATGCGCTTGTTCGTATAGAAGATGCCAACTTCCTCCATCAGGCGATTAATAAAATTAGTGTCCGTTTCGCTGAGGCGCGTAAGGAATTCGATTTCTGGGTACTCGTCGTATAGCTCAAACTTGTAGTTCAGATTGTGTTCGTCCAAGGTTTTCTTGATCGCTTCCACGGGGGATAAGTTGACAAACAATTTGTTTGCGGAATGAAGGCTAAGCAGATCAATCTTGCTGCAAGCTTTGATCGAATAGCTGCCGGTCTGTGCTTGGTAAGCTATTTTTGTGATGATGCCAGAAAAGGATAAGGGTGATTTTTTTGTGGATGAGAGTATAACCTCAACCTTCTTTTTTAAATATTTACTTAGGCTGTCTGATGAGAATTTGCTAGCTGCTTCTTTCTTGGGGTTCAAGCTAAAATCAAAGCACTGCCTTGTTGAAAGGCCTTTGTCATAGCTAAAGCGGTTAACCTCATACCCTTCAGGCACGTCAAAGCCTGTTACTGTGAGTTCCGTTGTTTTTGAGGCCGTTTCACGATCCGTTTTCGTCATGATCGTATCAAAATCGTCGGCGTGTACCTGCTGTGTCAGGCAGAGAAGAAACAGTGCAATGAAAAACGTTTTCACTTTGGCCTCGAATTGTTAAAGGTGGTGCTAATTATACATGTAGTGGGCTTACGGCAAATATATTTTTTGTTAGTCGTAAGACGTTCAGGGCGAGGCTTATGTGAAAGAATCAATGATAAGAGATCATCATATGTTTCCAGATGGAATGGGGCCGGGCACAAAGGTCTTGCTGCACATTTGCTGTGCGCCATGCAGTTGCGCGATTCTGGAAGGCATGAAAGCGTCGGGGTTGGATGTGACTGCTTACTTTTATAATCCCAACATCCACCCGCACGAAGAATATGAAAAGCGTAAAGCCGAAGTTATTGCCTTTGCAGGCAGGCTCGGCGTGCCGTTTATTGACGCGGATTACGATGTTGAAAATTGGATGGAGCGCGTCAAAGGTCTGGAAGCTGAACCGGAGCGTGGCAAGCGTTGCTCAGTTTGTTTTGAAATGCGCCTTGCTCGTACCGCGCTGTATGCGCAAGAAAATGAGTTCCCCTTTATCGCGCCCGGCCTTTCCATCTCCCGCCACAAAAACCAAGCGCAGGTGCATGAGGCTGGCCACGCCGCCGCCGCTCGTTTTGAGGAGGTGACGTTCTGGGACTATAACTGGCGCGCCAAAGGTGGGGCCGAACGTGGCGCAGCCCTCGCCAAGCAAGAGGGCTTTTACCGCCAAAATTACTGTGGTTGTCGTTTTTCGACAAGAGGTAATTGATTACTTCCCAGTCTGATTTTGTTACAATGCTCGGTTCCTAGAGCAGATCGCGATAAGGTTGGCGCCTTTTGCACCAAGCGTTCGCGTGAATCTGCTCGATAAACAATAGGATAGAGCGGCTGCATGCAGTCAACGATGCATCAACCGAATCGGGAAACGCGCTAGAAAAGATCAAGGGCTCTGTCTATATAGCCCAAG
>JAQUYN010000017.1 GCA_028691835.1 Alphaproteobacteria bacterium | reverse complement strand
CCCGTGAGCTTGACGCTGTTGTCTCGACAGGGGAGCAAATCTCATCAGGTCTAATGGCTCTTGCCCTAGAACAACGGGGGATCAATGCGCGGTCATGGCAAGGATGGCAAGTTCCGTTTAAAACGGATACGGACCACACCAAGGCTCGCATCATTGAAATTGACGTTCGGCGCTTGAAAGAACGCCTCGACAAAGGCGAAGTCGCGGTTTTAGCGGGATTTCAAGGCGTTTGTGACGACCTAAGCATTACAACACTCGGACGCGGTGGGTCGGACACCTCTGCCGTTGCGTTGGCGGCCACACTTGGCGCTGATCGTTGCGATATCTATACCGACGTAGATGGCGTTTACACGGCTGATCCGCGCATTGTCACAAAATCCAGCAAGCTTTCCAAGATCTCGTATGAAGAAATGCTGGAACTAGCGTCGCTCGGCGCAAAAGTGTTGCAAACGCGTTCTGTCGAAATGGCGATGCGCTATCGCATACCACTTCAAGTTCTTTCAACTTTTGAAAACCAAATCGGCAGCGATCTGCCCGGCACACTTGTGACAGATGAGGATGAAACCATGGAAAACACCCCCGTAACAGGCATTGCGCATTCTCTTGGCGACGCCAAAATTACATTGGCCGACGTCACCGACACGCCTGGCGTTGCGGCCTCTATCTTTGGGCCTCTGGCTCACGCCGGGATCAATGTTGGCGTGATTGTGCAAACAGCATCAAAAGATGACATGACAACGACAGTCACCTTCAGCATTCCACGCAATAATTTGGCCCGCGCCGAGGAAGTCATCAAATCAGAGCGTGAGAAAATTGGTTATAAAGACATGATCTCCGACCCTAACGTCGCGAAGATCTCGCTAGTTGGACTTGGCATGCGCAATCGTCCTGGCATTGCTGCATTGATGTTCAAAACGCTGGCTGACAAAGGCATTAACATCAAATTGATTGAAACATCTGAAATCAACATCAGTGTACTGATCGGCGAAGAATATCTTGAGCTGGCCCTACGTTCACTTCACACCGCATTTAAGCTGGATGCGACGTAATACCAGCGGACCTATAAACGGACTCATTGAAAGGGCCGCTCTCGATCACTCGCTCTGCGCCTCGCGATCCTCTTGCCGGACAGAACCAATTGTTCTTAAAGGAGAGGACTGTCCGGCGAGAGAATATCTCCGCGCAACCGCTCGTGACCAGACCAAAATTCTCGCGGAATCTGGGTATATTACATCTAGAAACCCTATCAACCAGAGTCCATTGCCATGACACAAACCATCCTGATTACCGGAGCCAATCGTGGAATTGGACTCGCGCTGACCAAGCAATTTCTAAGCAATGGCGAAACCGTCATCGCGACATGCCGCGTGCCGGATCGCGCCGAGACCTTACAAACTCTCACAAAAGAAACCGCAAACCTTACGATTCTGTCGCTTGATGTTGCGGATGAGAATTCCATCGCCGCACTTTCCTCCACACTCAACGACCAGCCTCTTGATGTTCTCATTAATAATGCTGGCATCCTGTCGGGCACAAATCCTCACGCTTCGGTATTAGACAAAGCCCCCGATCAAACTTTGGGCAGCATCAATAGTGAGGGCTGGGTAAAGGTCCTTCGCACCAACAGCATCGCCCCCGTTATGGTTACGCAGGCCCTCCTTCCCAACCTACGACGAGGCCAAACCCGCAAAATCGTTATGATCTCGAGCCGATGGGGAGCCATCACACATATGGACAGTACGATCCCCCTTGCCTACGGCACCAGCAAGGCCGCTTTAAACGCCGCGACAAAAATTATCTCTTCGACTTTGCAAAACGAACAATTTGTTGTAGTAACACTCAACCCCGGTGCGGTGCGCACGGATATGGGAAGCCAAGAAGCCGATCTGGCTCCTGAAGAAAGTGCGCGACGTTTGGTGAAAATCATCAACGCCTTGACACCCGAACAGACCGGACAATTTTTGCGACATACTGGTGAGAATATAGCATGGTAACCATTTCCTCCCGCCTGAAGCCTTTGATGCAACGCGGTTGCGACTTCCTCGGCAGCAAGGTCGCCGTCATGGGCGGCGCAATGAGCTGGATCAGCGAGCGCAACCTTGTCGCGGCCATCTCAAATGCCGGAGGCTTCGGCGTTCTCGCCTGTGGCTCCATGCCTCCTGATTTACTGCGCGCCGAAATCAAAGCTACGCGAGAGTTAACGCGCGCGCCATTCGGCGTCAACCTGATTACCATGCATCCACAAATTGATGAGCTGATCGATGTCTGCCTTGAAGAAAACGTTGGCCACATCGTTTTGGCGGGCGGCGTGCCCTCCACGCTTGCGGTTAAGCGCGTTAAAGATGGCGGCGCAAAGCTGATTTGTTTTGCCCCGGCTCTTGCTCTTGGCAAGCGCATGATTCGCAATGGCGCGGATGCTCTTGTCATCGAAGGCATGGAGGCGGGCGGCCATATTGGTCCCATCAGCACCACCGTTTTAGCGCAAGAAATCCTTCCCGAATTGCACGAGCTTGTGCCCGTTTTTGTCGCTGGCGGCATTGGACGCGGCGAGGCCATCGTCTCGCACCTTGAAATGGGCGCATCGGGTGTGCAAATTGGCACTCTGTTCGTTTGCGCCAATGAATGCGTGGCTCATGCCGATTTCAAGAAAGCCTTTATCCGCGCCGCTGCGCGTGATGCTGTTCCCACACCACAACTTGACCCACGTTTTCCGGTCATTCCGGTGCGTGCCATCGTCAACGAAGGCACCAACCACTTCCTTCAAAAACAACGCGAAGTCATCGCCAAGTTTGATGCAGGTGAACTAACCAAAGAACAAGCCCAACTTGAAATTGAGCATTTCTGGGCCGGAGCCTTGCGCCGTGCCGTCATTGATGGCGACGTCGCCAACGGCTCGCTGATGGCTGGCCAAATCGTCGGCGTCGTCAAGGACGAACGCCCTGCGCTTGCCATTCTGACCGAACTTGTCCGCCAAGCTGAACAAGCCCTGTTGCATCGAGAATTGTAAAGGATAGTCTGCATGGTTTTTCCCTACAAAGCCATTGATCTGACCCATACGCTCAAGGAATCTATTCCAGCTTGGGACAAGGACTGCGGCTTTCACCTTGGTATTGATTGCGACTATCCTGATTGCACAACAGACGTTAAATTTCGTGCTCAAAAAATTGCAATGGATGCAGGCCTTGGAACCCATATGGATGCGCCCGCACATTGCATTCCCGGTGGGCTCACGATTGATAAGCTCCCCTTACAAAATCTTATAGCGCCCTGTGTTGTCATTGACGTTTCAGAGCACGCCCATGAGCATTACAGTCTTTCTGTGCAAGACATAGAAACGTTTGAGTCCCTTCACGGCACCATTCCCCCTCAGACTTTTGTGCTGGTTCGAACGGGCTGGGCTACGTTTTGGGATGAACCCGCGAAGTATCACAACAACTATGCCTTCCCCTCTGTTTCCGTAGAAGCGGCACGCTTTTTGTTAGAACGAAAGATTGTTGGTCTTGGTATTGATACGCTTTCACCCGACAGACCCGACGACGCATTTGCCGTCCATGCTACCTTACTTGGAGCAGGCAAGTTCATGATTGAAAATGTCGCAAACGCGCATCAACTTCCTCCGCTTGGCAGCTTTATCCTTGCCTTGCCGATTAAAATCGGCGGAGGAACAGAGGCCCCCATCAGATTGATTGCTTTGGTCAACGACAACACCGCAAGCATATAGAATCCGAACCCTATAGATTCCTCAAATAGACCAGTTGTATGCCACCAATGTTGGCCGATATTGTGATACAACGGGCCAAGCTTAACACGTTGCTCACGGTGAATTTTCAAATACTTCTAATCAAGGTTGATAACGCCTAAGCTTTGAGCTATCACTTCTTGCACAGTTTTGTTATCAGCTGCCGCCAACTTTAAACACGTACAAGGATCGATCCGTGCCTTCGACTCAAACCCGCATTATGCCTGTTACCAAACTCCTTCCTCTCATTGAAAAAGCCAAAGAATCTGGCAAAATCATTGTCACCACAAATGGCGTTTATGATTTCATTCATGCCGGACATCTTGAATATCTTGAAGAAGCCCGTGATCTGGGGGACATGCTGATCGTCATCTTAAATACGGATGATTCGGTTCGGCGCATTAAAGGGCCACAACGCCCCATTAACAATGAACAGGATCGCGCTCTTGTCGTCGCCGGACTACGTTGTGTGGATTATGTAACCTTCTTCGATGAAGACACGCCAAGTGAAATTCTGGCCAAAATCAAGCCGACCATTCACACCAAGGGCGGCGACTATGATCCTGAGAAAATGCCGGAAACTAAAATCATCCGAGAGAATGGTGGCGACGTTAAGATTCTGGCGCTCAAACCCGGCTATTCAAATTCGAAACAGTACGAACGCATTCTCGAAGCGGCCAAAATCGAAGGTCATTTTGAACGCCCTGAATGGCTTCAAAACGCACAAATCGAGAAGTAAAGCACACGTAAAATCGCTTGATACCATTGCATCCCTCTTAACAAAGCGTTAAAAGGGAGCGTGGGTCGTCGTCTGTCTGGCGCAAGGCCACTTTTGTTTTAACCATATTTTTCAGGGAAGACCCCATGACCGTCTCGTGCAAGATTGCCCGCGCCCTTATTTCTGTTTCCGATAAATCCGGCCTTGTTGAGCTGGCCAAGACGCTAGCCACTGGCGGCGTCGAGATCCTATCCACGGGCGGCAGTGCGCAAAAGTTGCGCGATGCAGGCATCCCCGTCACGGAAGTTGGCGACTATACTGGCTTTCCTGAAATGATGGACGGGCGAGTCAAGACGCTGCACCCAAAAGTACATGGTGGCCTTTTACAAGTGCGCGACAACGCCAAGCATCAAGCCGAAGCCGCGCAACATGGCATTCCCCCGATTGATCTGGTCGTCGTCAATTTGTATCCTTTCCGCGAAACGGTTGCACGCGGCGCAGACTTTGATACTTGCATTGAGAACATCGACATTGGCGGGCCAGCAATGGTGCGCTCTGCCGCCAAGAACCACGCGTTTGTGACGATCCTCACCTCCCCCGCGCAGTATGATGAAGTGATTGCCGAGATGAAGGCGAATGACGGCAGCACAACGCTCGCGTTCCGCAAGACGTGCGCGGCGGCGGCCTATGCCCACACGGCAAGCTATGATGCCGCTGTCAGCGGTTGGTTTGCCCAACAACTTGATCAAGAATATCCTGACACGATGACAGTTTCCGTTAATCTGCGTCAGTCTTTGCGTTATGGCGAGAATCCGCACCAAACTGCCGCCTTTTACGTCAATGAGAATCCTCGCATCGGCGTGGCGACCGCTATTCAGATTCAAGGCAAAGAGCTTAGCTATAACAACATCAACGACACCGATGCCGCGTTTGAGCTTGTCAGCGCGTTCACAGACACGCCAGCCATCGCGATCATCAAACATGCCAACCCGTGCGGCGTGGCAACGGGCCCCGACCTGTTGACCGCTTACACCCGCGCTTTCGCGTGCGATAGCGTCAGCGCCTTTGGTGGCATCATTGCGTGCAATCGTCCTTTGGATGGCAAGACGGCCGCAGAAATCACCAAGATTTTCTCGGAAGTTATCATCGCGCCAGACATTGATGATGAGGCTCGCGAAATTATTGCCGCCAAGAAAAACCTGCGCGTTCTTCTGACAAAGACGATGCCCGATCCTTACGCCTCTGGTCGCTTTATGAAAACAGTGGCGGGCGGATTACTCGTGCAGTCACGCGATAACCAAATCCTTGACCGCGCCAATTTGAAATGCGTCACCAAGCGTCAACCGACAGAGGCCGAGATGGCCGATATGATCTTTGCGTTCACGGTTGCCAAGCACGTCAAATCCAACACCATCGTCTATGCAAAAGACCTCGCCACCGTCGGGATCGGTGCAGGCCAAATGAGCCGCGTGGACAGTGCCCGCATTGCCGCCCGTAAGGCTGAAGATGCCGCCAAGGTGATGGGCCTTGCCGAGCCGCTTACAAAGGGCTGCGTCGCCGCATCGGATGCGTTCTTCCCGTTTGCCGATGGCTTGATGTCCGCGATTGAAGCTGGGGCAACCTGCGTGATCCAACCCGGCGGATCCATCCGCGACGAAGACGTCATCAAGGCAGCCGACGATAACGGCATCGCGATGGTGATGACAGGGATCAGGCATTTTTATCATTAAGGTAGGGGTCAGGATTCAGGGATCAGGGAAAATATCCTTAAGCAAAAGCTTTGCCCAATGTTCAAAGGGACGTGCGGTCAGAATACAAGGAAACGGCGTTTCTTCCCCGTCCCCTGAATCCTGACGCCCGCCTCCTCCCTTACGGGAACATATCGTCGATCTTGCTTTGATCGAGAGAGGCGGTGTAGCCGTGGACGATGGCAGCCCCATCGTCGATCATGCCCTGCAACTCCATTGAGTGCAAATTGGCCATATCTTTAAACTTGTCCATTTCGCCGGCTTCCCACGTTGAACGAAGCTTTAAGCGCGTTTCAACAATAAGCATGCTCATTTGGGTCGCAATCTTTTCAAAACGTTCGCGCAGCTCAGGAGGGGCAACCTCGTAACATTCAATGGCAAGCGGAGCAAAACCAAGGCCACTTTCCATAAAATGCTCACGATAAGTCTTGAAATCCCAAGTATCAACATCGTCGAGCAGCTCAGGCATATCGCCAACCATGCCAAGCATCATCACCACTTCATTAAAGTGATTAAAATAGTCCGTAGACAACAAAGACCGAGGGTCAATATTGGTGCCTACAACACGCTCTTTATAGGATTCCATGCTTGTCATGCTCACATTTTGACTCAACCCCACCTAAGAATTGATTAAAACCACCATACGAGGATAGGGTCTATTCAGAAGAATCTTCTTAAAGAGCGAACCCTTACGCAGGAAGGGCTAGCCCCAATAATTTCGCGCTCTTTCAGTCAAAACCTCTAAAAAAGTACCTCAAATGGCTGCATTTACTATAAAAAGACGACAAAATGCGTCAAATTCGCTATTATTTACAAAAAAACTATACGAAGACGCAACAATCCATGCTAAATCATAGGGGTAAAGATTCTGGGCAGACGTATTTTTGAGGCTCAAGATGGCTGTGACAAGCAAGAAGATTGTTAAGGACAAGAAAGCTCCTTCTCCCAAAACCACAAAATCGACAGGGGCGAAAACTCTCCCCCCCAAGAAGGTTCCCACCAAAAAGGCGGTGGTCGTCCCTTCCCAAAAAACAACGGCAAAACCCAAGGCATTAGCCTCTTCAAGCAAGCCGCTGGCCAAGGCCAAACCAACGCCCGCCAAGCAGGCTCTGACGCCTAAACCCAAAAAAGCCGTTCTGCCATCATTGCCGCGCGCGCCACGCGTTTCGCCCCTGACTCAAATAGCAGGCAACAATGGGTACATACCCAACCAAATTCCTACGGCAGTTCAAGCCGTCGTCGATAAAAATGAGATTGCTGATGTTGTTTACCGCGTTGCTCGCGGCCTCGATAGAATTGACGAAACGTTATTACGTTCCATCTTCCATCATGATGCGACTTTAGACCTCGGCCCCGGCGTGTTTCAAGGAACGTCGAATGATTATATCCACTGGGTTGTCGGCGTCATGCACCAAGTCCGCGAGTCTCATCATCTGATTGGCACCGTGATGCCAACCTTGGAAGGCGACACAGCACTGGTTGAATCTTATTGCCAGGCTCATTACCGGATGGACAAACCCACGGGCCGCGAGGATGTCTTTATCGGAAGCCGCTTCCTTGACCGCTTTGAACGCCGTCCATCTGGACTTACAGGTGTTTGGAAAATCATGCACCGCAAACAGGTCATCGACTGGGTCCGCACGGAAGCCGTTTCTGACCTGTTTTATCACCAAAACCCTGATGCCTTGTGGAGCTATCGCACCAAAACGGATCTCTCATACCAAATGGATCAGTTCCCCGGCAGCCAACCGGGCAGCAAACTACCGGCCTTCCTTGGCCGCAGATACGAAAGCAAGAGCGTGAAGTTTTAAAAAATCAGAAAGCGGTTCTTTATGTCAGGGCTTGTCGCATCTTCTCCACTAAGCTTAACCAAAAAGGCAGGCGCATCTTCTCCACTGATATTAAGTGAAAAGGCATTAAGCCTTTACGTTGGCGCACGCGGGGCTCTTGTCCCAGGCCGTACGTACCACCAAAATCGTCAAGTCACATTTCTGTTTGTCTGCAAAGAAAACGGAGGGCAAGAGGCGGAGCTAAAGGTGATACTCGGCATAACAAAGTTCGGGCCACCGGATTCACTAGACAAATATATCCACGCGGGCAGAGTCCTCGATGCACTCCAGAAAATCGGCCTCTAAAAAGTCCTATTTCGCCCACCAACTCTCAAGGATGGGGCCATAGGTTGGAATCGTGACAGGATGGGCCAACTTGTTCGCTTGATAGGCCACCAAATCAACCCCAAGATGATAGAGTGGCACGACATAGTGCCCCGCCATTAACACACGATCCAGCGCACGAGTCGTTGCGACAAGTTCATCGCGCGTCTGTGCAGCAGGAATAGCGGCGGCGAGAGCATCCACCACGGGATCACAAATCCCTGCATAATTTCGGCTCCCATTTTGCTTGGCCGCAGCGCAGCTCCAAAAAAACATTTGCTCATTTCCCGGAGAAAGTGAATTGAACCAACGCCCTGTCGTCACATCATAATCAAACCCATTAAGCCGAGCCTGATACTGGGCGCTGTCCACCGTACGCACGTGCGCCTCGATCCCTAAACGCTTCAACCCGCGCGACCATTCCAAGGCGACTTTTTCTTGCTGGGGGTCACTGAGCATCACCTCGAACACAACAGGCTCGTTTTGAGGCGAGAACAATTGGCCGGAGTGTAAAACATAGCCTGCCGTCTTTAACATTTCTGCAGCACGAAGTTGTTGCACACGACGCGACTCTTCCGATCCATCCGTTTCGGGTGGAATCACTGTTTCATTAAAAACTGACAACGACAGTTTATCCCTATATTTCTCCAAGATGTTTTTTTCATCACCTGCCGGCAACCCACGGTCCGCTTCCAACTCTGAGTTCGGGAAAAAGCTCGTCGTGCGCTTATAGAGTCCTTGGAACAAGGTCCTGTTGATCCAACCAAAATCAAAAACGAGCCCCATCGCTTTCCGCAAGGCCTCATTTTTTAACATCGGGCGGCGCGTATTCAGGATAAAAGCCGTTACGGCCTCGGTTCGATGGTGCGAGAAGGATTGAAGCTTAATACGCCCATCCCGAACCGCAGGGCCATCATACGCCGAAGCCCATTTCTTAGGATCGGATTCCCGACGCAAATCAAAAGCCCCAGACTTAAAGGCTTGAAGCGCAACACTGTCATCTCGATAGAAATCGATCCGCACCTTATCGAAATTATACATACCTTTTTCAACGGGGAGATCGCGGCCCCAATAATCTGGATTGCGGGTCAACGTCACGCTACGCCCTGCTTCAACCTTTGTGATCTTATAAGGACCACTTGCGACAGGCGGACGAAGGGTCGTTTGATTGAACGTCCGTCCCTTCCAATCATGGGCGGGCATCACAGGCATCAAGCCCATGATGAGCGGCATCTCACGATCCCAGGATCCATCCGGATTTTTTTTGAAGGTAAAGCATACGGAATGATCGCCAACCTGCTGAGCCTTCTCGACTTTCTTGTAATAGGTGCGATGGTTAGGACGCCCCTGATTGCGGAGCGTCCTAAAAGAAAACAAAACATCGTCGGCTGTCACAGGGGTCCCGTCAGAAAAGTGCGCTCGCTCATCAAGATTAAATGTGATGGAAGAACGATCATCGGGGACATCAACGCTTTTGGCCAACAACGGATAAAGCGTAAACGGTTCATCCCAGCTTCGCGCCAGCAAGCTTTCATAAACGGAGGCCGAGGCAAACAAACCAAAGGCAGGGGCTTGTGGCACCGTCCCGCGTACAATAAAAGGATTCAAGCTGTCAAACGACCCCACAACGCCAAGCGTCAATGTGCCGCCTTTGGGTGCTGTAGGATTCACATAATCAAACCGCGTAAACCCATCTTTGTATTTAGCCTCCCCATGCATGGCCAAAGAAACTTGCGGGGCTGCTTGCACCAATGAACTAAAGGAAAACGAACAGCAAAGGATAGCCCAAAGCACAAAAGATGTGAAACCTCTCAACCGCATCACGGCGCAACGCAATGGCTATCGATGGTGCCAGAACCATTCGGCCGCGTGATAAACACAACAACCTTTTGCGAGTTACTGGTTGGATCATAATCCATTTCTTTCGTACTGAACTTTGTCGCTGCCCGCGTCAATCCATCAACAATGCCCGTTGATTTCGTCCCTGTTGGAGCCGTCCAGATACAGCGCCCGCCATCTTCGCCCGCATTAATGTACATCCATTCTGCAAACCCCTGAGTTGGCGGCGGAAGCGAAGCTACGCGAAGGCCTGTCCAAATACTACGCTGGTCCGACCCATCCAACGGATCATTCGGACAGGTCAAGGCAGAAACCAAATCGCCGTTCGTTTTGTCCGAACAAGGATAGGCATCATTGAGACATGGCGCGCTGGCATAGTTTGTTCCATTGATCAAATACTGCATTTGGCACTCACTGATTTTTGAACGGATCAAATTTGCCTGTCCGACAATATCATTCGTAATACGATCAGCAATGCCAGCCGTCCCCAAACTGCCCCCGGTTCCAGCCGCAAAAACTGTCGCCAAAATACCAAGAATCGCCAAAATAAACAGTATGGGACCAATCGCAATACCAGCGGAAAAGTGTAAGCGCTTCATAAAAACGTCCTTTTAGTCTTGAAAGAATTTGTAACGAACCTGAAGTCCATATTCCAACGTATGGTTGTGAGGTTCATACCCACACGTTGCATATACGGTCCCAACTCCACATTCTGTTTCAGACTGATTGATGTTCCAATAATTCATATACGGGCCAAAAGCCCAATTGAACCGTTGATACATCAAATCCGCACGAAGGCCATAGCCAGCCTTTTGCTTGTTCGTCAAATCCGGGTAGCCAGAGACATCACTAAGAAAGCTCTCCTGCCAACCTTGCAACAAAGGATCATATTCAGCCGTCAAAGTCAGCTTGTCCCCATTCGGAAACAACACTCGAGGTTGTATCCCGATAGGAACGAATAAATAATGGCTGTCACGTTGATAGCCCAAATGGCCCGTTGTCGTCACCCCACGCACGTCACTGTGCAAATAGCGATAACCGATACCAACATAGGGCGAAACACCCCAATTCCGCGCCAAAAAGTCATGTCCAATGGTAGCCCGCGCTTCACCGATATAATTGGGGTTCGTGTCCATCGTGCCCGACCCCTTATAATCAAGAGATCCCGCCGTAAAACGGCCATCACCACGCAGGAACCACTGCGAACCAATAGCACCCGTAGCGATAACCTGGACGCCTCCCTGTGGGCCTTGCAGTTTCACACCCAGATCACGTTCATGATAGTGATAGGAAGAAATCTGAGCCCCAACTTCCAATGACGTAGAGGTTCTTAAATCCTTAAGATATTTCTGCGACACAAATCGATCTTCGGTGCGCGGGGGGTCTTTGTAATCACCCGGCTCGACAGAAGACGGCAAGGCCAACGGATCGCCTGACACCGCATCATTCGAACCCGACGTGAAAATGTCACGATCATGGGCGCGGAAACGAGGCCCCTGCAACGGCTGATAATCCCATTGCGTGCGTGTTTCCATTCGCAAATCGCGGGCTGTAAGCTCAGCCGCTTGCACGGAGCCCATGGAAGCAAGCGTGCCCATGGTGCAAGCCAGCAAAGATAAGGATAAAATCTTGGTCATATTTGAGCCTTCCCATCAGGACACCTTCAATACATAAATCTTAACCTAACTGACTGATTCATCAAAGCTTGAATGGACAAAAGCGTCTGTTTAGACTAGATTTCGTGCTTAATATGCAACGCTCTCACTTTCAACATGAGGTTACCCATGAGTCTGACCCGTCGCGTCCGCGAAATTCTTGATCATTATGAAGGCGAAACCCCTGGAACCAAGGCAAACCTAGCCCGCATGTTGATGGCTGGCAAATTAGGCGGCACAGGTAAAATGGTGATCCTTCCCGTCGATCAAGGCTTTGAACATGGCCCGGCGCGCTCGTTTGCAATGAACCCTCCCGCCTATGACCCTCATTATCATTACAAACTGGCGATTGATGCCGGACTCAATGCCTATGCCGCGCCGCTTGGTCCTCTGGCTGCTGGAGCCGACACTTTTGCAGGAGCCATCCCCACAATTCTGAAGATGAACAGCGCCAACAGCCTGTCCACCCAAAAAGAAAACGCCGATCAGGCTGTAACCGCGAGCATCGATGATGCCCTGCGTTTGGGTTGTGCCGCCATCGGCTTTACGATCTATCCCGGATCGGACTCGATGTACAACCAGTACGAAGAATTCCGCGACCTGTCCCGCGAAGCCAAGGCCAAGGGTTTGGCCGTGGTGCTGTGGTCCTATCCACGCGGCGGCGATCTGTCCAAGGAAGCCGAACTTGCCGTGGATGTGATTGCTTACGCCGCCCACATGGCCGCGCTGCTCGGTGCGAACATCATCAAGGTGAAGCTGCCTAGCGACTTCCTTGGCAACAAAGACTCCAAGAAGGTCTATGAAGAAAAGCGTATCCCCATTGCAACACAAGCAGATCGCGTGCGCCACATCATGCAGTGCTGCTTTGATAACAAGCGCATCGTTGTCTTCTCCGGCGGCGCAGCCAAGGGCGAGGGCAGCGTGATCGAAGACGCCAAGGCGATCTATGCGGGTGGCGGTAACGGCTCGATCATTGGACGTAACAGCTTCCAACGCTCACGCGAAGATGCGCTGAAACTGCTTGAAACGATCATCTCAATCTATAAGGGTAAGGCGTAAGTCCTGCCTTCTTTCAAATAATAAAAACGGCGGGATCATCTCCCGCCGTTTCTTTTTGTGTCGGAAGAAATAGACTTGCTGGTGGCCATTCGTTAGGATCAGTCTGCCTTCAAAAGGGAGAACACCATGCGTTATCAATTCCTCGCCGTTGCCATTCTGTCTGCGGCTATTTCGTATATCACGGCAACACACTTTGCCGCGAAGACCGCCTCGACTTCCACCGAGACAGAACGCGAAAGTACAATTGACAGGATCAAGAGGACGAAAACGCTTCGCTGCGGTTATGTTCCCTATAACCCTCTTATTATCAAAGACCTGCAGACGGGCGAGATTTCCGGCATCGGCGCTGACATTCACACACGAATTGCCGACATGCTCGGTGCAAAAATCGAATGGACAGCAGAGGCGAGCTGGACAAACTACATTGAGGATCTTCGCACTGGACGATATGACATGATCTGCGATCTGGATTTGAATTTCCCTGCCTATGTCGGTACACTTTCAACCAACCTTCCCGTTCTCTATACCATCGCGACGGCTTGGGTACGGCCTGAAGATGCGCCACGTTTCCTTGACAAACCGGCTGAGGTTTTCAATTCCCCCGACATTACCGTTTCTGCCGTGGACGGCACAATGCCGCTAGAAATTGCCCGTCATGATTTTCCGCAAGCAAAGATTCTGGGCATGCCGCCGTTGACGGATTACATGTTCAACCTCATCAACGTGGCCGACAAGAAAGCCGACGTAACGTTCGTTGAGAAAGTTTTCGCCGAACAATTTCTGAAAGCAAACCCCGGTAAATTGGTCAATGTGACGCCGGAGGACAAACCTCTTCGCGTCTATGCCTATTCCATCCCAACCCTTCCCGGCGATACAAAGATGAAAGACGCCATGGAAAGCGCGATTTCCTACATGGTCAACAATGGTGAGATCGACCAAATCATTCGCAAATACGGCGCAGAAAATGGCTATTTCGTTTCATTGCAACCCTACAGAGCGGTGAGATAACGAAACAACACATCACAAACAAAAAAACGGCGGGATCATCTCCCGCCTTTTTTGCATTCCGAAAACTCCCTTCCTCTCACTTGAAGAGTTGACGATACGCTGTTCCTTTCTTCCCTCTCCCCTTGCGGGAGAGGAAGCAAAAACTTGGGCTTGAGTCTTTGCAAGTCCTTAGTTTTTACCAGTGAGGGGTCAGATTTCTTGTACATTTAAAACAAACCCCTCACCAAGAAAAACTAAGCCGTTACTTCGTAACAGCAAGTTTTTCTATCCTCTCCCGCAAGGGGAGAGGGAGAACGTCACAAACAACAATGGCGGGATTATCTCCCACCGCTTTTATTTGCTCTCAAAGTTCAGACCCTTGTTCAAGCAACTTAACTGCCGCGACCATCGCACTCACACCCAACGTCTTTCCGGAAAGTTCGCCCGATGCACTCAAGCGTAGCGTATAACTTATCCGGAATCCAGATGGCTTATCAAATTGCAGAGCCATCTGGATTCCGGATTCAACTTTCTTTCGTCTCACTTCGTGAGCCGAAGAGAAAGTCGCTCCGGAAAGACGTTGAACAAAGTTCTACATAATAAGATCAAAAGGCTGCCCCGTGCATATCGCGTTTACCCCCGTCACACGCCCCAAGCCAAAGAACTCTGTGCCGTTTTTCCTGTCAGGCCACCAAAGATGCCCTCACCGAAAAGCCCCTTGAAATCGGCATGGATCTTTGCCCACTGCGCATGAACGTTGAAATCTTCGCCATCCAACAAGTCGAAGACGAACACAATGTTGCGCGTGTCATCCGTGATACGCGTCGCATGGCAATCCTGCAGGTTCCAATAACGGCACATCACCTTTTCGTCATCGGCATAGATGATCTCGCCATTCTTGGTCTTCTCCGTCTGCTTGGGCGCGCCGAGCGGCACGAAAGGCTCGTCTTTTGCCGCATAACGTAACGTCATATCGCCTTGTACATGCGCAACGTCATAGGCCGCCATGGGCGCATTATGACAAAGACAATACGCGTTATAGAAATCGACAATTGGCGAGATTGCATAAATCTTGTTATTCGTATCGTAAAACTGTTTCAGAGCTTGCAGTGAAGGCGCATATTTCGACTTCGCGCCCATTTTCTGGAACGCCATCTGCCAACGAGAAACGGCTCCAGAAAGCAGTGCCGCATCCTTGTCAAAGGCCGCCATCATGTGTTGCGTCTTCTCAACCAAAACATCCTTGTCGTGAACACTCACATTGGCAATGATACCTGTGTAATGATCTGGAAACGCCTCAACAACGGCCTGTGTGTGATGGAATTGCATAGGTCCCTTTCTTGTCATCCAAATGTCTCTCGCCGCCTTTATGGGAAAGAGAAGCTCTACCCCACCACCTCGTAAGCCACCTTGATATCGCCCCGCTTCACTTTGACATAGCGAATGACGAGCTTACCGATTTCTGCCGTCGTCGCCACATGCGTGCCGCCGCAGGGCGTGCTTTTTGCGCCGCCCATATTGACGATCCGCACGGGTTTATTCTCTGGCAAGTTCGGTGGCACATAATCCGCCAAAGAGGCGAGATCACTCACGTTGACCAACGAAGAATGAATAGGATGCCCGGCTTGGATTAAACGATTGGCCTCGACCTCTATGGCTGCACGCACAACTTCGCCATCCATTGTTAATTCTCCGGCATACTCAACCGCGCACTTGCCGGGGAAATGTATGCCCTTGGTTGGCATCCATGCGTAACCAAGATTCTTCACGGCCTCATCCAACAAATGCCCTGCCGAATGCAGGCAACTGTTCAACGAGCGTCGCGCCCCGTCAACGCGGCAATCAACCTGTTCGCCTTCCGCAAAGGTGCCGTTTTCAAACACGCCATAATGATGCACGAAACCGTCGATAAAACGCACATCCTGCACAGAAAATGTTGCATTAGGCGAAGCAATCACGCCTTGGTCACAGGCCTGCCCACCGCCTTGCGGATAGAAGATCGTTTGATCGAGGATCACACATGTTCTCGCCGCTTCCTCTTGAACAGAAAGAACATGCGCCTGATCCTTTAAGCATTCTTGCTTGTCCATATAGGTCAGGATGGTGGCGATCATAGGGCCCTTACGAAGCTTTGGATTGCGCGGCCTTTTGCGCGAGATAATCACGCCCTTTGCCGACAGAAACGTTGATCTCCATGCCCTGTTTGCACATCGGACAATCGGCTTCATCCCACGCAGGCAAAGTCAAACTGGCCAACGCCGTCAATGGAGCCCCAACAAGTTCGGATGTCACGACCGCTGGATTCCGGTTGATCATCACGCTAACCCCGACGATTTCGGCGCCGACTTTTTTAACGGTGTTCACCACTTTGATAACCGAACCACCCGTTGTCAAAATATCTTCAACAACCAAAATACGTTTACCTGCAACAAGCTTGTCATAGCCACGCGTCAGGATCTGATCTTTATCGGCTGTTTTTTCTGTATAGATCGCCAAAACATCTTTACCCGTCATCTCACTGAGGTGATGAGCAACCCACTGCGACAAAACGATGCCCCCCAAAGCTGGCCCAACAACAGCCTCAATTCCATCCTTGGCGAACGGTTCAGCCATGGCACGGCAAACAGCGCTGATCGCCTTGGTGTGCGGATAGATCGCATCCTTATTCATATACGAGTCAATATGCTTGCCTGATGTTGCGATAATATGGCTGTTGGTAATATAACCGCCTGTGCTTTTCAAAATATCAAGAAATTCCTGACTGTTCATTATACGATTCCCCTTTGATTTGACCGTGATACACCTGATCTTCATAGCAAAACCGGCGGTATCCCTCAAGAAATCTTTCATTGCGCGGGCTCCTCGCGTAAGATCGGCCCAGCGCAGTTAACCTCGGCTTCTCCTGACTCAAAGGCCTATAAAACCCATGCAAAAAGTTGACGTTGTAATCCTTGGCGCGGGGGCCGCTGGCTTGATGTGTGCCATAAAGGCAGGACAACGGGGCCGTAAGGTTCTTCTTCTGGACCATGCCGATCAAGTCGGCTCCAAGATTTTGATCTCCGGTGGGGGACGATGCAACTTTACAAACCTGCACGTCGCGCCGGATCGTTATATCTCCACTAATCCGCATTTTTGCCGTTCGGCGCTTAGCCAGTTTACGCAGCAAGATTTCATCGCCTTGATCGACAAGCACAACATCGCCTATCACGAAAAAACGTTGGGCCAGCTTTTCTGTGATAGATCGGCGCAACAGATTATCGATATGCTTCTTGCCGAATGCAGCGCTGGCAACGTCGCAATCCACCTAAACGAACACATCAACGAGATCACCAAAACGGACTCGTTTCATATCCACACGGACAATGACCTCTACGAAGCGCCCGCCCTCGTTCTCGCAACGGGCGGGCTCTCGATCCCCAAAATGGGCGCGACCGGACTCGCACACCAAATCGCCCGCCAATTCGATCTTCCTCTCACGCAAACGCGCCCCGCGCTTGTGCCGCTCACCTTCAGCGGCGACGAACGCGCCCTGATGAGTGAACTTAGCGGCCTTTCATTAGAAGTGATTGCCTCCATCGGCAAACGCGCCTTTCGCGAGAGCATGATCTTCACGCATCGCGGCCTTTCGGGTCCGGCGATTTTGCAAATCTCTTCGCACTGGCGCGAGGGGAATACGCTGTCGCTGAATCTTCTGCCGGATACAAACGCAGAAAACTTTCTTCTGGCTCGCAAAAAAGCACGTCCGAATGCTGAGTTGAAAACAATCCTCGGCGAAGCGTTGCCGCAACGTCTGGCCCAAAGCCTGACAGAATCCTATTTCACCAACGCGCCCATCGGCACGCTGACCGATAAAACATTGCGCGACGTTGCGGCTCTGCTGAACGCATGGAAAGTCACGCCAACAGGCACCGAAGGTTATGCAAAAGCCGAAGTCACGCTCGGCGGCGTGGACACGCGGGCCTTGTCTTCAAAAACAATGGAAAGCACAAAAGTCGCGGGCCTCTATGTCATTGGCGAAGCGGTGGACGTGACGGGTTGGCTCGGCGGCTATAACTTCCAATGGGCATGGTCAAGCGGCTGGGCGGCTGGCAGCGCGGTGTAGCGTTCTGCGCTTTCCCTTTGCGTCATTGCGGGCGCATTCTTGAATGCGCGTGGCAATCCATCTCCCCATTCTTCAACTTGTTCCGACTATTAACTTTGCTTGCTGGATCGCCACGGGGCCCCGCACTTGATGCGAGGCTCATTGCTATGTCGGGCTGATGGAGCTGGTACCACCCTTGCCATCCGACCCTCGCTTAGTCTATAGAACAAAGCATGAACGCGCAACACGAAGATGGATCAAAAAACGGCGAAGGGCTGCGGTGGTTGTTTATCGATATGAACAGCTATTTCGCGTCGTGTGAACAACAGGCGAACCCCGCGCTGCGTGGCAAGCCCATCGCCATTGTTCCGGCAGACACGGATACGACCTGCGCCATCGCGGCGAGCTATGAAGCGAAAGCCTTCGGCATCAAGACGGGCACGATGGTGCGCGAGGCCAAGCAAATGTGCCCGAACCTGATCCTTGTGCCCGCGCATCCCAAGCTTTATGTGACGTATCATCATCGCTTTATCGAGGCGATTGAAACCTGCATCCCCATCGAAGATGTGATGTCAGTGGACGAAGTCGCGTGCCGCCTTGACCGCACCCAGCAAACCGCCGATGCGGTGCGCACCTTGTCAGCTCGTATTAAGATCATGATGCGCGAAATCGCTGGCGAATACCTGACCTGTTCCATCGGCGCGGCAAGCAACAGGCTGCTCGCGAAATTAGCCTCCGACATGCAAAAGCCAGATGGCCTGACCATCTTGAAACCAAGTGAAATGCCGCAAGCGATCCTGCATCTGAAGCCCAATGATATTTGCGGAATCGGTGCAAATATGAATGCGCGGCTTTCTTATGCAGGCATTACGACGATGCACGAATTGTGGGAAGCAGATGCGGCCCATTTGCGACGTGTGTGGGGCGGCGTGATGGGAGCACGGTTTCATGCACTTCTGCACGGCATGGATTTGCCCTCCCCCACGCGGCCTCGCCGCAGCATGGGGCACCAGCATGTGCTGTCACCGGATACGCGCTCCACCGTGAAGGCTCTGACCATTGTACGCCAGCTTCTCGCGAAAGCTGCGTCACGGTTACGCAGCGAAAGCTTTTATGCGCGACGCCTGATCCTTGAGATTAAATGGACAGGACACATGGGCTATTTCGTGGATGAGATACGGTTTCGCGAAACGCAAGACACGCGCTTTTTCCTGCAAAGTCTGATGACGCTGTGGCAACGCGTGCCAGACTTGAAACCGTTGCGCGTCGGTGTGACGCTGGCCGACCTTGCCGCTTGCACCGCGCATCAATTCGATTTATTCGAACGCCCGAAAAACACAGAACTCACGCACGCCCTCGACAAACTGAACGAGAAGTTCGGGCGCGGCACCATCGCCTTTGGCAACAGCGCTGACTACATCACCTCGAAAATCCCCTTCAGCCATGTGCCGGACATTGGCGAGACGTGAGTGCCTGCGTTCATATATTGATAAATATTATAGGATATTATATAGTACTACTGGTAGGTATTTGAGAAACAGAGGTTACCATGCACAAAAACACAAGCATCACACTGGGGGCACACTATGAAAAGTTTATCGCCCAACAAGTGGCCGAAGGCCGTTTTGGCACAACCAGCGAAACCATACGGGCCGCCTTGCGCCTTTTGGAAGAGCGGGAAATGAAACTATCTGCACTTCGCCAAGCCCTTGTCGAGGGTGAGGAAAGCGGGCATGCGGATTATTCTTTGAAGAAACTGTTTCACTTGCTCGATAAAGAAGGACAAATCTAATGTCCTCGTTCACGCTGACAAAAAAGGCGTTGGAGGATTTAATTGAGATTGGTCGCTATACGCAAAAACAATGGGGAACCGAGCAACGGAATAGATATCTTGGCATGATTGATGATTGCTTTCAAAAACTGGCACGCCATCCGCTTACAGGGAAAGACTGCGCAGAAATTCGAAACGGCTATCGGAAAATTGGGGTAGGCCGTCATATTGTTTTTTATCGCCAAACACACAACCACGAGATTGAGATCGTCCGCGTTTTACATGAGCGCATGGATATTGAAACAAACTTGTCCATGAATGCTTAGGTGCCGGACATTGGCGAGACGTGAGGGTTAGATAATATCCCGATAATCCGAAATCGCGGCGAGTTCTTTATTGATAAAGAACTTGGACTTCTTGATGTTGATCTCGCCACACATATTGGCATGGAAGGCCTTTTTGACAAGACTATAATAGTCTTGGTCCCTTGCCGCAGCCCAAGACAGAGTGATACTGTCCTTTTTTACAGGGCATCGGTCAGGAAAGTCGCGTGGTATGGGTATCGAATCCAATATTTGGAAATTACAAGCTGATCGGTTCCTGAGTAACTTCTGGATTTATGTCTCGATCCTCGTTCCGTTTTTCGAAGCCAACGGCCTTAGCCCGACACAGATTTTTATGACCGAGGCTATCTTTGCCATTGTCGTGGCGACGATGGAAATCCCGACGGGATATCTGTCCGACCGGATTGGCCGGAAAGCATGCTTTATCCTCGGCTCTGCCCTCATCCCGACCGGCCTCGCCATTTACACCTTTTTCCACAGTTTTGGGGCCTTTGCGTGCGCCGAGGCTATCTTGGGTCTGGGCATCAGTTTTCGCTCTGGCACGGACTCATCGTTTTTGTATGACACGCTGATCGAGCTTAAACGCGAAAAAGAACACAAAAACATCGAAGGCTCCGCGCTGTTTTTCAAAGATGTGGGAAACGGCGTTGCCAACATCATGGGCGGCCTTCTTGCGGTTATATCGCTGACCCTTCCCTTCTACGTCAATGTTGCAATCTCACTTTTGATGGTCCCGCTTGCCTTTTCGATGAAAGAGCCGAAACGCGAATCCAAGAAATCACAAAACGCCAAAGCGCATCTGAAAGACATGGGCCGCGCCGTAAAATACAGCGCGAAACACGACATATTGAGAAATGCATCACTCTATGCGGCCTTCATCAACGGGCTGGGGATAATCGGCTATTGGCTGAATTATCTGTATTATGGCAAGATCGGGATCGGGGTTGCCTACTTTGGTTTTCTTGCGGCGGGATGTTCCTTGGCCGCCGCGTTCGGCAGCAAAATGCTTTACCGGATTGATCGGAAGCTTGGCGAAAAAATTACGCTTGGTCTGCCTATCCTTATGGGTGCGTGCATGTGTACCGTTGGTTTGCTGCAAAGCGTGTGGGCGATCCCGTTTATTCTTTGCAACTCGTTCCTGTGGGGGCTGTCGGTTCCGTTGCTGCAAAACATTCTGCATAAAAACACGCGTTCCGACGTGCGAGCGACGGTTCTGTCGCTCAGCAGTATGGGGGGCCGCCTTGTGTTTGTGGTTCTATCGGTCGGCATCGGGAGCTTGGTTGACGCAACAAGCGTTCACACAAGCCTGATTTGTCTGGGCACGCTCCTCATCACGACCACCACCCTTCCAGCATGGAACCTGATACGCGCAGAAAAGGAATAATTGTGCTCTTACATAACCACGTGAAAATGTTTTGCCTCAGCCTCTCAGTTTGTCATTCCGGACAAGCCATGATGCCGCTTGCGGCAGCGGGGCGCAGATCCGGAATCCCATTTCTTTTGTTCTTCTTTGCAAAACCAAATGGGATTCCGGATCATCGCGTTGCGCGAGACGCGCATCGCTCGTCCGGAATGACAAGCTGAGAGCTCGCGATTGCCGCGCCTCACCCCGCACGAGATGTGGGGCAAGGCTAGCAATGGCTCAAAAGGCAAGGCATCGGCCTACGTCTTAACGCGCGCGGTTTCTTACCAACTCATCAACGACCGCTGGATCGGCAAGCGTTGAGGTGTCGCCCAGATTGTCGATGTCGTGCGCAGCAATCTTGCGCAAAATCCGACGCATGATTTTCCCTGAGCGTGTTTTGGGTAAGCCCGGCGCAAACTGGATGATGTCTGGTGATGCAATCGCACTAATTTCCTTACGCACCCACAGAATCATGCTCTTACGGAGTTCTTCACTTTCTTCCGCATTGGCGTTAAGCGTAACATAAGCATAAATGCCCTGCCCCTTAATATCATGCGGATACCCGACAACAGCGGCTTCGGCAACTTCGCCCAAGGCGACAAGAGCGCTTTCGATCTCTGCTGTTCCCAAACGATGTCCAGACACATTAATCACGTCATCGACGCGGCCTGTGATCCAATAATAACCATCTGCATCACGACGACAACCATCACCTGTGAAATATTTGCCTTCATAGCAGCTGAAATAGGCTTGCTTAAAGCGTTCGTGGTCGCCCCAAAGCGTGCGCGCCTGACCGGGCCAACTATCGGCAATGCAAAGGTTACCCTCGCACGCCCCTTCCATAACTTTACCTTCGGCATTGACGATAACTGGTTGCACACCAAAAAACGGCATCGTGGCAGATCCAGGTTTCAACGTCGTTGCGCCAGGCATAGGGGCAATCATATGCCCGCCGGTTTCCGTTTGCCACCAAGTGTCAATCACAGGGCAACGCTCTTCACCAACAACGCGATGATACCATAACCATGCCTCAGGATTAATCGGCTCACCCACAGAAGCCAGAACGCGAAGCGTCTTGCGGCTTGTGCATGTCACGAAATTGTCGCCGTCTCGCATTAAGGCGCGAATAGCCGTCGGCGCCGTATAAAAGATATTAACCTTGTGCTTGTCAACAATCTGCCAAAAGCGTGAAGGATCAGGATAATGGGGAACGCCTTCGAACATCAGCGTTGTGCCGCCATTCGCAAGAGGCCCGTAAACGACATAAGAATGGCCTGTGACCCAGCCCACGTCAGCTGTGCACCAATAAACCTCACCATCGTGATAATCGAACACAAACTGATGTGACAACGACGCATGAACCATATAACCACCAGTCGTATGGACAACGCCCTTGGGCTTGCCCGTCGAGCCAGAAGTGTACAAAACAAACATGGGGTCTTCCGCGCTCATTTCTTCTGCCGGACAACAGGCGTCAACAGACAAGCACTCTTCGTGATGCCAAAAATCGCGGCCAGCCGTCCATTCAATACTGCCCCCTGTACGACGTACGACGATCACATCTTCCACAGAAGAACACCCTTCAAGCGCCTCATCAACGTTCACTTTTAAGGGGATTTTACGTCCAGCACGAACGCCTTCATCAGCAGTGATCACAAGCTTTGAACCACAGTCCATAATACGATCACGCAAACTATCGGCAGAGAACCCGGCAAAAACAACGGAATGAACAGCCCCAATGCGGGCACACGCCAACATGGCATATGCAGCTTCAGGAATCATCGGCAAATAAATTGTGACACAGTCACCTTTTTTCACGCCATGTGCTCTCAGCACGTTCGCAAAACGACACACCTCGCTGTACAATTCAGCATAACTGATATGTTTTTGGCAGGAAGGGCTGTCGCCTTCCCAGACAATTGCGGTTTGAGTCGCACGCAAAGCCAAATGACGATCAACGCAGTTGACGCAGGCATTCAACGTTCCGTCTTCATACCACTTGATCGACACGTCACCGTGGAAAGTTGTGTTTTTCACAACAGAATAAGGCTTGATCCAGTCAAGGCGTTTCCCCATGTCGCCCCAAAAGGCATCGGGTTCATTGATTGAACGATCATACATCGCTGCATATTGCACAGCTGTAACCCAACTATCTTGAGCAACGGACTCGTCAACGGGGATCGTTATCATCTTTCAATTTCCTTCCACACAAGGACATGATGAGTTCATCAATACGCCGTCGCCAGAAATGGCCTTAAGTTCGCAGGGAGCGAAAACGGAGAATCACACACAACAGGACGAAGCAACGTGGAAAGAAATGTCTCATAAAAACGAGACAAAAAGATAGATACTTATCTCGCAACGCACCATGCTTATAGTGCAGTGCAACAATGACATACGCACGAAACCAAGTATTACGTAATATTATATTAGAATAACTGTAATCATTACTGCATATACAACCACACCGCGTACGGCTTCCAAACTTTTTGCGGCGCATCATCACCCGTCATCAAACCGATATGACCAATTACAGGCTGATGAATCTCGGCATTGGGAATAAGTTCAGCCAAAGGAAGCGCACATTCAGGGGGCACAATGCGATCTTTTGTTGGGATCATCACATAAGTTGGAACCGAAACTTGTCGCGGATCGATCAGGTGTCCCGCAACGCTCCATTGCAACTTCTCCGTTAGGTTCTTTTCATACCAATCATGCAAGGACTCACGCGCAACAGGCAGAGCCAACGGCACGCCATTATTCAACCAATCTTCCGTCAACACAAACCGACGAGCCTCATCGGGGTTTGACGATAGAGAACTAAAGTTCATAAATTTATGGAGAACCTGCATTGACTGAAACCCGGTAAAGACAGCCTGTAAAAGTTAGGCAGGCATATACCCAATTTGATCAATGTAAGCTTCACATTTGCGCGCATACTCAAGAAACGATTGCCCGAGCATCGTACTTGCAGAAGGAACGCCACCGATGCCTTTAGGAGCAAAATCCCATGGCGTGGCCATCAAGGTCAACGAGGTTATCTGTTGCGGTTTCATCAAGGACAGCGCAAGCGCCATCAGCCCCCCCATACAGTAACCGAGGACATGACACTTCGATCCGACCTTAATCTGGTTGGCATAATCAAGCGCAGGAACAAGCCGCTGTGTCATATAATCGGAGAGTGAGAAGTTTTTTTCCTCAGCACCGGGTTCTTGCCAGTCAATCACCAGCGGACGCATGCCAACGCTGACGAGAAACTGTAGGAAAGAATGATCAGGATCAATGTCGAGTATTTCGAACCTGTTGACGAGGGACGGAATGACAAAGACGACAGGACCATTCGACAGCGGCGCATAGTCAAGAAGCCGCGTCGTGCCGCACTGCCACACAGTTGCAACATCGGAAGCTTGATTTCGAACAGCTGGGAAATTTTGATAAAAACGTATGCCCGCAAGAAAGGCTTCAACGCGCCGCAAAGATTCCTGCATAATTGCTTGATAAAGCTTTTCTGCGTCGTCCTGACTGAGATCAGAGGGAAGTTGATGTTTGACGGGCGCGAGCCATGCGTTGAGCGTCTTGATCATCTGCATCGTCAAGGGCAGTGCTGGAATCGCCTTGTTTGTTTTTAGAGCGCATCCCGTCCAGCTCTCGCTCAAGCTGGGCCAAACGGCTGGCAAGCTGAGCCAAGTCCCGAGGGCCAGAGGCAGCAGCGGCGTTCCCGCTCGTTGACGGAGAGGCGGCAACGGAAACATCTGGCTGGGCATCTGCGGCGACTTCCTGCTTGTAAGCATCTGCTACACTCGTCGTTCCTGGATGTATAATCTTTTTGTAATAGTCAGGCATGGCCTCCTGCAAAGCGGCAAACGAAGCCCCCGTATTCGCCCCATAAACAGGTGAATCCGATGCAGACACATCAACCATGGCAGCATAGGCAGCGTTCAGTTGGGGAGAGTTCATTTGGGACGCCTTCATGCAAGGCTCATCCGTTTGATCGTTCGACACGTTCGGCGACTCGGAAGCCATCGTTGTTGCGGACGCAGCCTGTGCAACAGGGGTCGAGGGGGCAGCCGTAAACGCAGCAGCTGTTGACGCTGCGGCAGCTTTCGCCGCCATAATCATTTCTTCTTGCCAGACAGTGTAAGGTGGCTCTTCCGAATCATCTGCAGAACAAGTTTCTGATGACGATTCAGACGAGCCTTGTGTCGATGCGGTAAAAGGCGAGGCACCTTGAAGACCTTGTTGCATCATAGCCGCCCACTGCTCAAACATGCCACTCATCGGCGAGATAAACTTTGCCATATCCTCCTTAGCTTTTGGGTCAGAGGCAAGAGAACTCAAGTGACCTTCCCACAAATCGAGCGCCTCGCGCGCCAGTTTGTTCCAGTCATTGAGTTGTGAGGTATCGTTTGCGTTTGTCATGGGCTCATTATAAAGCACATTAAGGCAACATGGAAACAAAAATATTTACCATGATGACGAAATAGACTTGAGTTTTTTTCTTAAATGGGGACAATCAAATTGCTTAACGCTTTCCTAAGGAATCAGATTCCTCATCCTCGATCACTTCACGCGGGAACTCAATCATGTGCGCACAAACAGCAAAACAAACAGTTACCATCAAAAAATACGCTAATCGTCGCCTGTATAACACAGCCACAAGCTCGTATGTCACCCTTGAAGACTTGTCAGTCATGGTTAAAGACGGCTGTGAGTTCAATGTCTATGACGCTAAATCCAGCGAAGACATCACGCGTTCTGTTCTAACCCAAATCATCGTTGAGGAGGAAAACAAAACAGGCCAGCAAAATCTGCTCCCTATTAACTTCTTACGCCAACTCATCGGTTTTTATGGCGATAGCCTGCAATGGATGGTTCCAAAGTACCTTGAGCATTCAATGGATGCCCTCACAGGAAATCAAGATCAAATCCGTGATTATTTCCAAACGACTCTTGGCAGCATCTTCCCCTTTGGCACCACGCTAGAGGAAATGAGCAAGCAAAACATGTCAATGTTTGAAAATACCCTCCGTATGTTTTCACCATTGTCGAGTCTTGAAACGCTGACAAACAACCTTGGCAGCATATCACCGTTTGTAACAACGCCTTCAGCATCAAGCGCCAGCTCGTCGCCAAGTGCTACGGCCTCCAACAAATCGGCAACGCCAAGCACGTCGTCATCAAACACTTGTTCGACTTCATCGTCGAAGAACAGCTGTTGCTCAACGTCATCGAACAGAAAAAACAGCTGCTCAACTGACACCAACACGTCATCAAACAACAGCAAGAAAGCTGATACGGCAGCCGCTTGTTGCTCCACAGCAACGCAGCAACCTATGGCCTCAGTCACGAACTTGAAGCCACGCAGCAGCGACTCGAGCAAATCAAGCTCAACAACGACGACCCCCATGCCAAACGTTCAGTCTGCCACGGCAACGAACAACACGGGTGCCGACGACATGCAACAAAAGATTGCCAATCTGCAACGCCAACTGGCCGATTTGGCAAAGAGCCGCGCTTAAGCAGTTAAAGCTACTCAATAAAAACCCCGTCTTCATCGGCGGGGTTTTTTATTGCCCAAAGGTGCCAATACTTACTTTTTCTCCATATAAATCGAACAGGTCACGGCTTTGCCGATGTTCCAATAATACTCAAATTGTTGGCGAAAGGCATCGGTTACAGATTGACTCTCAATCAACACGATACGCAAAGAATCCTTAAAGTTCACAATCGCAGTTTTGTCCTTATACATATACACGGGCGTCATCCCCGAAAAGAGCTTACCCGGCACAGCGCGGAATTCTTCATTTGGCCAAATCCGAACGCATTCACCTTCCTTGACAAGGCCACGCAGATAAATATCAACGGCGGGACGATGAAGGATCACCCGCACCAACTCATCCCTGTACGCGCCTTCGCCTCTACCTTTATAGCACAGTTCGTGGACTCGATTGTTTTTTTCGTCGTCGGCTTTGTCGGCGTAATGAGCGGAACCGATGTAATGATTGCCATCATAAGTTCGTGGATCTTCAAAACGCTTTATGAACTGGCCATTCTACCCATTACGACAGGACTCGTGAAAAAGCTCAAATCTCTTGAGTCCATCGAACAATTTGACCACTATGAGCTGCGCGTGTTCAAGTTCTAGTCGGTTGCCGGAAAAAGAAAAAAACGGTCCGTTGCAAAACGAGGCCCCTATGCCCCGAAAACCTCTGAAAAAGAAGCCGCGAAAGCGTCATCGACTGCGTCCATCGTGACCTGCACACCAAGTTCATAAAGGGAGGTCACGCCAAATTCTTTGATCCCGCAAGGGACGATGCCCGCGAAATGAGAAAGATCTGGATTGACGTTTAACGCAAGACCATGCGACGTAATCCAACGTCGGGCCCGCACCCCGATGGCGGCAACCTTCTTGTCCTGCCCCGCAACATCAACCCACACACCGATACGATCCTTGCGCCGACCGCCCACTATACCAAACGAGGCCACGGCGCGAATCGTTGCTTCCTCCAGCCGCCAGACATGGGCCTTCAGGTCACGATCACGCTTTGTCAAATCCATCATCGCATAGACCACGCGCTGCCCCGGCCCATGATAAGTGTGCTTACCGCCCCGCCCTGTCGCCACGACAGGGAAACGCGTCGGATCCAGAAGCTCGCTCGCCGACGCACTCGTTCCAGCGGTATACAGAGGGGGATGTTCCAACAGCCAGACAAGCTCACCCGCCGTGCCATTCAGAATCTCATCGACACGAGATCCCATCACAGCAAGAGCCTCGTCATAAGGCACAAGATTATCGTCAATGCGCCACTCGATCCCTGACTTAAGATTTTTCTGATTGGTCATAAAGATGAGTTATAGTGTCTTTTAAACGCGAAAGACACCCTTATCCGGGACCACCGGGATTATAAAAGCGCGCCGAGCCAAGCACAGGGGAAAGGGCACGCACACCAATGGGCGTGATGCCTTTCGGACTCCCCATCGAGTTCTGAAAAGTCGAATCTTCTTCAAGTGGTTGGGTTGCCGCAGCTACGTTTTTCATGCCTGCATGATTTGGATGGCGAGGCTTTGGCAAGGCAGCGCTTAGTTCTGCCTCCGGCTCATCTCCACCAAAGGGAGCCGTGAGCAAATGTCCCAGCCCTGAAGCCACACCGCTGACGACCAACCAAGCCCCCGTTGCAATATTTTTAGGAACTTCTATTGGCGCAACATAAATATTATGTCCGATATTTTCGAGTGTATCCCATCCACGAGACTCTGATTTGGGCGGCTCTCGATTGAGAATCTTTGGCACAACGCCAACATCTTGTCCGACATCGTAAAAAAGGTTTCCTCCGATTTGCCACGCCACGTCCGCAGGCTTATAGGCAACACCGACAACGCCGACTACAGCCCCCAAAGCTTTCCTGCCCAGCCCCTCATCAGGGTCGAATGCGGCATCAGGATCATGTGTTATGTCGAGCGAGGTCGTTATTTGATTGAGCCCGTCTAGAACGGTATGAGCAGCATTCGTCAAAGGGCCACGTTTAGCCTCTGCACCTTGAGGATCCTTTTCTGTGACACGATTCGTGCCACTCCACAAAGTGCTGCCAGTCTCGGCTTGTTTCCCAACAGCTTCTCGGGATAACGTAACAGGCTTCATGCCGGGGGGAATCTCTTGAGGCAAAGTCGGTGTTTTAGTCACACCACAGCTGGTAAGCGTAGCCACAGTCGCCATAGCCATCACGATTTTGGAACCAGCCTTCTTCATAATCGAATGCCTGAAAATCAATTAATCAATGACCTCATTCTACATGAACAAGGCTACTACGATCTTAATAAAAATAACGAAAAGCCTATCTAGGCAAACGGTTTTCAAAGTGGTTGGCGCATGGATAGGCCGCCCGAACCGCTCTATCCCATTGTTTATCGGAAAGATTCACACGAATGGTTGGCACATAAAGGTGCCAACCTCATCGCGATCTGCTCTAACAGACTGCCAGAACTTAACCTTCAGTCCGGCATATTGAACTTTACAAAACCTCTACAAAACGGGCTTAAAATACCCATCGATGGGTATTCCCGTCTTTTTTTTCAAAAAACTGTCGATCATAGCTTGATTTGCCCATCCATCATCTGCTAACCCTACGCACCTACTGACGTAAAAGCCTCCGTGTGCGGTCATGGCGGAATTGGTAGACGCGCAGCGTTGAGGTCGCTGTGGGAGAAATCTCGTGGAAGTTCGAGTCTTCTTGACCGCACCAGATACCCAAATTGAGCTAGAACTTTAACTATGATGAGAACTCAACCCTACTAGCCACCAGCTGCGTCAAACGTTGCAATGTCAGCAGGGAATGTGCCAACAGTTTAATCAAAACTTGATACAAATAAACCCAGCTACCTAACAAAGCAGCTGGGTTTTCGTTACCAACTACAGTATTTATCGAGAAAACTTCATACCTAATGCAGTTTGCGGCGCACTTGGTTGAACCCCATAAGAAAACAGGGCGGGATCACGCATGGCGAACAAACACTCACCCTTCGTGTTGATATATGGTTTGCCGTGCTTTCCAACGTGAATGCGGAGATCACGAACAGTAATGGAACCAGCCTGCCCATCAATGCGTGTCAACTCGTCGCATAATGGTTTTGTGTCATTCGGCAAAGGATGTCCATAAACTACCTTGAAGTTCTCGGCTCCCTCGATAACTCCCGTGTTATTGCCCGTACCATAGCCCCATTTGAATAACGATTCCATTCCGACGCTGTGTGCATTAAGCGAATCATAGATGTCGTTGGGGGTGGATTCATCATAAAACACAGCAAAGACCTTACGGCTTGGGTTTTGCAATGCAAGCGGGCCACAAACTTTCATAGCGCGTGTATTTTGGTCTTCTAAACTATCTTTATCAGATGATGTTGCAGTGCCAGCTACAATCTTTGCATCCATAATATCGGCCATGCTCTTATCAGAGTTTACCGCAATGATAAGTGCCGCGTCCCCGCTCACCTCATCATCCATAGCATTTTGAAAGCCAGCTAAAACTGTTGGAACAATCATCGATGCCTTATAGGCATATGTGCCGTTGGTGAAATGGGCACCGTTAACGCCGCTATCTTGCAGAATTGAAGCGATCATTTTCGGATTGGTGTCAGAGATTATCATCATGTTATTGTGTTCATCCATTTTTATCTCCTTGAGCAGTATCATTGAGTTGAGGAATGTATCATAAACCTGCCACAAAGGCATTACTTTCATCAAACCGAGCCCCCAGTCAAATCCTTAAAATCTTAACGATTTGAATCCCCTGATCGAACCTGAAGCCGTACCGCGCTAAAAAACGGGCACATTTATAGACGGCTGATTTGATTGAAGATTGTTTAAGATTACGCCCCACTCAACCAACGCCCCCATCGTCTCTTTCGCCTCGAAAAAGTTCGATATAATTCCATTTGGGCGCACCAGCCTTCGCTCGCTGCGCGAGCTACGGCTCGGCTAGCCAGCACAAAACTATCACTCGCGCAGCGAGGGAAGGCTGCCGCGCCGAAGCCTTCTTAGGCGGAGGCGGGCTAGTTGCCGTTGAGAACTTGTTTTCTCTCGGCTCTCTCTATATTATCCATTTATGAAATATGTTTATATCCTGCACAGCGTCACAGGCGAGCATTTCTATGTTGGCGTAACGGACGATTTGCGGGCGCGGCTCAAAATGCACAACGCAGGAAATGTTCCACACACATCAAAATACAAACCTTGGAATCTCAAAACCTACACGGCTTTCTCTGATACAGATCAAGCGTTTGCTTTTGAGCGGTATCTCAAATCACCATCAGGCAGAGCCTTTGCGAAGAAAAGACTTTAACAAAGAGAAGACGACGCAACGCGCTGACTACGATGTGTGCGCCCGACCTGCCTTGCCGAAGCAGCGCAGCAGCGCAGGCAGGAGGGTCAAAAACATGAGGGATCGAATGTTTTTAATCCATTCCCTCCTAGCCACCAAACGGTTCTTTTTCACCTCGTTTATTACCTACCAACCACATACACGGAATGCGGAGAACCACTCATTACATAATTCCAGCGGCCTGTTATCTGTTTAAGTGTTTCTCTTGGAGGAGGCCCAAAACCCGTTGTACAATCGGCTGCCGATTGTTCCGTCACAGCGCGTTTTATGCCCCCAACATACTGAACGGGAAACTTCTCGCCCGTATTTGAACAATACCGATCTACTATATCAACGTAAGAGACTTCACCTTTTTTTGTGTCAAAGACTTCTTTACAAGCACCCATAATCTGCTTTTCTTCCAACGTGGGGACAAAAGGCTCCACTGGAGTCATAAACTGAGAACCCCACTCTAACACTGGCGGGGCATAATATAAAATCGTTATGCTCGCTACCAGCGTAACGGATGTGGACACGCCTTCAATCACCGCTTTAAGAGCCATAGCCCATAAATTATTTTTCATCGGTCTTGAAACCTTATTGTCTTTCAATTCTTGCAACACTGTCTTTCTCCTCAAAAAAAATTGAGGTCGGCATTATACCACAAAATTGCCTGTAGTTTATTAGTTTCATCATGCTCGATTCCATTTGGTATACGCGGTGCACCATTACCTAAATTGAGTTAGAACTTAAGCTATGTTTGAAGTTCGTAAATAGTGCCCTTTCAAGACGATCACGATGCCGTTTCTTCCGTCAATATCTTGCGATAAATAGCCAAATCATACCCTTCAAAGAAATTCGGTGTTGTTCCAATTTGTTTATACCCCAACTTTTGATAAAATTGAGGAGCCTGAAAAGGTAACGTCGTCAATGTAACTTGGCTGCATCCTTCCTCAACCATGTCTTTTTCGGCTTCAGCTAAAAGCGCCTTTCCACGACCTCTTCCTCTATGCGCCTTATCAATACCAATGGCTTCAACCACAGCACATGGAGCACCCCACCAGAAGAAAACGCTTCCTATTATCTCACCTTGCTCAACAATGTGGATTTCTCTTGAGTACTCATCCAAATCGATTGTTTCTTTGATATGTTCAGCTAAATATTGGAATGCTTTTAAACCAAACGGAGTCGATCTTACAAAGTGCATGGCAAAGTATCTCCCAAGGCAGAAAGGCATACAGAGAATTTAGCCTTATCCTCACATTCTGAAAAGACTTCTTTACTGGAGACCAACCCGATTAAAGTTCAGCTCTTGCAGATTGGATTGCGTGCGCCAATGCTTTAGCCCCACGAAAATTTGCCTTTTCGTAATGTTCCGGAGCCAAGGGCTCATCCGGATCACAAAATTTGGAAAGCCCCGGTATTTCTTTTGCAGTCCGTGTGACTTCTTCAAAAGGAGATGCCTTAATCGTATTTACGACAGAATAGACATAGTGCAGAGCCTGCCGCGCAAGTAAATATTGCCCTTTATCGGCTCGGCGCAATGTCTCTTGCAACCAGTTGCCAAGGCACTTTTGATTGCTTTTCCATAATTCTTTCATCCAAGCGGGATATGTCTCAATATCTTCAAAAACGCCCAATCTCCGTTCCAACATTTCAATGTATAACCCGGATGGCAAGCCAAGCTTCTGTCTATTAATCGTGTGTTCTCTTATTTCTTGCATGGATGGAGGACTAAATTCATTTTTTGTATTAATGCCTTCATCCTCTTGCCACTCCCCTTGCAAAGACTGCACATGCATTGCAACACTTTGGGCGAGAGAGTCAGGATTGTATCCGCCCTCCAATATACTGACCATGCGCCCTGCGCAACACTCTTCCGCTACGTGCCTGAGTTGAGCTGTCATCCACCCGTAATCCATTGTTGTATATGATAGATTACCACCAGCATAATCTTCTTTATGTGCATCGAATCCTGCAGAAATCAAAATAAGATCGGGACGACTTTGTTTGAGCTTTGTTAGAATATTATCCTTGAAAGCAGCACGCAATGTCTTCTCACCCCCTCCAGCCTCTAGCAGAACATTGGTAATATTGCCTTCATCTTTAGTTCCTGTTGCAGGCCAGATGGTTTTGTTATGCAAGGAATAAAAATCAACTTGCCCTTCTTTCCCTTTTGCCCATTCTTCAGTCCCATTTCCGTGATGGACATCAATGTCAACAATGGCAACTTTCTTTTGGGCTAACAATGCTTGCTCGGCGGCTATGGCAATATTGTTAAAGAAGCAAAACCCCATAGCCAAGTTTCGTCGCGCATGGTGCCCCGGGGGACGTGACAAACAAAATGCGTTTTCAACTTTACCCGCCAAAACATCTTTTACAGCCTGCACACATATGCCAGCAGCAGCGAAAGCGGCAAGCATCGTTCCTTTCATTAGAAGAGTGTCTGGGTCTAAGAAGATGGGTTGTGACACCTTCTGTGCCATAGACTCCAACTCATAAACATATGCATCACTATGAACTCTTGCCAAAAGCACACGCGGAACGGAAGGAGAGATCTGCACAAAGGCCAACTGGCGAGAGGTCGGAAGGCCCGTCAGCGCATTTTTGATAGCACGCAGACGAACACCGCTCTCTGGATGATATCGACCAGTATCATGTCCTGAGCAAGCAGGAGATATGTAAATGTGCGTTTTTGTCATTTTCATCTTATTATTAATTTAGCTAAAACCACATTCATGATCTATAGTAGATTAACCTCGCGCCCACCTACCACTTTTTTAATTACATAAAAAAGAACACAGGCCATTTCTAATACCAGCGAGCCTATGAACGGACTCTATTGAAAGGGCCGCTCTCAATCACTCGCTCTGCGCCTCACGATCCTCTCGCAACCGCTCGTGACCCGAACAGGTTGGTTCATTGGGCGGTTGGTATAAATTGTTAAGATTTCAACCTTAAGACCGCGCAAGGAAAGCAAAACGTGCACTTTCTCTAAAAACAAACCCCTTGGCTAGCCATCTGATTCTGCTGAAGGTTATTTAAGATTGCACCCCACTCACTCATTGTGTTAATCACTTCGTGTGCAACTAAAAAATCAAGTTACCTTTATTTAAGTGCACCATCCTTTGCCTTTGGCCTTAGATGACAAGTCTTCACCCTTTAGACAAAGTCCTGCCCCTCTTTTGTTATAGTTTTCCTTTTGAGCGAAACAACAAACTCTCATCTGCCAGAACAAAATAAAGGGGCCAACGAGCCTCTGGCTCAACCTGTCGAAACCGCACCTGAAAAACCAAAAAAACGACAGTTTATTCTTCCCTATTTAATGCTAGCAATCTTCTTGCTCACCCTTTTGCCGGGTCCATTATTTTTCGTCGGTCTTGTTTTGCCCGGACCTATGCAAGAAACAAAAACGGTGATCATCCCACGTGGAAGTAGCGTACGCGAAATCACTCAAATTCTTGATGACAACAACATCCTTATCCATCCGCTTTTATTCCGTGCGGCTTCACGCCTGATCGCAAAAGACCAGTTGAAAGCTGGCGAATACAATCTATCCCCCGGTTTATCGGTTATCGACGTTGCCGACATCTTAAACGAGGGCAAAACCGTACGGCGCCAAGTCACCGTACCCGAAGGCCTGACATCCTATGAAGTCACAAACATCTTACGAAACACACCCGTTCTCACAGGTGACTTGACTTCCGTTCCTGAAGAAGGCTCGCTTTTGCCTGAGACCTATAACTATACTTACAATGACACGCGCATTGGCCTAATCGAGCGCATGCAAAAAGATGCGCAAACCTTACTGAATACGATGTGGGAAAAACGCGATGAAAACCTCCCCTTTAAAACACCAAAAGAGGCCTTAATCCTCGCCTCCATCGTTGAAAAAGAAACGGGCAAGATGGCCGAAGAAAGGCCGCTCGTTGCCAGTGTTTTTATCAACCGATTGCGTCTTGGCATGCCCCTTCAGTCTGATCCTACGGTCATCTATGCCTTGACAGGTGGCGCGGGAGGACTGGGCCGCAAGTTATGTCACGCGGACCTCCTGACCCCCTCGCCCATGAATACCTATGTTCAGCAAGGCCTGCCACCAACCCCCATTTCGAATCCAGGCCGCGCCGCACTCGAATCGGTTTTGCACCCTGAAAAAAGCGACTTCCTTTATTTCGTCGCAGATGGCTCTGGCGGACATGCCTTTGCCAAATCTCTAGACGAGCACAACAAAAACGTGACCAAATGGATCCGTTTAACCAAGCCATAACCCTCTTTTTCCCTCACCAAACCGCACATTTTCAAGATTCTGGACCGTTTGAGCTAAGATACAGCGGAATAGTCTTGCATCTGAAGGCCAGACACTCTAAAACGGCTTTCTTCCTTGAAACCTATCTCTTTATATGAGCATCAAGTTTCAAAGACTGCAGGCCAGAGCAACCTGCCGTCTAAAGCCGCAAGGCAGAGGCAAGATAATATGAGCTGCCGGGCTCTTAAACGGTAACTCTCTTCTTGGTATCGCGGGGTGGAGCAGCCCGGTAGCTCGTCAGGCTCATAACCTGAAGGTCGTCAGTTCAAATCTGGCCCCCGCAACCAAAGAATCACAATATATCAAAACGATACAGCAAGCGCCCCTTCGGGCGCTTTTGCATTTCCGCGCCATGTCAACACTGTGTCAACAAAAGGCAGCGGCTGGAGTGGCGGTGGATGACGATGAATCCGTTTGCCATGACGCTATACGTCACTTTTCGGAAACAGAGGTCCATTAGCCAAATAGTGATTTTGTGGAAGCTGCGGGAGTCAGTTGATTGAGCTTGATGAGGCGGATACGAGCCGCATCCTGTGAAACCTGAAATTTCTCGACAATTTTCTCAACAAGGCGAGAGGAATGTTCTGTTTGTTGCGAAACAGCGCCGAAGATGCCGTGATGCTCAACGTATTCTTTGCACGTTTGGATAACAGCTGATTTTGGCATTAATAGAGCACCGCAGACATAACCCGCCTGCCATTCCATCCAGTCATATTGCTGTGCATTCATTATTGTATCGCGCTTACAGATAACTTTGTCTGCATCGGGCTTCTGGCGCAATAGATCAGCTGTCAACGGCTCCATTTCCCAAAGGTAAGCGTGGAACCGAACATGGCCATATTCGTGAGTGAGCGTTGTGCGTAGACGATTCTCCTGACGATCATTTTCAGTGAGTGTAGAAGAAATCAAAACGTGAGGACGCTTACCTGCACGAAACTCCGTCACACCTTCGACATTGCACCCGTAATGAGATAAGTCCGCATAAACGTCCAAATCCTCGACGTCAGTTTCGATCAGTTTTTTGATATCTTCAGTTTGTATGGGATAGGAAACGCCACCATGCAGCTCTCGTAAAAACGACGTGATGATGCCCTCACACTCACGATCCAGCTCTTCTGGTTTGTAATGCGGTCTTTGTTGGAAGCGACCGGTATTATCGCGAATGTAGGCGACCATGGAATATCACGTCCGGTTCGTTGTTTTACGAAAGGCTGTAAAAACCTGCCTCACCTCTGTTTCAGACAATCCCTTCTGTCGAATATCCGCTGGTAATTTACCAGCTAGATAGTGAAGATGATCTGGGTCAATATCCAACACTTTTGCGAATTGTTCTATCAAGGCATCAGATGTAGGGCTGCGCCTGTCATGTTCAATATCATTGAGATACTGGGGCGAGATAGGTTTCTGATCTTCCTCGCGCAAAATAAGTGCCGCCAACTCCTTCTGGCTCAGCCTTTTCTTTTTTCGCGCTTCAGCGATATAACCGCCAAATTTTAGCGATGGGTTTTCTGTCGTCATTACATCCTCCGCTTATTAGCGTATCCGCTTAGTCGTTAACAGTCAATAAATTGGATATTTATCAATATTATTAATTGGTTAGACAAGTCTTGTGTTTTAGAGCCGAATCGTATACGCTGATCTGCGTATGAGCGGATTTGCGGTTTTCGGCGGTCGAAAAAAGAGATCAGCTCCGACTTAGAAAGGAAAAAAGACAATGGCAGTAACGCGTGAAATCAAGTGTGTTAACAAAACTGATCGTTATGATCCACATGAACGCATCTTGGCCGTCGGAGGACAGCTTCCCGATGGCTCCCAGTGGAAAATGCCTCAGCAGGATGTCGTCCGCGCCATCGAAAGCGGACAAATGGGGTTTATCGTGTCGGTTAAGGGACAGACGGTGAAGGTGATTGTGGCAACCAGTCGCTATGGCAACAAGTATATCAAGACGGAGTCCGATGGCGAACAACCCAACAATTTGCTGTCGCTCTACGAATGTCGTTAACAGGTCATGGGAATTCGGTGCCGGTATGACCGGCACCGTCTTTGCAAAAAAACAAAATGAAAGGAAACCAAATGTCGAAAAAAACACCATCGAATCACGGAAAAGCTTGGACTCCTTTAGAGATCAAGAAGCTGGGGCAGCTCGCGGATCAAAACACGCCAACCCGCGTCATCGGATTGAAACTTGGTCGAACACCAGAGGCCATCCTACAGAAGGCAAGCGTAGAAGACATATCTTTGAAGCCGACAAACCAGTCCCCCTACAATAGAAGAAAGGATAAAGAATAGTCAGAAAGCGGTCGGGCACAAAAACATCTAGGTCATTGAATTGGTTTTTTGAATGGCTGCAAGTGCTGCCTTGATCCTTTGTGCGGGACAGATCAGCGTGTGAGGGTGTGCCTCAAGAGGAATGCCACAATCCAGTAAATCGAATAACACGCATATTCCAGCCAGTGCTTGAGTTGCGGGGGCAACTAAAGGCATGGTCTCTTCATGAAGGGGGTGTCCATGTGCTGCGATTTTCCTGAGCTTCAGGATTATCCCTATTAACATCTTCCCGTCTTCCTCAGAGACAAAGGCTGAAACCCGTTCCATGAGTAATTTCAGCTTTATTGGAAGGCTTGGTGTCCGAAGAAGATTTAATATTCCTTGGATGCGATCTCTCTCAATATCTATTCCAGCAAGCTCACCTGCACCCACAGCGCCAGCGACCAACACCTTGATCTCCTCTTTAGACGGAAGGGCTTGAGGGGTTAGCTCTTCGAGGGCTTCAATGGCTGAACACAACGTAACAATATCATCAAGAGAAAAACGTTGCTCCATTTTTTTGAGAACCCAACTTACCAAACAACGAAACTGCTGCCGGCTTGTGTCTTTAGATAACCAGTTCAACAATGAATCCTTAAGACAGTTTCTATCCTCCCAGAAATTTAGTGGGATATCGCCATGATGGATGCGATTGATGTCACCACCTGGCTCTGAATCCAATTTCATGTTGGGCAAGTATACACTTGCCTCACCGCCAAAAGATTCTTCCGTGCCATAAAAAGCGATTGCCGTCACTGGAAGGTCGACCATAGCTATTTGCGAAAAGAACCTTTTCCATGACCATATTGCGTATAAAGCATCATCTATTGATTGAGGCTCCCCAAAAATGATCCTAGCAGCAGGCTGATAGCTATGCCTAAT
>JAQUYN010000016.1 GCA_028691835.1 Alphaproteobacteria bacterium | reverse complement strand
GGTCAAATGAATAGGCGCTTGTTCCACCGCCAAACGGCGTGCATTGGACCGTGCCGGGGACGGCCCCTGCGTTGTCAACAACCTGAACGCAGACACGGCATGTTGTGCAGACAGCTTAACCATACTTGATGCCCGCTAAAGTCGAACCATGTTTGCTTCTCCCTATTGATGGGGACTTTTAGGCTGCTTGAACATCTCTCAGGGACTTGGTAGCGACATCGGCATTCATGTCGGTGGTGTTGACCTTGCCGCCGTCACGCAGGGCGATTGCATTGGTGAGATCGACAGAGACAAGTTGCGACACGCCTTTTTCGCTCATCGTCACGCCGAACAGGCGGTCCATGTGTGCCATGGTGAGGCGTTGATGGGTGATGATCAGGAATCGAGTGCTTGTTTCGCGGCCAATTTCTTGGACCAATTCACAGAACCGCCCAATGTTGCTTTCGTCCAAAGCGGCCTCCGCTTCGTCGAGCACGCAAATGGGGGAGGGATTTGTTTGGAACACGGCGAACAACAGCGCAAGTGCCGTCAGCGTGCGCTCACCGCCCGACAGAAGCGATAAGATTTGCTGTTTCTTACCGGGGGGCGCTGCAAAAATCTCAAGCCCCGCATTCATCGGATCTTCATTGTCGATAAGTTCGAGCGAGGCTTTGCCGCCACCAAATAATTTGGTGAATAGAACTTGGAAACGTTCATTAACCTGCGTGAAGGCGATATTGAGCCGTTCACGGGCTTCGCGGTTCAGTTGATTGATCCCTTGGCGCAGTTTGGCAATGGCTGCGACGAGGTCGTTCTTTTCTTGATCCAGTTTGGTGATCTCAGCTTGCGTGGTTTCAGCTTCGACGTCGGCGCGCAGATTGACGGGGCCCATCCCGTCGCGTTCGCGCAGATGTTTGCCCAAAAGCTGTTCAAGCTCGAATACGCTGGGAAGATTTTCACCATCGCCAAAGGCGGCGATGTCGCGCAGATCTTCAAGATCGCAATCCAGCTTTTCGCGGGCGCGTTCGCGCAAAATGTTGAAGTGTTCTTGTGTGGCGGCCACGGCGGCTTCGACGCGTACGCGTTCTTCGCGTGCCTGTCCAAGTTGCGTTTCGTCCTGTTTCAGCTGATGTTCTGTGACGCTTAGCTTTTGTTCTGTCGTGATCAGAATATCGGCGGCTTCACGGCGTTTGACTTCGGCGTCAGAAAGTTGGCTCATCAGCTCGTCGCGTTGTGTGTCGAGAGACATAGGCTTTGTGCGGAGGTCGGCAAGTTCTTGTGTCAACGTTGCCACGCGCTGTGCCAAAACGACACTTTGTGTTTCGGCGCTGGTCATGCGGCCACGCCATGCATCAAGTTCTTCGGTTATTGTTTTTTGGCGAACCTCGATAATCTGACTTTCGCGGTTCAGGCGATCACGTTCGCTTTGCTGTTCGGCTTTAAGGCCGCGTGCTTCAGCGAGGCTGACGCGCTTGGCGTTGATGTCTTCGCGCAAAGTTTTGATGTCGGGAAGAGAGGTAAGCTCGGTTTGGATCAGAGCCACGCGTCCTTCAAGGTCTGTGCTGTCTGTGACAATTTGTGCCAGAGTTTCATTCACGGATTGAAGACGCGCATTGGCGGCCTCGGATTCGCGTTGTTGTTTCGCATAATGATCACGAGCGTCATTCAGCGCCGAAAAGGCGTTTTGCAAGGCTTTGCGGGTTTGTTGATCCAGATCTTGGCATTGTGATAAAAGCGCCGTGGCTTCGGACAGATTGGTGTTGGCCTTGTCGCATGAACTTTGCGCGGCCGATATTTCGTCTTGCAGGGCCGCCAGACGATTGCGTTGTTGCAGGCGCATGGCCGAGGCTGTCTTGGCCTCGGGGGTGAGTGTCAGCCCGTCCCAACGCCAAGCCCAACCATCACGGCTGACAAGGATTTGTCCGCATTGTAGTTGCCCAACAGCGGCTTCACCTTGAAGTCTGTCTTCGACAAGACCAATTTGCGAAAGGCCACGGGCCAAGGCTGGTGGGGCTTGGACAAATTGCGCGAGAGGCGTGACTTGGAAGGGCAAAGAAGGGGCGCCGATAATGGGCGACATTTCGCGCCAATGCATGGCGGCTTTGGCATCAAGGGCCGCCGTCAACGCTTCGCCAAGGGCAACCGCCAAGGCCTTTTCAAGGCCCGGCGTGACAGTAATCAAATCGATGACTTGATCATAATCTTCTTGCGTGCTGGACAAAAGGTTCGACAATGCGCTCGCTTCGGCATTCAGCTTTGTCAAGGAAGCCTCAGCCGCTTGGGCTTGTTCGCGGACGGCGGCTTGTGTGAGTTCAGAATCGTTGCGGGCTAATTGGGCAAGCTCGGCTTGTTCTTTGCGGCGCTCTAACTCTGTTTCGCATGCATCAACCATGGCTGTGGCCATTGATAGATCAGAGCGGCCTGATATTTCTGTGGCCAATGCGTCGCGTTGAGCTTCAAGATCGGCGCGGCGTTGCGTCAAGTTTGCTTGCTGTGACATCAAGGATTGAAGCTCACGTTGCAAAGATTGCTCACTGGCTTCAGCGTTTGCGACCACTTTCATCAAGTCAGTCAGTGCGGAGTCAAGGGCATCGACGTTGAGGCTTGTTTGCGCCAAAGCCTCAGTGACGCCGGGTAAAGTTTCCGTGATGCTTTGGCGTTTCACGCTGAGTTCGATTTGCTCAGAGGTCAGGCGCGTGATCGCCGTTTCGCCGTCATGGTGACGTGTGGTTTCGCGTTCGTGATCGCTTGTCGTTTGAGCGAGAAGGTGTTCGGCCGCTTGAATCTGGCTTGCGATGCGTTTGGCTTCGGCGTCAATTTGTTCACGCGCTAAGGTCAGTTTTTGCACAATTGCGGCAGCGGCGGCTTCGCTTTGGCGAAGGTCGGGAAGCTCGGCGGCAATCTCTGTGCGTTCGGTTGTTCCCCGCGTTACGATGGTCATCAATTCGCTGACGTGCAATTCGGCGGCGGTCAGGGCTTCACGTGTTTTGTGGGCATCGGTTTGGGCTTCCGACCAACGCAAGTGGAGAAGGGCGGCTTCTGTCTTGCGGATATGTTCGGCCAGATTACGATAGCGCGAGGCTTGTTTGACTTGTTGTTTGAGACTGCGCAGCTGTGTGTCCAGCGTGCTTAGAACATCGTCAACGCGGGTGAGGTTCGTTTCCGCGCCTTTCAGTTTCAGTTCAGCTTCATGCCTGCGGGCCTGAAGGCCAGCGGTGCCAGAGGCTTCTTCAAGAATCTGGCGGCGGTCTTGAGGCTTGGCGCGGATCAGCGCATCAATTTGTCCTTGGCCGACAACGCTTGTCGATTGGGCGCCTGTAGATTGATCGGCAAAGATCAGTTGCACATCACGTTGACGAACGGGCTTGCCGTTTACGCGATAGTCGGATCCGCCGCCGCGTTCGATTTTACGTACGACCAAAAGATCGTCGCTGTTGTTGTATTCGGCTGTGGCCGTGCGCTCACTGTTATCAAGTTCCAGCGTGACCTCGGCGATGTTACGTGAAGGTCGTGTTGACGTTCCGGCAAAAATTACATCTTCCATCCCTGCGCCGCGCATACGTTTGGGCGAGGTTTCCCCCATGACCCAACGGAGGGCTTCGACAAGGTTTGATTTGCCGCAACCATTGGGGCCTACAATCCCTGTCAGGCCTTCTTGGATCAGAAGGTCTGTGGGATCGACAAAGGATTTAAAACCTTGAAGGCGAAGACGTGAAAAATGCAAAACAATTCCCCAGATAACGAGAGTGCAGTCTTATTTCTTTTTAGCCAAGTGAGCGTCGATGATTTTTGAAAAATCTTCAAAGGAGCGCGCCCCGACGATTTTCTCCTCACCATCATTGATGATGAAAGTTGGCGTGGCCTCGATGTCGTATTTGCTGACCGCATTGGTTTGTACGGCGATGAGTTCATCCATCATCTTGGTGTCATTGATACAGCTTGTTGCTTTTTCCGAAGGAAGGCCAGCCATCTCGGCATATTTGATCAAAACCTCTTCATGCTTAGGCGCGCGGATCCATGTGCCCAGATTTTTGAATAGGATTTTAATGAAGGGATAGAATTGTTCGGCTGGCATACAGTGCGCCAATGTGGCCGCGTGGAGGCCATAGGCGTCTAACGGGAAGTCGCGATAGATAAAACGAACCTTGCCTGTGTCGATGTAGTGTTTTTCGATTTCGGGCATGATGGTGCTATAGAACGTGGCGCAATGCGAGCAGGTTAAGCTGGCATACTCGATGATGGTGACAGGAGCCGTGTCTTTGCCAAGATATGGCTCTCTGCTTGCCGTTGCCGCAAACGTTTTTACGGGGCAAAGCAGTAAGACAACAAGGCCCATAAGGCCGACGACAAGCTTCAAACTTGGTTTCATTTTATCCCTCGAATCAAGACGTTGGCAGTATAGGTGAAACGGGCACCTGAACTCAAGAAAACCCCGTCCTTTTTGCAAAGAAAGGGCGCTGTTGGTTAATGAGGCAGTATTTTCTATCAAACTCTTTTTTGATTCGCGAGGACTGATGTGCCGAGTTGCTCAAGGATATCTCTTAACTCATTGTTTTCGATGTCCTTTGTCCCTTCTTTGAGGGTCGCGATTTCTTGACTGGATAAAGTGCGTTGGGGCGGTGCAAGCGGCTTGCCATGGGTGGGATAGAAGGGTTTTAAGGTAATCCGTTCAATGGCTTCATAGCCGAAGAAGGTATTAATGCGACTGCGGACCTGTTCGGCATGGTGGGTAAAGGCGAGGCTTAGCCCTTGCGGCAGGCGGATCGTCAGGGTGCCGCCTGCGCGCTGTCCCCCGGCCCATTTTTCATCTGTTTTTTTGCCGTGAGGAAACGAGATTTTGACGGGCGTTGTTTCTTGTGCATAGTCGGGGCCGACGATTTCTGTCCACCGTTCCAAAAGCGAGGCATAGAGGTTCCAATCTTTACCCATCGCTGTACGGGCGATTTGGTCGATAGAATTGGCTATATTACGGGGAAGCTGCATAGAGGCGATTGTGACGGATAAAGAGTCAAAGAACAAGAAAAAGACGCCAAGAATCAATCCCGTTAAACTTCTGGCGTGGTATGATCGGCATGCCCGTGTCTTGCCCTGGCGAGCGCCCATTGGTAAACGCGCCGATCCCTATCACGTTTGGCTTTCAGAAATTATGCTTCAGCAGACGACCGTCACGGCGGTGGCTCCTTATTTTATCAAGTTTTTGGGGCGTTGGCCTACGCTCGCAGACTTGGCCGCCGCGAGCCTTGATGAGGTTTTTCAAATGTGGGCGGGGCTTGGCTATTACCGACGGGCTCGCGGGCTTCATGCCTGCGCGCAAACTTTGGTGAAGGAGTATGACGGCGTGTTTCCGTCCAGCGAAGATGACTTGTTGAAGCTGTCGGGAATAGGCCCCTATACGGCAGCAGCGATTGCGGCCATTGCCTTTGATCAGAGGGCGAATGTTGTCGATGGCAACGTTGAACGTGTGATGGCGCGTTTATACAATGTGGAAACACCGTTACCAAAAGCCAAGAAAGAAATCAAAGAACATGCGGCCCAAAATCTCCCTACATTGCGATATGGTGATTATGCGCAGGCTTTGATGGATTTGGGCGCGACGGTCTGCACGCCGCGCAATCCCAAGTGTGCTGTGTGTCCGTGGCAGGCTGTTTGTCAGGCGCGGATTTTAGGTTGTGCGGAAGATTTGCCTGTCCGCTTGAAGGCTAAGCCCAAACCCAAACGCTATGCCACGGCTTTTGTGTTGCGAGACAGCAAGGGGCGAGTCTTGTTGCGTCAGCGCCCGCCAGAGGGGCTTTTGGCGAGCATGATGGAGGTTCCGTCAACGCCGTGGCAGGAGGGAAAAGGGCTGGTATGGGAAGCGGCGCGCCGTTATGCTCCGATTCAAGGCGCTTGGACGCTTTTATCTGGAAACGTTTATCATACCTTTACCCATTTTGATCTTGAATTGTGCGTTGCTGTGGCAAGTGGCGCGGGCCGGGTTAAAGGCAAATGGGTAAAACAAGCTGATTGGGAAACCGAGGCTTTGCCAAGCGTGATGAAAAAGATTTTGGTCTTCGCTGAAAAGGAAATGAGGATACGTAAATGAAAATGGCTTGTTGTTTCCGAATTGGTCTTATGCTTGCCGGAGTCTTTGTCTTTTTGGCAGGAACACAATCTCATGCCGATGAATATGTGAAGCCGAATTCTGAACGAATTTTGGAAAGTTTGGTTCGCTTTGGCGCTCTTGATTTGTCGAACGATCAGATTTTAGATGCCTTTGCGCAGATCAAAGCCTGTGACATTTATCAAGAGTTTTATAAAGATGAATTCAAGTGGCAGAAAATTAGGCCAGTTATTCGTGAGCAAGTGAAAAAAGACATTGGGACGTACCCCACGGCCTACAGATACGAAACTATGTTAAAACTAGGTCGGTACGATTTTGAAAAGAAGCTTTATCCATTTGATGAATCTGCGCAGCGGTTTAATATCAACGTTTTCCCGATTAATCGCGATGCCTTGAATACCTGCCGCTTTGTGTCTATTCATAATGCGGCAGGTATTTTACCGACAAGTTTTAAGTTTGTTTTGGATTCGCTCATTAACATTGTTTCTTTGCCTTTGGATGCCGAAGAGGGAAAAGCTGTGGTTCGGCGGATGGATGAAGACGGGAACACAGATCATTTTGTTTACGCCAGATTTAATATCCGCGTCGTTTTTATTGCGCCAGTCGATTTCACGGTTGATGAAGGAAAAGGTAAGAAAACATTGAGCGTCCGCTCGCAAGTGACACAATCGGCAAGAAGTGGCGCTATTGTTCTCGATTCACGGTTAGATTCCATCGAGTATTATGAGGATGAGAACTTTACAAGGATGATTTACAAGTATCGGCCTTAATCGAGGGTCAAAGAGAAATTGTCGTAACCTTGTTATTTTTGATGGCTAAAGCAAGGTTGCCATGTTTGAAGGCAAGAGCTGTATCTCCAAAAAGCTTCCGTCGCCACCCATGAAGGGGTTTGATGTCTGGTTCATCTTCGGCGGCGAGACGCTCAAGATCGTCTGAGGTTGCAATCAATTTTGCGGCGACCCCATATTTGTCACTGACCTGCCGTAGCAATACTTTAAGGAGTTCCAGAACAGCGCCAGCGCCACTTGGCATTTTCTTTTTAACTTCGCCAGCCGGGCAATCTTTCAGGGAAATAGCATTGCCCCGTGTGATAGCTTCCAAAATCGCAGCGCCAAGGCGACCCTGAGCAAAGCCTTGGCTCAAGCCGCGTGTTCGGGCAAGATCTTCGATGGTTGCTGGGGCATGATTGGCAATTTCCAAAAGTTGCTCATCTTTGATGACTCGTGCACGTGGCAAGTTTGCGCTTTGTGCTTCAAGTTCGCGCCAAGCGGCAAGTTCACGCAAGATAGCGCGGCGACGTGGTTTATCGGTCCGCAGTTTCAGGCGTTTCCAAACTTCCATGGGGTCTGTTTGATAGGTGTGCACATCGGTGAGGATGGCCATTTCTTCGTTCACCCATTCGCCACGCGAAGATTTTTCGATTTGAGCGGCAAGCTTGACGTAAATATCGCGCAGATGCGTCACATCGGCCAAGGCATAGTCAATCTGACGTTCTGTGAGGGGGCGTTGGCTCCAGTCGGTATAGCGGCTTGATTTATCAATCACCGCGTTGGTCAGGCTGCTTGCCAAGGGTTCATAGCCGATGGACTCGCCATAGCCACAGACCATCGCTGCAATTTGTGTGTCAAAGATTGGGGTCGGCACACGGCCTGTCATATTTACAAAGATTTCGACATCCTGGCGTGCCGCATGAAAAACTTTGAGGATTTTGGAGTCGTCCAGCAAGGCATACAGCGGTTGTAAGTCAATCCCCTCAGCGAGAGGATCAATGGCAGCGGCATCCTTCGGACCGCCAAGCTGCACGAGGCAAAGCTTGGCGTAATAGGTGCGCTCGCGCATAAACTCGGTGTCAATGGTAACGAAATCCGCGCCCTTTAAAGAATCGCAAAAAGCCGTAAGATCTTGAGTCGTCGTAATGTATTTCATGGCCACAGTCTTACGGCATCAGGACGGAAGCTTCAAGCCATCAAAGTGTTGACCGCAGAGCCACAGCGCGTGAGCTCCATTGTGAGGCCGGATGCAATGCCGAGCTTCTGTTATGGACTTCCCTTTCAAGTTGTAACAACAGGGCTGGGTTCTGCGCCCGAACCTTTTTCAGGATCTTCTGACCTGCAGGGCTATGGTGGTTCCCAGCAAGGACAAAGCGGGTGGCCTCCGTCAGATTTTCCTTGATGCCGGGCACGCCTGTGTAAAGAAGGCCGCATTCGGGCAACGACATCTGTACGAACGTGTTGTCCATGATCTCGCCGCGTCGCGCCTGACTGAAAGCGCTCAAGCATTTGAACAACGAGGCTTGGTTGGTTTTTGGGTTGACCCTCTTTCCGGCCAAAACCTTGGCTTCTATAAAACGAGTAATAGCCGCTGCTTGGTGCTTGGCGAGCGTCGCCGCAGGAGTAGCCGAATCTTGTTGTTGTTTCGTCGTGTTGAGCTTTTCTGCAAAGGCTTTGACAGCCGCTTTGCTTGGCGCTTTATAGACAACGTGGACCCGTTCACTATTTGGCTTCGGTTGCTTGGCAAGGTGTGCCGTGGAATTGGGAGGATTTGTTTTGCCGGGCGTCATGAAAACAGCGTGAACGTGACCATTGTGTGGCTTTTTTTGTTTGGCAAAAGCGGCATGCCCTCTGACGCGGACCTTCTTGGATTGAGCATGTAGAACTGGAATTTTGGGTGTACCGGCCAAAATGATAACCGAGGCGTCCTGTTCGACCTTGTTGTCGATGGGCGCTGCTTGCACGGGGCTCTTTGTTTGCACAGGGATCTTCGTTTGCATGGGGATCTTTTGTGCGGCGGTGTTGAGTTTATTCATATCAAGGAACGGGTTTTCAACGTGACATTGCCGGTTGGTTCCAATGTTTTTGGCAAGTTTGTTGGCCCCATTGTTTTTGGCAAGTTCGAAAGATGTCGTAACAGGCGCAAAGGCATTTCCTGTAAAGGCAAGAACAAGGCAGGTGACGCCAACGGCGCGCGCCATAACGCGGCGATTGTTGATCATCATTTTCGCCGCGCTTTCGCGCATGGTGGCCAAGATGGATTGCACCTTGATGGTTGAAGTCGGCTCATTCCGTGCCGGTTGGTCAACGATGTTGTGTGCTATATTCTCTGGGTTTTCTTCAAAGCGTGACATCGCGGCAAGAACTTTCTTGCCTGTTTTTCTTTGAGCCGGTTGGCTTGATGCAGGCTTTATCTTTGACCTGAGCGTGCCTATCATATACGCAAAAAACGGGAGGCCCTTCTTCCCGGTTTTTTTCGCGGCGGCGGCATTCTGTTTGATGCGGGTGAAGTCGCCTTGTGTTGCTTGGTGATGATCATCCCCACTGGCACGGTTCATGGCGGCCCGCACAGTTTTTCCGGCGCGACTTGGCTTGGCTGGCGATGAAGAAAACGCCGTCAAGATAGAGTAAAACAAGGCACCCCAACGATGCGGTTTTTTGTTTGTGTCAGGCATAGGCGGTCTCAATCTTCTTAAAATGAGGAGGTGCGTGAATAAATAATGTTAACTCACAATGCATAATAGCATCTCCTTATTAGTTTCATAAGGGGAAGCGGGCAATGAAACACAAAATGTGTCTAAAGTTCTACATAATTAGCTATTTGTGGAGACATGATAGAATGAATCCCATGCTGTCCCTCTGGCGGTGGGCCTGTAAGGTTCTCCAGAGTTTGTATTGTAGGTAACAGGTCTAGCGTTGCGACCATGGTTATTTTGCGAAGATTGAACGGTTTTTTCCAAAATGTTTTGTGCTGCCAGATTAAGATTGCCAAAAAGGCCGAAGGCATTCATTCGTGAAACGCGACTATAAGTTTGTTCAACGAGATCTGGGTTCTTTTTGGAGCTTTCAACTAAAAGTTTGAGGGCTTCTCTGTTTGTGTTGTCAGCTTGCACGGCAATACAGGCGAGATAAACGGCATGAGGTTCTCTACCGACATCCTGCAAAAGTTTGGCATAGTTTGTTACAGAGGCGCTTGCTTCGCGTGTCATTAAATAATTCGAGTTGCATGCAACGTCACAGGCCTGTTTATACATTTTTACAGCAACAGCTCTTGTCGTCGCATTTTTAGCAAGTTTATCTGCGACGTTGAACATGGTCACGGCAGCATTTGTTCCGGTGGTTTCATCCATGCTCTGTTTGTAGGGAACAAAGGTTACGGCGCCAGACAGTGTTGCGTTGGTAAGGGCTTTTTGTTCCGCCGGATTTAAGGAGGAAAAAACGTCTTGAGATAAGCCAAACTTGCTGGCTAAAATTCCAGAAACTTTGTCCCTTCTTGGTTTAGGAGCGGGCTGCAGTGGTTTTGGCAGAGGTTGTTGAGTCAGATTACCTTTTTGTCGTGCCGTTACATCTTGTTTTGTCGTGGGGACGCGTTCTTCAACCTGAAACGTAACTTTTACTCGGGGGGTGTTGTGTTTTTGTTTAACAACAATTTTGTGGCTTTTGGGTTTCAAGACAGGAATCTTTTTGACTGCGGTCAGTATCGGAACAGTTACGTTTTCTTCCCCGAGGCCTGTTTTTGTCGCAGGATTCGTGCGGAGATAGTTTGCTAAGTCAAACGGATGCTTGCAAACGGTATTTTGTGCGATAGGAAAAAGCTTGCTTTCTTCCGTTTTCTTGGGGACAGGCTGAAGCGTAGCGCGTTTTTGGGGATCCTCTGGCACACGAACTGCAGGGGCCTTTGTTGTGTTTGGGTATAAAAATTGGACAAGGTCAAAGGGTGATTTGCACAGGTCATTGTTGTCAGGGATTAGAGTTTTTTCAGTTGGGGGAGGGGCAGCTACTGTGAAAAGATTCTTTATCGACTCTGGCGCACGAGTGGTTTGTGTTTCTTTTTGTTTCGTATGGCTTCTTTTCGCAAATACGCTCTCGCGAATTTCTTGAATTCTTCGTTGAAGCCTGACTTCCTCGGCTTGGCTTACAAGATAGATGGTTTTGTCAGAAGATTTTTTTGATAGCAAAGTGCCGCTAGCTTTCCTTCTCAGTGCGTCAACATGATCACGCACGGCTTGAAGTGATCTTGTCAGGATTTCTTCTTCTGCCGCTGTAAGCGCCGTATTGGAGTGTGTCTTATGGATTTTTGTCTGTTCTTGATTCCGACCATTTTGCACCTTGGCATCACTTTTATTGACAGGGACAAAAAGAGCTGTCGTGAATATGCCAATCGCGAGGGTTGCTGTTATGATCCGCCTACTTAATGAATGAGATGTATTCCGGCCCATTGTTACGACAGGTCGTTTGCTTATTCCTTTGTTACCCAATGGGATCGCATCAAAGGGGGTGGCGATTGTTGACAAGGAGTTGGGACTCGCCTTGCTATCTTTTGGCGAGATCAAAGCCTGACGAAATTGTGTTTTGCCAGATTTTTGGGGTTCGTTCATTTTGGCCTCGGCTGTCAATGTTAAGTGCTGCGCCATCCGGCGCATATTAATGCTTATAATTTTGAGTAATCGCGATGACGTTACGATTTGTTATTGTTTTCGTCCATTAAAAAAGACGAATCTCAAAGAGGACCGCCTTTTTATTTTGAGAAAGAAAGCGTTTATACTCCTCTCTCTTCAAGAGTGGTTTTTTGGGGGCCGGCGGATCTAAGTTCGATGGTAAAGCTGCCCCACCCATAAAAGATCCGTCCGGATTACTTTGTTTTTACGTCAAAAAGGAAACCAAACCGGATTCCGGATTCATTTTTCTTTCGCCAGACAAGTCTGTTAAAGAGAAAAATGCTCCGGAATGACGGCTTTTTTTACGAGTTCCGATTCCAATTTTCATCTTGGATCATCCTAATAAATACCAACGCTTGAGGTGCAAGCAGTATATACTTTTTTGTTAGCCAAAATTGACTGTGAGGGGGGTCTTATTCACATTAAGACTCATCCCTGACAAAGCATAAACGGTGGTATCGGTCCCTCGTCTTGCCGGAATAGTTGTGGAGCTTGTTTTTCCACAGTCAATGCTGCAGCCGCCATCATGTTTGTCGTGGTCTCTACCTTGTTGAGGTGTTGAAGATCTTCCAGACGAGGGAAGGTTGTTTTCACTGCTATTGATTGTCTCAAGATTGTTTTCAATGCTATTGATTGTCTCAATATTGTTTTCACTGCTATTGATTATTTCCGGATTGAATTCAAGATAGTTCTCAAGGCTGCTGCTTGTTGTGATGTCGCCGATTGTGGTCGTCCCGCCAGAGAGCGTATTGGTTATGCTATCTGCCGTCCAATGCTTGGCCCAGTAGTCATAGGAGTTAGCTGTCTTTTCAGCTGCATTGCCCATTTGGTTATCGACATGGATCCCGTTAATGTCGCGAGCGCCATGAGCCACATCGCCAAATACGGCAGCAGCATTGCGCGCAATCATACTCCACTCTGAGCCAGGTGAATTGCCGTCAAGGGTTTGACCAAGTTGCGCATCGTTCAGGTGATCGATTCCCTTAATCCGTTGCAGTGCCGTAAAATAACGATGTTTTGAGTTTTTTGTCGTGTCAACGGACAACCCCATAACCAACACTTCGTCGCTTTCACTTTGTTCAGTGTAAGTAACTTCTTCCTTATAGTCAGACCCTTTGCCCTGCTTGCCTTGATTGGGGCTGGTGTCAAAGACTGGCTTGACCGTAACATTTCTTGATCCAGCAATTCTGGAATGCAACGGTGCTTTGCCTTTTTTGCGCGGGTCCATAATCACGACAGGCATGGCCTGACCTGTTTCACCCGTGTTTTCCACAATATTTTGGTCGTCTTCGGATAAATCAAGAGCCGGTGTGTTGCTGATGGGGGAGCAAGCTGTCACTATATAGCCAGCAGCGATAAGGCTAGCTATGAGGTTGGCTTTTTTATTGATGGACATGAGTGAGATCCTTTCCAATTGGTGTGGCAAATATTGTGAATACTAGTAGAACAGGTTTGTCTTATTTGCAACGACGAAAGAATATAGATTTATAGTTAACGTATATAATGTTGACTAAATATACGCGACTTTGTTGTCATTTTTCATTTAATTTCGTTTGTTGGCGCGCCTATCACCTTAATGGCCTGAATCATGCTCTCCAGAGTAGGGATCGCGATCGGGGCTGATTTATCTGAGATGTCAATAAGCGTATCGGCCACTTTTGTCATTGTGTCAGCTGTCGCGTGCAGATTGCCTCCTTTTTGTTTTACAACCTCACGTGCTGTTTCAACAAGTTTAGAGAGTTTCTTTTGGAACCCCACTGCAGAGGTGGCGTCTGGAAAGGGGATCTGACTAATCGGCGTGTTGTTCATGTTATCAAATGTTGTTGCTTCAGGGAAAACGAACATTCTGTATGTAAGTTTGCCTTTTTTTCCTACTGGGATTGGTGGTGTAATGGCCCCAATAAATTTTGAACTTTCTTCATCTTTATTCGTTTTGTCCTTGCCAAGAGGGGCATACAGAACGGCATGGCGACCGCATATGGGGCTGCCTTCGCAGGGGTATTCTTTATAGAGCTGCTCTAGCGATTTGCCGTTGGTCGGTTTGTGGGGCTGTTCTTGGGTGTTCCGCGTGTGTTTTGAGCTGCAGCTTGTCAGAAGACCAGTGATGACCAAACCAAAAGGAAGAAGGTATGGTATTCTTACTTTGCGCATTTAAGTCGTCCTCAAAGATGTTAATAGAGTTCACAACAATTAGCGCACTATACATTTTCTTCTCGCAAATATTCAATCTTTGAAACCATTAATGTGATAACGAAGCCATGGAGTTTGTTTTTTTTAACTAACTTTCGGTCGCGAGATGTAAGATTGGGTGCATTAACCATTGCTCTTGGCCTCGCCTCGTTATAGAACCGGACGTTAACATTTTTGCTTATTGGAGAGTTTCGCATGCATCCCTATCGCACCCATACTTGTGGTCAACTTCGCCCTGAACATGTTGGACAGACGGTCCGCCTGTCGGGTTGGGTGAATCGCAAGCGCGATCACGGTGGCCTTTTGTTCATCGATTTGCGCGACCATTATGGCATGACGCAATGCGTGATCGATATGTCCAGCCCCTTGATGGCGCAGGTCGAGCACATCAAAAATGAAAGCGTTGTCACGGTGACGGGCAAAGTCGTGGCGCGTCCAGCCGAAACGCTGAACGAAAAATTGCCAACGGGCGCGGTTGAACTCGACATTGAAGAGTTCCTGATCCAAAGCGCGGCTGATCCTTTGCCGATGCAGGTGAATGCCGATGCCGACACGGGTGAAGATGTGCGCCTGACCTATCGCTTTCTTGATTTGCGCCGTGAAAGAATGCAGCAGAATATGTGTTTGCGCTCGGATGTGATCGCCTCCATTCGTCGCCGGATGTGGGATGCTGGATTTAAAGAATATCAAACACCTATTCTTACTTCGTCCAGCCCTGAAGGGGCTCGCGATTATTTGGTGCCTTCGCGTATTCATCCCGGCAAGTTTTACGCATTGCCTCAGGCTCCACAACAGTTCAAACAATTGCTGATGATTGCTGGCTATGATCGTTATTTCCAAATTGCGCCATGCTTCCGTGACGAAGATGCGCGTGCGGACCGCAGCCCCGGCGAGTTCTATCAGCTTGATTTCGAGATGAGCTATGTCACGCAAGAAGATGTGTTCAACACAATCGAGCCTGTCATCCATGGCGTGTTTGATGAGTTCGGTTCTTTCCGGCGCGAGACACAGCCTGCCATCGACAAACCTCCTTTCCGCCAGATCCCCTATGATGAGGCGATGCTGGTTTATGGTTCCGATAAGCCCGATTTGCGTAATCCGCTTGTCATCACGGACGTGACATCTGTGTTTATGCGCGATGATGTTGAGTTCCGTGCGTTCCGCTCCACGATTGACGCGGGCGGCGTTGTGCGTGCTATCCGCGCCCCGAAGGTTTCCGATAAGCCGCGCAGCTTCTTTGATAAGCTGAATGATTGGGCGAAAGAAATTGGCGCTCCCGGCCTTGGTTATATCGTGTTTGAAAATGCAGCAGGTAAGGGGCCTATCGCTCGTTTTGTGGGGGAGGAGGCGCAAGCCCAGCTCCGCGCTTTGACGGGCTGCGAGGACGGCGATGCCGTGTTCTTTATCTGTGACAAGGCGAACGTTGCGCCCAAAATGGCGGGGCAAGCCCGCACGCGTATTGCTCAGGACATGGACATCATCGAAAAGAACGCGTTCCGTTTCTGCTGGATCATTGATTTCCCCATGTTTGAATATGATGAGACGCTTAAGAAGATCGACTTTTCACACAACCCGTTCTCGATGCCGCAAGGTGGCCTGAAGGCTTTGGAAGAGCAAGATCCGCTGACGATCAAAGCCTACCAGTACGACATTATTTGCAACGGCGTTGAGTTGTCTTCCGGCGCAATCCGCAACCATTTGCCGGAACTTATGTACAAAGCGTTTGCGATTGCGGGCTATACTGCTGAGGATTTGGAAAGCCGTTTTGGCGGCATGCTTTCTGCGCTTAAGTTGGGCGCGCCGCCGCATGGCGGCTCGGCTCCCGGACTAGATCGCATCGTGATGCTGCTGGCGGACGAGCCCAATATTCGTGAGATCATTGCGTTCCCGCTTAATCAGCAAGCGCAGGATATGATGATGCAAGCGCCAAACGTTGTGCCGCTAGAACGCATGCAAGAACTACACATTCGTTCATCTTTGCCGCCTTCGAAGATTGCTAAATCCTAAGCGAACAATAAGGTTGGCCCATAAATGCGCCAACCTTATCGCGATCTGCTTTAGGCCCGTACCTTTTGAAGGAACGTGTTGACTTTGCTTCGCAGCATTGATGATTGGTCAGTCAACTTTTGCGCTGCCATCTGCACTTGCGATGATACGGCCCCTGTTTCTTCTGCCGCACGGCTGACGCCGCTGACATTGCGCGATACATCACGGGTGCCTGTTGTGGCTTCTGCAATATTTCTTGCGATTTCTTGGGTCGCCGTGCCTTGCTCTTCCACGGCGGCAGCGATGCGGGTCGAGACTTGATTGATTCCCACAATCGTTTCCCGAATACGCTCAATCTCATTGACGGATGTGGCTGTTGCCTGTTGTACGCTGCTTATCTGCTGCGTGATTTCTTCCGTTGCTTTAGCCGTTTGTGTGGCGAGTGATTTGACTTCCGAGGCCACAACGGCAAAGCCCTTGCCTGCTTCGCCTGCGCGGGCCGCTTCAATTGTCGCATTGAGGGCCAGAAGGTTTGTCTGGCTTGCAATCTCGCCAATCAAGTTGATGACTTGGCCTATTTTCTCTGCTGTATCCGCCAAATCGCGCACTGTTTTGTTCGTCGTATTGGCTTGTTCTACAGCTCTTTGCGTAATATCTGAGGACTCGCTTACTTGGCGGCTAATCTCTCCGATTGACGAAGTCAGTTCTTCCGTTGCCGTTGCGACCGTTTGCATGTTGGAGGATGTTTGCTCGGCAGCGGCGGCCACGGTGCCTGTAAGTTTATTGGACTCTTGCGATGTTGTTGCAAGTGTGTCGGCGGCTGTCTTAAGTTCGCCTGCCGATTTCGAGACATCGTCAACCACGGCCTTGACGCTGTCTTCAAAATCTTTGGCAAGATTCAGCATGTCCTGATGGCGTTGTTTCATCGCACCGACAATAATCAACCAAAGAATGCCATAGGCAACGCCCAGTCCAAGTATTGAGATCAAGAGATGATTGAACTTGGTCGAACGTGTCAGCTCTGCCATTTCTTCTCTTTGTTGCTTGATGTCTTTTTTATAGGAGTCAATTATGTCTGAAAGATTTTCACGTGTTTGAACGCGATAAACGCTGGCTTCTTGTGTAAAGCGTATGGCTGTCGTCAGGTCGTTCTTTTGTTTAGCCGCAGCCGCTAACTGAGATAATCTGTCGTATTCTTCTATAGCGGCTATGGAGTCAGTCATAATCTTTTTGCGCGCTGGATTCTTAATCATGTTCAGCATGTCTGTTAGCTTGGCTGTAATTTCTAAATGGACATCTTCATAGGCTTTTTTTGTTTTTGTATAAGATTCGGGTGTTTCTGCGAGAAGGAAGGATTTAACAGCGCCTTCAACTCTGTTGAGTGCAGAACGCCCTTCAAGAGCCAGAATGATGCGTGCGACATCATTGCTCATCATTTTTTCAGTACTGTCATTGAGGGTTGTGAATCCAATCCGAGCGGTGATAATTAAAATAGCACACACAATAACGACAAGGAGTTGCGGGGCAAAAATCTTGATCATTAAATTGCAATTTTTCCACCAATCCAGCATGAGCTTACCCTCGATCTATGTTGTGTATTTTGTGGCCTTAGTTAATATAGATTTTATGAATAATTGATTACGTAGAAGAATAAACCCGTATGTTTTCTTGTATTTGTGTGGATTGAAATAAATACAGGCGTATTGTCATGTACTATATAATACAGTTTTGATATGTGACGTGGCTATCGTATCAACACTTTTCTTTGCCTTTTTGCCAAAAATACAAGAATATGCGCCACTATGAGTGTTCTCTTTGAAGCCCTTAGCAAAGCTGCTCGTGATTATCATGGGGCCAGCGATGCTGTTGTTATTCCCATTGTTCCTGCACAACGCGTGCCGGGCCGTTATCGGTCTGTGTCTATCGTTTGGGTTACAGTTTTTTTTTGCTTGTGCATTTATTGGGTTGGCGATTTCTCTCTTTTTTTATGATGCGCGTGGGCAGATTCCTGTTGTTCCGCAGAATCAGCAGGCTGATATATCTAGCCCTGTTACATCGCCATCGGCCCTTGACCCTGCGCGAGCAGTCGCGGACGGCATCGCTCTTCCTGCCGAGGCGATGAGCTTATTATCAGAGCAACAGGAAGCTCTTTCTGAAGTTGAAAAACAGCTTATTGGTGTGCCTATGTTGTCAGAAAGCGAGGGCGGTCATGTTGTCCCCTGTGAGGGATGCACGGTCGATCGCGCTTCTAATTCCGTCGGCTCGTCAAGTCTGGCGTCAAATCTTAGGCAAGCCACGAAGGCCGCGCTTGAACGGAATTGGATAACGGCCCTGAGTTTGTATGACGATATTCTTCAGACCAGCCCGCATAATCGCAAAGCTATTGATGGCAAGATCTTTGTTTTAGAGCAAGGGGCGTTCGCGGATTCGTTTTCTGAGATTGAGGATATGATCGATGCTAATCCCGTCAATGCATCCTTGTACGCCGCCTATGCGCGAATGCTGGCTGCGCAAGATCGGGCGGAGGAGGCCTTGATGGCGGGGAAACGTGCGGCCTCACTTGATCCTAAGAATCAAGCCTTACAGCTGAGCCTTGCGATCTTATATGACCGTGTCGGGCAGGAGGATGCGGCGTTGAATGTTTATCGTCAGATACGCTCTAAGTTTCTGCCTGTCGAGGCCAAGCGAAGAATGGATTATCTTGCAACGAGATTGCGTGGAAAAAAAGTTGTTCAAGGCGGATCCACCATTTCACCAACGCTTGATTCTCAAGAAGAGTAAACAGTCCCATGCCCTTTCTCGATCATTTTGGTTTAAACGATTATCCCTTTGCTTTAACGCCGAATACTCAATTTTACTATCCAGTCCCAGAAACTGAACGTGTTATGGCGGCTTTGGCATTTGCTGTGTCGCGTGGCGATGGCTTTGTTAAGATTGTCGGCGAGGTTGGTACGGGCAAAACGCTTTTATGCCGCCTTTTGTTAGCCTCACTTCGTTCTCAGCCCGTGAATATGGCCTATATCAATGCGCCTGTTGCGATAGACGCGGCACACATGCCTTTGCTTATTGCGCAAGAGTTCGGGTTGAAGCTTAAAGGGGTCAAGGCCGACCCTATCAGTGCTTTACGGACTTATTTGTTGGAACAGCACAGCAAGGGGCGCCGTAATGTGCTTGTGATTGATGAGGCACAAGCCTTAGGCGTTCAGGGTCTTGAGGCCGTTCGTCTTTTGTCAAATCTGGAAACGGAAACCGACAAATTGCTGCAAATTGTTCTTTTTGGTCAAGCTGAACTTGATCGCCTTTTACATCGCACGGATATGCGCCAGTTTTTGCAGCGGATTAATTTCAGCTTTGTGACGCATCCGCTTTCTCAAGATGCTGTCGGTGATTATCTGCGGCATAGGATTGAGTCATGCTGTCAGAAAGTTGGACGCGGTAAGAAAAAGAAAACGCAGAACTATGTTTGTTTTTCTTCTTCAGCGACCAAGCTGTTGGCAAAGGCCAGCGGCGGCTTGCCACGATTGATTAATGTGTTGGCGGATAAGGCGTTGTTGGCCGCCTATGCTCAAGGCGTCATGTGCGTTGACACTGTACATGTTCGTGCCGCCTGTCGAGAAACGCAGGGCTTGCCTTTTTGGCCGCGTTGGTGGGTTCGGTGGATGGCGCGGAAGTTCTTCTAGAGTCTCAGCCTTGTGTTGATGGGAACGGCGATGCCTTATCGCGATCTGTTCTAAAATCCTTCAATCACTTGGCCGTTGAGAAGGTTCAAGCTTTGGTGGGGGCGAAGAAGAACATGTTCGATGATGCGCCCACTGTGGAGTTTGACTGAGAGGTGGACTTCATCGGGTGTCACAGCAAGGATATGGATGTCAGGTTTATCTGTGGCGGGAGTCCACTTTTCGCCTTGCAGCCAGATTGACCAGTCATCAGTCCCAAAAAATAAGATTGTACTTAGATGAAGCAGATGCTTGGCGCGAACGGCTGCATCCGGCGGGTTTTTGCGGACTTCTTCATCAATGCGCAGGCGTTCCTCTTGCGTAAAAAACAGGGATGGTGCGCGGGCCTGTGCCGCGCCGTTACCCAAGGTCAACAAACACATCAACAAACACGTTAACAAACAGAAGCGGATGATCCGAATAAGCATGATTCACGGCCCCCTGTTTTCTGCATTGGCAAGCCAGTAGAGGATTGCCTTCATGTGAAGGTTGAGCGCACGCGGCGCAATGTTAGGCGCGTCGGTCAGCGGGTGAAGTTCAAGCTCATGGAGTTCAAATTGACCCGGAAGCTCGGACAAGCTTTGTATATACATAAAGCTGTCATCATCTTCCGGCGCATCTGCCTCAAGGGAAAGCGTGCTGACGGTCACGTCGTTGATGCCTGGGAATTGGTCGCCACCATTCCATGATTGCGCAGGTGACAAGGTATAGGTCATGCGCGCCAAGCGTGATGCCGATGCCAGAGGTTCAAGCTGCGCGGTCATTTCCTTTCTGTTCATGGGAGCGAGAAGGTTTTCCACATCGGCGGACGATAGTGTTTGAGCAAGCTTTTGTGCTGTTTGGGCGTCCTGCGCCCACTGTTGGATTTGCAGCTCTAATCTGGTTTTTTGTGCTGACAACTTTTTTTGCTCGGTGGCTAGATATTCTTGAACTGAGTCTGAGAGAGGCCAAACGGCAAACATCAGAAGAAGGGCCGCAACGAGACTTGCCCCCCATGTAAGGTGTCGATGGTTTTTGGCTTCGTTGTTTGTCATGGCTTATCGACTGTGATGACAAAGCGTGTCATGGCTGGGGGTGCGGGGTGTTCGCCTTCGTTTGAAAGGACGACGTTTGTGAGCTTTGGTGCTTCCGTGTCATTTTTCTCGACTTTTGCGTTCGGCAGGGCGGCGCGTAACTTTTCATGTAATGTTTGAAAAGGTGTTTCGATCTGCCCGATTTTGTGGCTTTTTTCATCGAAAAGCGTGATGTCGAGGGTCAAGATGTTTTCATGCCAGTGAAGACGTGTAACCCGAGCTTGCCTGTTAATCGCCTCGGCAATTGGCATCAAAAGCGCAAACAGTTTGCAAGGAGACTGCGTGAAGAGGCGTTGCCGTTCAGCTGCACGGCGCAGGCGGCCCAAAGGTTCAGCGGCAGGGGCAAGCGTGACTTGGGCGTGCTGAAGTTCAGCCTCTAACGCACGGACTTGTGTGCGCGTGATATCAATCCGTCTTTTTTGATCGAAAAGAGTATAGCCGCGAAATCCTCCGAGAAGTACCGTCAGCAGCATCACAAATAAGGCCAGCGTCATCCCGACGGCTCGGATCATATTTGAGGTATGCGCAAGGCGAACATGTTCTGGCATCAGGGGGAGTCGGGCTTTCCTTTTCCGCGCGACCCAGAGCAACGCGTTCAAATCGGCCATCGGTTCAAACGGCAAAGGCCTTGATGAAAGACGAAGTGCCGCTGCGGTTTCGTGGGGGGTCAGTAAACATCGTGAAGTGACATCAAGAGGAATGGCGGCCATTGCGGCATGCATGGATAAAGGTAGAATAGCGGCCATATGCAAAGGCGTGTCATGGGTAAGACCAAAACGAGACAAATAGTCACGTGTTGCCTTTATGTCCAGCGCCAAGGATGCAGCTTGTAACGCGGCGCCAGTTGTTTCAGATAAGGGGGGCGTCAGGCGCGTAAAAACAAAGTGACCGTTATGCGTGACAATTTGCCGCAGACCCCCTGTTTTTTGCGCCATAACGAGCAATCCCCACCCGTTCTTCGATTCAGGCAGCAACGATGTCATCATGTCCGAACACTCTATCGGCAGAAGCAAACAAACGCCGGATGGGTTGGGGCATGTGGCCAGTCGTTCAAGCCACAGATCCATGGCTCCCTTGGTTTCAAGCGCAATGAGCAAAGCCTTTTGCTTTTGTAGAACACGGCTTGCTTTCAGCATTGCTTTTGGAAAGGCTTGATCAAGACGTCTGGCCACAAGTTTGCGACGATCAAAGAACGACAGAGACGGAATGGCCTCTATTTTATAGGATTGTGTCAGCGTATCGGCCAGAATATGAACGGGAAGTGAGGGATCCTTTGCGATACGATTGAAAAGAGCTGCGCAGTCTTTTTCGTGATGGGAGGGCGCTTGGAGGGCTGCCTCGCATCCATGATTTTGAGGGGGCAAAAGTATTGCGCCATCGTCGCCGATCAAAAGCAGAAAAGACTGACGCGGGTTGATCATGCGCCTACATCCCTTGCGATAAAGGGGCAAGAGAGCTGTACACAGGCCCAAGGACAGCCAGCACGATCCATGCTAGCAGGGCCCCGACAAACAGTGTGAGCGCAGGCTCAATGACGCCGAGCAAGACATCAACGGAGTCTTGTGCTTCGCGATCATAGTTTTGCGCGATGTGTTCAAGCGCTTTCGTCATTTGCCCGCTTGCCTCGCCAATTCTCAACATTTGCAGAATTGGTAAAGGGAAAAGCGTTGCCAAGGCGCAAGAAAGCGGTCGGCCTTCCTCCAACTGTTGAAGTGCGTGGGTTGCGCTCTTTTCAAGGGCTGCGTTGCCTAATGTTGCCACAGAAATCTTGAGGGCGTCGGGAACCGTAAAGCTGCTTTTGATAAGAAGACTTAAACTTGTTGTCAGTCGAGTCATGGCAAGCTTGCGTAAAACAGGGCCAAGCGCTGGAACCGATAAAAGCCATCGATCCGTAATAACCCGCGCCTTTGAATGAGTTGTTCGTGCAAGATGAAGTATCAGAGCTGTGCTGACGAGTAAGAGCGGTAATAACCACCACACTGTTGCGAAGACATCGGCGCAACGGATTAAGAGGCGCGTCATAAAAGGAAGGTCATGATCAAGACTTGTTAAAAAGGTAATGATTTGCGGCACAACCAATATCATCATAAAAGTGATGACGCCGCCAGCCACACAAAGCAAGAACAGCGGATAGCGCAAGGCCTTTTGCAGTTTGCGGTGAATTCGGTCTTCGGCCTTCAGGTGTTTGGTGATGCGCTCGAAGGTTGTTGTCAGATTTCCGCTCGTTTCTCCGGCGCGCAAAATTGCCAAAGTGACGGGATCAAAGAGGGCTTGATCTTCGGCAAAGGCGCGCGAAAGGCTTTGGCCGGATCGTATGTCTTGCACGATATTGACAAGGGTGTTGCGCATGGCGCCTTGAGACATTGTCTCTGTTATTGTTACTAGGGCGTCGATCAAGGATACGCCCGCGCCGCACATATCTTCGAGCTGCCCGCATAAGGTGATACGATCTGTGGCAAGATATGAGGTTCTGGCAAGTTGTCGTCTTGTTGTTCGGGTCTGCGTTGTTTTCGCTTCAATTAACTCCAGATTGATTTCGCGCAACTGAAACGTAAGTTCGTTTTCGTTTGCGGCCATCATCCGGCCTTTGTGGATCCGTCCATCGGCGTGCACGGCGCGATAGGCAAAGACCTTCATGCTGCCGTCCTCGATGAGCGAACAGGCGTAGTCATCGTCAGTCGCGAAAGATCGACAGCGCGCCGTAAATCCGACATGGCAATATCGCCGTATAAGACACGGGTAAGGCCATCTTCTTGCATGGTGAAAAAACCCTCGATCCGCGCCTGTGTCAACAAGTGTATGCGCGGTGCGTCTGCGGCAATTAAATCATCAAGAGCCGGAGTGATGGGAAGAATTTCAGCGATTACAGTGCGTCCTTTGCGTCCGGTTTGTTCGCACGCTGGGCACCCCCGCGCTTCCGCGATAAGCTGTGGGGAGTCTTCTTCAATCAGTCCGGCTTGGCGGAAGATACTCATTTCATCATTTGTCGCCCGGCGCTCTGTTTTGCAATGCGGGCACAGTTTACGCACTAATCGTTGCGCAATGAGACCGCTGAGATTTCCAGACAGTAAACGGGGGTTCAGGCCAAGATCCATAAGGCGCGGCAAAGCGCCAAGGGCATCGTTGCAGTGCAAAGTGGAATAGACTTGATGGCCAGTCATAGCGGCGCGTAGGGCCATTTGCGCCGTGTCACTATCACGCACCTCGCCAATGAAAAGAATGTCTGGGTCCATACGTAAAAGGCCGCGCACGCCGGCGGCAAAATCAAGACCCGTAGAAGATTGAATGGCTGTTTGGCGGATCAGATCTAGCTGAAATTCTACGGGATCTTCAAGCGTCGCAATATGCACATCAACGGCACTGATTTTTTTGAGAACAGAATACAGCGTTGTTGTTTTTCCACTGCCGGTTGGACCTGTGACAAAAATCAAACCTTGTGGTTTTTCAAAGATTTGCGTCAGCTTTTTTTCGCAAGTTGTCGAATAACCCAGTGCAGCAAGCGGCAATAGGGATTTTCGATGGTCGAGCAGCCGCACGACAATCGTTTCCCCCCACACTGAGGGCATGATGGCTACGCGAAAATCGACATCGTCTCCATTGATTTGAAGTTGAAACCGCCCATCTTGGATGCTACGCGTATCGGCGATATTCATTCCCGCCATGATTTTGAGACGATGTGAAAGGGCGGCCCAATGTGTTTGGTGCAAGGCCCGAATTTGGCGCAAGGTTCCATCGATGCGAAAACGAATGCGAACAAAGTTATCTTCCGGCTCTAAATGAATGTCGGATGCGCCGCGCCGTACGGCATCGGTGAGGAGATGGTTGACGAGTTGAATAACGGGGTGCTCGTAACTTGCCGCATCGGGTTCGCGAAAGCCTGTTTCAAGATGCGTCAGTATGTCATCAATTGATCCGAAACTGTTATCAAGATTGGCAATCAAGGCCTCAATTGCCGAACGACTGGCTACGCGTGGAACAATTTGCAGCGTCCGTGGAAAGTGGCGACGGATTTCATCCAACGCGATCACGTCAAATGGATCGGCCATTGCGATCTCGAGTTTATGATGGTCAAGGCTGAGCGGTAAGGCAAGGGCCATTGCGGCGCTCTCTTTGGGGAGTTGTCGCAATAATTCAGTATCAAAATAGGTGGTGCTGAGATCGATGGGTTCGATCCCTGCGCGAGCTGCAAGACCGATGGCGAGAACGTCTTGATCAATAAAGCCTAATCGAACAAGAATCTCGCCTAACATTTCTTTCGTCGTTTTTTGCTCATGCAGGGCGATGTGAAGTTGGTCTTGCGATAGGGCCTTCATCCCAAGAAGAAGATCCCCGATCTTTTGCGCTGAGGTCATTTTTGTTGGCGCCGGGTCCTGTGCCTTTGGCGTTTTGGTGGGGGAAAGCGTTTGAAGCTTGGCTGTGTTTTTCATGATTACCACACCGATTGACAAGCTGGATTGCCCAGATAAGCAACAAGCGCGTTGCGATCCAGATAGAGCAGGCTATCGTCGAAAGGGGCGCTTGCGTCTGGCGTAAATCCTCCCTGAACAAAATCAGAATCGCCGTTTGCGTTGCATCGTTCAAACCCGCCGGTTTCCGAACATGCCGTGGACACGCCGCGAAATGTGGGGTGTTGGTCTATGCCTTCATTTAATAACGGGTCGGCATGATAGGCCCCCAATCCGTTCGCGCCGTGACTCAGGAAAAGAACGGCGGCTTGTTGGTCGCTTCCGCTTTGTGTCAAGACGTGGATGCGATCAGCGGTTGATAAATTGGCCTGACACAATCCTGTGCAGCTTTGACCTTGCGGGCATAATGTTGTGGCCGTCAAGTTGGGCGCTGTTGGGGGGATGATGCCGAAATTGATCGCCAAAGCGGGATCAATGCGCATGGTGATCCACCGGCCCCATCCATCCTTGGCTGTTGATGAGGGAATTCCCAATGAGGCAAAGGGGGCAATGCCTTCGGGCACATTGCATGTTCCGCAGGCGGCGTTGATCGTGTCCCCGCGCACGCGCCCAAAGCCAGCGCCGAGCGTTGAGGCTGGCGTGGGACAGGGAAGGCATCCATTCGCCTGAACATAGGCGGCTGTCACGCGTAACAGCGAAGACAAGTTTGAGGCTGTCATGCTTTGTTGAAAGCTTTGCCGCACAGCATTAAGCGCCGGAAACACAATCATGATAACGAGGCCGATAATAACCAGAACAAGACTCATCTCGATAAGCGTAAAGCCGCGCCGTATGTTGCTCATGTTGTCAGGTTTCATCATGGGGGTTTTTACATTTTGACGCACAGAGTATAGGTGTTGTCGTCGCTATAGGTCGAGGCGGGCGCTGCATCGCTTTTGCCAACGTCTGTATAGATTGTCGCCTGAATGGCTCCAGCATCGCTGGTCCCATCATCAAGACGCGCATCAATGGCCTGCGCGGGGCCAGCTGAAACTTTGTCAAGGCATAGAGTTGTTGTTGTAAACACGCCAAACGCGCCTCTTTGAAAACCATACATCCCGCCAAAAGGGTTGGGGGGTTGAATGGCTGTTGATCCATTTGTTACTTGATTTTTTACAAGACCAGCAGCGCGAAGATGAGCCCATATCGCAAGACTTTCTGCTGCCGTTCCCGATTCCGCCGATGTATCGAATGAAGTTTTTGTCCCGACATTACCGTCATTATTGCCATTGGCAATTTCTTCAACTTGTTTAAGTGACGGAAACCGCGTCAATGCGCTTGGGTCGTCGCCGGGAAGCGCCCCATAGTTTTGGGCATAGGTTTGAAATTGCGCTTGATAGGCTTGAATGCCGTTGACCGCATTATTGATCCGCGCATTCTGGATGATTTGTTGACCCGTCAGCACCCCGCCGATAATCAGGCCAATGATAACAAGAACAATGGAGAGTTCAACAAGTGTGAACCCTCTACGACGCGTTGAGGGACAAGGCTGCTTGAGCATATGAAAGACTCCGTTCAGGTTTCAGGAATTTCGAAGGGGCGAGGATCGCGGTTATATTTTTCATAGAGATTGGCGTCAGCGGCATCTGGGCGTGGGTTGCTCAAGATCGTGGCGCGTAAGAGAATAACAAGCTCACTTGTGCGGCCTTGATTGTCGCGTGATTTCGCAAGATTGCCAACAAGGGGAAAGGTGTCAAAGGGCGGTACGCCTTGATCTTGGTTTTCAGAGCTGTCTTGCATCAGTCCGCCCATCACAGCGACTTCGCCAGACTGGAGCTGAAGAACCGAGTCCATTTCGCGTACGGCCAGCACAGGAATCTGAGATTGCACGGTTGCGCTGTTGCCGGAGTAGGCTGCGTTCAAGCCAATCGACGGATCATTGACGCGGTCCACCACGCGTGAGATTGTCGGGCGCAGGGTCATCGTCACGCGCCCTGTATCGCTGTTTATCGCGGGCTGGACCGTCATCACTAAACCGACGGGGACTGTACGTGGCGTGCTTGAAAAAACGGGTGTGCCTGATACGGCGACGCCATTGCTATTTGTTGTCGTTGGAAATTGTGCGGATGTCAGGAAATAAACTTCGTTGCGCGCCACTTTTAATACGGCTGTTTGATTGTTCATGACCGTCAAGCGCGGTGAAGACAAAACGCGTGTTGTGCCAAATGTGCGAACCAGTTTGAGAATGCCTGAGAAATCGCCTGTATCAAGCGCTGTTGAGAAGAGGCCACTGCTCGCCGCTGTCATGGCGGCCCCAGCGCCGGGGGCACCGAAATCTGCCGCGAGGCTGAGCGTATCGCTGAAGATTGAGGTCCAATTGATGCCGCTTTGAAACTCGTCTGAAAGTTCAACTTCCACGATGCGCGCCTCAATTAGAACCTGTGCAGAGGCCTTGTTTTGTAGGCGCTCAAGGTAGTGCTTAACCGCACGTTGCTGCAGGCCATTTCCGAATATGGTGATAAGACCCGCTTGTTTGTCCAGACTGAAATTCGCATCTTGTTGTTTGGGGTCCGTTGCTTCGGGTCGTCCGACGATCATTGATTTGCGTCGGTTTGCTGTCGCCAAGACTTGTGGAATGGATTTTTCTACCTCGCTCCAGAAATCGGCATCAGCAGCGCCAGTTATTTTAGCGACCGAGTTGTTGTCGCTTCCGCCATTTCCTCGACTTGACGAAGAGCTCGAACTGCCGCCGTTTGATCCCGCAACGTCAACGTCAAACACATTTGTCGCAATGGTGACTTCGCTGGTCGTGCGGCGCGACAGGCTTAAGTAATCCAGCGCATAGGTTTGTTGATAGGGCTCATCAAGTTCAATGCGGATAAAATCACCATCGACGGTGTAACGCAATCCGGCCAGAAGACAGATGCGCTGCAGAACCGTGTTAAAGGGCTGGTTTTTTGCCGTAAAGATAATCCCGCCATGAATGCGGGGATCAATTTCAAGATTAACACCGCTTTCACGACCGAGTTCGATCAGGACATCACGGAGTGCGACGGATTCCGTGAGCGTAACGCTGATTTTTTTGCTGGGGAGCGGCTCATCACGCCCCAGTAAGATGGGTTGTGCGGGCATCGGCAACGGTGGAATGGGGGGCGCTGTGTGAAGGGATTGTAAGACAGCCTTTGTATCAGCCCTATTGTCGTTTAGGTCTTGTTCGGTTGCTTTCCCTCGATTACGCAGCGACAAGTAATCTTCGCGGGTTAAGTTTCCCGCTGGGTCGATTTTGTCTGTGGGGAAGGTGTTCGTGCAGCCTGCCAAAATGAGGCAGAGCAATACAATCACAAGTTGAGGTGCGCTGTGCACGAAAAACCGCCTTTGGAACAGCAAGAGGAGAGAATCTACCCGAATTTGGTAGAAGCTTGGCTTTTCTTGTATGTAGAGTCAAAGTATTCCCGTATGTTCAATCTGTGGATAACTATTTTAAGTTGTGGATAGTTTTTGGCGGACTTAAAAAACATCACCCAACGATTTTTTCAACAACCTGCGCGAGTGTCGTTGATCGAGGGGAGACATCCCCGATTACAACGCCTTGTTTCATGATCACGATCCGATCCGCAACGGCAAACACATCGTTTAGTCGGTGGCTGATCAAGACAACGATGCGCCCAAGATCGCGTTGTTGACGGATAAGATCCAGAACATGTTGAACCTCGCGAGCAGCTAAGGCTGCCGTTGGTTCGTCCAGAAGGAGAACCTTGGGATCAAACAGGGCCGCTCGTGCGATGGCAATAGCCTGTTGTTGTCCCCCGGATAAAGTTCCAACGGGTTTTTGGAGATCAGGAAGAAGGATGCCAAGTTGATTGAGTTTTTCTTGTGCTTGGCGAAACATGGCTTGATTGTTGAGAAGACCAAATACACGATGTGTAATCTCACGGCCCATAAAGAGGTTGGCAACCGTACTTTGCTGTTTGGCCAAAGCAAGATCTTGATAGACCATCTCGATCCCTTGTGTGCGATGCTGTCTTGTGCTTGTGGATGAGAGGAGGGTATCACCCAAGCGGATCGTGCCTTTGTCTGGCTTATGCAGACCTGCCATGAGTTTCAGCAAAGTTGATTTGCCCGCGCCATTATCGCCAACGATGGCCGTCACTTGTGCGGCTGAAAAAGATAGAGATAGGCCTCGAAGAACGTTGACGGCACCAAATGATTTTTCAACGTCGTAAACGTGCAAGCTGTTCATGCGCGCCCTCCGAAGCGAGAGAGGAATGAAGCTGCGAGTAAGACGACACCGACAAATAGAATCTGATAATAAGAACTGACGGCGAGTAAGTTGAGGCCGTTTTGTAAAACGCCGAGGCAAAGGAACCCTAGCGTTGTCCCGAAAATAGTTGCACGCCCTCCAAACAAACTGGCTCCACCCAGAATGATCGCCGTGATGGCAACAAGTTCATACCCTAAGCCAGCCGCAGGATCGCCAGCGTTCGTGCGCAGGGCAAAGATTAGTCCTGCAACGCCTGAATACAGGCCTGCCAATGTATAGATTTTGACCCGCAGGTGAGATGTTGGAACGCCCATGGCTTCTGCCGCAATTTCGCTGTCGCCTAAAATAAGCGTATGCGCGCCGAACTTTGTTTTCGTCAAAAGAATGTGCGCAATCATGATGCCAAGAAGCAATAGAACGACAGGTACGGAGACCCCCATCCGTGTTCTTTGTGCCGTCGTAATAAGACTTTCGGGCAGGTCGTAAATAGGCACGCCGTTTGAGATGATATAGGCAATTGCTCGAGCGATGCTCATCATGCCAAGCGTGACAATGAAACTTGGGGCTTTGGTGATGTTGAGAAGGAGGCCTGTGAAGAACCCGCACACACCGCCTGTCGCAATGGTCGCGGTCAAAATAAAGGGAAGCGGAAGACTCGTGTTTTGAAGCAAATAGGCGCAGGCCGTACTCGACAGAGCCATGATGGCCGCCGATGAAAGATCAATCCCCCCAGAAGCTATGACAAACGTTCCGCCCATGGCCAACACGCCGATGACGGCGCTGGCGGTTAGGATGTTGCCGAAGTTGCTGAGGCTAAAAAAGAAAGGCGAACTCAGAGAAAAGCTCAAGCCGAGCAAAAGCAAGAAGGCAAGGCACTGAACAACATAACTGCGAAGAAGCGTATTTTTTGAAAAATTAGCGAACATATTGCAAGAGGGGATCTGTGTTGGCTTCCATCTTTTCTTTTGTCAGAACTGGCATTGGCGTGGTTTCTGTGATGCCCGTTTGCGACTTGTGATAGCTTTCGAGGGCGAGCTCGACCGACCGTTTCCCCATGAGGTAAGGAAGCTGTGCCACGGAAGCCGTTAAGCGGCCGTCCCTAATAGCTTTGCGTGCGTCAACTGTGCCGTCCACGCCAATTATTTTTATAAGGTGAGATTTATTGGCATATCGAACAGCTTCGGCTGCGCCCAAGGCCATCGTGTCGTTGGCGGCATAGATGATCTCTATACCAGGGAGGCGTTGAAGGGCATCGGCGACAATGTTCATGGCTTTTAATCGATCCCATTCTGCCGATAATGATCCCGCAATCGTTGCTTTTGGCAGAAGCTCTTTTAATTGTGACCGGAAACCCTCGGCGCGCATTTGCCCGGGAACATTGCCGACGGCGCCTTCAAGAACAAAAATCTTGGGATCTGGCTTTCCTGCGATTGAGGTAACATATTTTGCCGCCTCCTGACCTATTTCAAAATTATTGGAACCGACAGTGAAGGCCATGGGGATGGCCTTTTTTTGCGCCATGGCTATTGAGATATTGGCATCAATATCCGCGACCAAGATTTTGGCCTTTGTGGCTTTCTTGAAACATTGAATGGCGATATTGGGTGTGACGGCGGCTAATATTATAGCTTTTGGTTTAAGCTGAATGGCTGTTTGACAGGTGTTAAGCTGCTCTTCCGCCGCACGATCTGTTTCAGTATTGTAGATGATGGCTTTGATGCCACGAGCCTTTGCCGTATCGTGGATGCCTTGGGCCATTGCTGTCCAATAGGGATTGCCGCGTGCTTTAAGCAGGAAAACATAAGTGTCTTCTGCCTTTGCCGGAGAGGCCAACAGCATCAAAGACAAGACCCCAAGTGCAATAAAAGCGCGCATTACCATCTCCGCATATTCGACTTTGTGTGATTATACTTACTAAGCATGGGGTGAGGAAGGGCAAAATGTGATGACAGGTTCATCTTACCCTTTCTTGATTTACTCACTCTTTCTTTTGGCGCACAGCTTCGTACAGAGAAATCGCAGCAGCGTTGGAAACATTCAGGCTGCCAATAGCGTCCCCCGTTGGCAGGCGGGCCAACTCGTCGCAATGTTCGCGGGTCAGACGGCGCAAGCCTTCACCTTCGGCCCCCATGATCAGTGCAATGCGCCCTGAGCCGAGCTTACAGGCCGCCAGATCATGATCGCCTTCTTCGGCCAGACCAACGCACCAGAAGCTTTCTTCTTGCAGCGCTTCAATTGTGCGCGCCACATTGACGACAGTGATCAACGGCACATGCTCAAGCGCACCGCATGCCGTTTTGGCTAACGTTCCCGTTGCGCCCGGCGCGTTGCGTTCAGTCACGATGACGGCGTTCGCACCAAAAGCGGCGGCAGAGCGCAAGATGGCCCCAACATTATGGGGATCGGTGACTTGATCCAAAATGACAACCAGTTCTGGCCCTTCATCTTGGCCGAGCAGATCATCAAGTGTGAGTTCGGCTAAAGGTTCGACCTCCAGCACAACGCCTTGATGGACGGTACTGTGAGGAAGGAAATGCTCAATGTCTGACTTTTGACTAAGCAGTGGTTCCGGGCGGGCAAGACCTTTGTTCTTGCCATCAAGAAGGGCCTCTTCCAAAGCTTCTAGGCCACTTTCTGTTGCCCACAGGCGATAGCATTTGCGCGCAGGGTTCAGCCATGCCTCACGTACAGCGTGAAGGCCCCATAGCAACACGCCTTGGCGTTGCAGGCTCTCGCGCTTCGGACGGAACTTGGCTTTGTCTGCGATGGGCGCCGTGCGTCCCTCAGGCTTTTTGCGGAACGAACCAGATTCGCTCCGTGGCTTGCGGCTTCCATAAGCGGGCTTGCCTTCAAAACGGGAAGAGGGTTTGGCAAAGCGTTCTGTGCGTTCAGGGCGCTGTGTGCGTGAGCTGCTTTCTTCGCTGCGATCCGTGCGGCGGGGTCTTTTGTCAAAGCCACCTGCGCCCGCAGGCTTGCGAGGCTCATCGCGGCGACCATAAGACCTACCTTCGGCCGTGGTAGGCGTACTTCTGCCGAACGCAGACTTCTTTGCAAAACGGGAAGGGGCCTTGCCAAACCCTTCGATACGAGCGCCACCTTCTTCGCTGCGATCCGTGCGACGGGGCCTTTTGTCAAAGCTGTCCGTACTCGTGCCAGTTGACTTGCGGCTATCAGGCCTTTTGCCTCTTGGTTTGTCACCAAAAGCAGGTTTGCCTTTGCCAAAAGAAGGGCGTTGGGGCGAAGATGGCTTGCCACGAGGGTCTTTTTTCATGTTTTTTCGCTTTCTTGGTAAAATCTGTGGCCTACTCAAGCGTCTGGGATTGACAAGCGCAAGTAAAATCCGTTATTCCGACACCTCACTCAGCATAATTGTCCAAACGGGGCATTTATTTTTATACCGTGGAAGGGTGGCCGAGTGGTTAATGGCAGCAGACTGTAAATCTGCCCTCGTAAGAGTACAGAGGTTCAAATCCTCTCCCTTCCACCACTTTTGCATCTGTACGTTCTGGATACATAGGTAACAGAATGTAGGCTCTACGCCAAAGGATGGGGCGGTGAGTCGGTCGATCATAGGCCGACCTCTTTCAGGTGGCCACACAAAACGATGACCCTCAATCTATAATTCTCGAAGTTCCTGAAGCCATAGGCTCGCCTTTGGATGAGCTTCATCTTGCGGTGGAAGCCCTCGGTTGGGCCGTTGCTGTAAGGCACGGTGAACATGCGCAAGATTTCCGTTCCCCAGGATTTCAAGGTTTTGCCAAGCGTTTTGAACAAGTCAAACCCGGTGCCTTCGAGTTGCGCGAGAAAGTGCATAAACATCTCGATCAGGCCCTCTTTTTTGATCGCCTTGCGGCTTTTGTTTTTGGTCATCAGGAAGACTTTTAGCTCCTCTTTAAAGAGATAGAGATTCTGGACGGCAGGCTGTTTCTTAAAGTAGGCCTCTAGCTTTTCCTGTTGCTCCGTGGAGAGGTTCTCTTTGTTTTTATTCAGCAGTTTGGGCAGGCCTCGTTGCCATTTGAACGTGGGATCAATGCGCATGCAGATGCCGGAAAAGGCTCGCAAAACAAGCTGCACAACGTGGAAGCGATAAACTTGACGAATAAACTTGTCGCTGTCGTCAGTGATAAGCTGGAAACAGGTGTTGCGATGAATGCGCTTGCACATATGTCTCTCGGCATGGGAACTCTTCTCGGTCCCGAAGAAGCTCTTATGTGTGACCACGCAGACAAAGATTCCGTTAGTCATCCTTATATTTCTGCCTATCCCTATATCGTACTCAAGGGCCGTCCAAATAAAATCCGTGAGGCTGTCGAAGTAGCCAAAGCTCAAGGCATCCAAGCTGTAAATTTTGTAGATACCATGACAATCGGTTCTTATATTGAGCAATTGGCTCGAACAAAAGAAACGAGCAATCAGGATTTAAAATTCTATGGTGCTGTCTTTTATGGAGAGATAGAAGTTGTCAGTGCGCTTACAAAAAAGTTTTCTCTCTTATAAATAGTCAAAGCACTTTCCTCACATCCTTCAACAGCAAGAACATATGATACGGGTCTGTTGGTGAAGGGAGAAAGTCAAAATGCTTATAAAAAGCACGAGCCTTATCGTCTTTGGCATGAACGGCAAACGCTCTGATGCCTGCAATATCGGCGGCTTGTAGCGTGCGTCGAAGAGCGTCTTTTAGCAGGCTTGCGCCAATTCCATGACTTTGCCATTCCGTACTTACCGCTAGTCGCGCAAGCAGCATGATTGGAACGGGATGTTTGGCCAGACCTTTTGTTAAACGTGCAGGGGATCCGTCAGGAGAAACTTGTCCTACGGTTAACGTATAGAACCCGATGACAGTTCCATCAGTCAAACCGACATAAGTTTGTGACGCATTGGAAAGCTGTCCAACAAGCGCATAGCGTGTAAGAAAGCGATTCAGCTCTTCATTACCGCAATCGAAACTTTCGATGGCATGATTTTGCGACAGCTTTTCTATTAAGAACCGAGAGGGCATTTATTCGCTCTCAAAAACACTTTTTTCTTGAAACAGTTTCTTCAACCTAGGCAACTCACGCGCAGGGGCATCAAGGGCAGCCATAAACAATTTCCACTGCTTTGCATCAAGCGTAAAAGAACGCCGGTCCGCCAAAGTTTCCTCGGCACGAGATAAGGCGCTTTCGAGAACAAACTCGCTCATGGACTTATTAGAAGCCATGGCAGCGTTGCGCAAAATTTGCTTGGCCTGAACGGAGAGGCGAAGGTCTATTTTGTCAGATCTGGTGGTGTGTGGCTGCATGGACGTTCTCCTTTATCATTTAGATTCCACTATATCATAAACGGCCGACATTGTCATGACAAAAAGACAGGCAGCTTAACCACTTAATGAAGATTAATAAATTAACCAATAGGAGAAAGATGGCTTTTTAGTTCAAAAATGAGAGTGACTTGTAACCGATTGATTATGATCTATTTTTTCGAGTATTGCGCCCCATTCGGCAAGCTCTTCGATCATTTTCTGGTTCGAACTTAGTCCTAACTCCTCCACCAGCCTTTGCTCGTTACGCGAGCTACGGCTCGGCAAACCAGCACTTGGGCTTCCTCCCTTCCAAAAAAGGTTTTACCAGCTCAGCTCCCCCTTAAATTGTACTATATCATGCAAGTATTTTAACCAAAACTTTTGCCGTAATCTTGTGTTACAAGGAATACGTCGTTATGATGAAGTATTTTAATTCATTTATAGAAATGAACGGTCATGAAAATGAAAGCAGTTACCTCTCTTCACCAGAGCCTTGAGCGCGCAAAAGCCGTACTTACGAACTTGGAAAATGGAATAACAAAGCCGGGCGGATACAAGAAATCAGTGGAGCCCCTCTTGAAATGTTTGCAGCCCTTCTCTTCGTCTCAAAAGAAGGGGGGAGACGTTCGCGCCGCATATTATATTGGGGTTCTTTCATTAACAAGCGTGTGTTTTCGTTCGGACGCGTTTGATGCAGCTCCTGCGTTTGGGGATGGACATGTGAATATTGATAGTAACTTGTTAGATAAGGCTGAAAAGTATCTTAAGAAGACAATCAATTGGCCAGAGGCTCCGAAAGACACAATGCATTATAAGGCGAAGTATTATTTGTCATGTATTTATGATCTTACCGAGGCCGTTGGTAGTAACGAGTTACTTGGTGGGCCTAACCGGACGAATGAAATCTGGAAACTACGCGAGGAAGCGGCAGATGCTGGGTGTCTGGAGGCCAAGCTTTCTATTGCTGAAGGTTCCCTTTTAGGTACGTACACTCCCTATAATTTCAATAAAGTACAATCTCTTGTTGCGGAAGTGCAAGAACGTAAAGATGAACTCCCTCCCTCAATGCAAGGTTTATTGGGTGAGATTGCCACCGATTTGCAAAACAAAAAGAAGTTGGCGTTGGCAGCAAAGACTGGTGGGCGGAGTTTCAAATTATCCCCTCTTGGGTTTGGAAACTGCTAATTATAACAGAGGATAGAGTTCTTATATGCATATTGTTCAAGGCGGTAAAACACAACCAGACGTTGATTGGGTCATGTTGGATGCTTTGGCAACAATAGCTTTGGCAAAGAAGAGTTCTGCCATTGACTTACGTGGTGAACTTGAAGTGGCCGTCATTGAGATGCTTACCCCTCTTTTGTCCCCCCCTTGCCGCAGGCCTCGTGCTGCGTTAGAAATTGCTCTTATTCATTACAGGCGCGGGATCAATGCCTTGGCGGTACAAAATGGGGTTAAAACAGCTGAAGCCCATGATCATTTTAAAGGCGCTGTCCATTATATGAAGCTGGCTGCAAGCATGCCGGATTATCAGAAAGATTTGATTCCGGCAAAGGCGATGAATTGTCTTGCTGCTTTCCATGAAAACGGAATGATGTGTGATAACAAGCTTGTTGATTTTCATTTGCTTTCCAACATACGAAGGCATAGTTCGGATTTTATTTGCCCCGATGTCGCTGATTATAAAACAGCCTTTGCGTTGCGCAAGATCGCCGCAGAGCGTGGGCTTGCTGAAGCACAGTGGGCTTTGGGCTGTATGTATTCTTATGGGCAGGGCGTGGATGTGTGCTTAACGCAAGCTTTTCGGTGGCTCAGCAAGGCGCATAACAACAAGGCGCAGTTGCCGACGGATCACGTGTTTTGTATCGGGCATGATCTGGATTTTGTCATTGGAAGAATGAGGGAGAATCAATTGATGAAGCCTGCCGAGGGTAAGCCATGCAAACGGACGGCTCGTATTATCAGCCTGTCACAGTACAGTCGGCGTCGTACACTTGGGTAATATCTTTTTCATATGAGAGGCGCCGACGGCTAGTTGTGTGAAAAGGATCTAATCCTTTGGATCAAGCTGCTTGGCACTGGTATGTAATGACCAACGCCGATTTCCTCGTTTTCACTGACCCTGACGTCGGGATCTGTTTCACTTATCCCGGTTTCACGAACGCGTTTCTTCAGGGACCGACAGGAATTTTGGAATAGTACGATTTTCTTTGCAAATTGAGAATCTGAAATAAGATTGGGGCCCTCATGATAGACTGTTCGTGGATTGCCATCGATATCCTGAACAATTTGAAGGTTCCGCTGACCGTTTGGCGTGATGTCATAAATTCCAGCAGTTGTGTGTTCAGCGTTGCCATCAACGGCCCATGTTCGGATAAGACCATCCAATTCAATCACCCCCCAAGTTTCATTCCCTTGACAGGCATAGGTCATTGTATCGCTGCCATGTGTTGATGCTGAATAATATGTTGATGCTGCGGTGGGCGTTCCGGGCTGTGGCGCTACATAAGACTGAGTTGCACATCCGGGAATGAGAAGACATATGGAAGCGGCAACAAACACAAACCGATTCCTCATTTTGTAAGTAGGATTCATATCTATTATTCCTTTGAAATAACTAGATTTACTCTCACAGTTTAGCATTTTTTCGAAATCCAAGTATTAGAAAACTAATGGTTTCATGCTGGGGTGACATAAAAATGATAAAAAATGGGCAATTAACCATATTAAATTCTTAACCATAGGCAGAAGGTGTCTGTATTTGTATCCCGTCCCGCAATATCTGTAATATAAGTTGGGGAGAGGTTTGCTAAGAACCTTGACATTGCCCTTTATTTCCGAGACATTGCGCCGTCACTGCACCTTGCCTATATCCAAGGTTGGCGGGGGCTTTATGCGACCCTATGGGACGCGACGACACGTATCAAAAGTAGGATTACGAAAATGGCAAAGACAAAGAATGACATTAAGCTCGTCAGCACGGCTGGCACGGGCGTATTTTATGTCACAAAAAAGAATCCAAAGAATACGACCAAGCTTGAATTGAAAAAGTACGATCCTCGCGTTCGTAAGCACGTTGTCTTTAAAGAAGGCAAGATCAAAGAAGGCAAAAAGTCGTAAGTTTCTTCGTGCGCCGAGTTTGAGTCTGGGTTATGCGACTGACTCTCGGCGTTGTTGCGCGTTCCTCTCTTTGTGGACGTGGTAATTCAGCTCTCCCGCTCTATCGACAAATGCGAATGATCTGTATTGTGTGATGGATTGCAACGTTGGCCTTAAAGCTTCCTCGCAATGACGCAGAGAGATGGACATCTAAAAATATGCAGGCTTTCCCTAGTCTGTTTCTCATACAAGTGAGTTTGCTCAATGTCTATGGGTTCTGTTGCGCCTGCGCTTAAGCAGGATGAGTTTATCGAGTCGCTTGAAACCGATGGTATCGGAATTCCTGATTATTTAGAGAAATATTATTGGTGGGCCTATCTTCGTCCATGGGCCGTTTGGACCTTTGAGCGTGATTGGATGATCAACCTGATCCTGTGGGGATGGTATAATCCCTTGCGTAAGTTGGTTCAGGCCGCGATGGGGGATAAGCTTCCCGGACGTACGCTTAAAATCTCATGCTGTTATGGCAAGCTTGAACCTGAACTTGCGGATCGTGTGAACGCTGGCGGCGGGACGCTGGACATTGTCGATGTCTCGCCTGAACAACTTAAAAACTCGCGCCGTAAAACGCGCCCAGAGTTTCTTGATAAAATCGTTCATCACTTTCATCGTAACGCCGTTAAGTTAGATGGATTTGCGGATAACAGCTATGATCGTGTTTTGATCTTTTTCCTGCCACATGAACAGCCCCGCGATGTTCGTCGTCAAACCTTTGTCGAAGCGTTTCGTGTTTTAAAACCCGGAGCTGATCTTTATGTCGTGGAGTTTGCCAAGTCCAAATGGTGGCATCCGTTGCGTTATATTTGGTACCCCGTTTTATTTGTGCTGGAACCCTTTGCTCGCGATATGTGGCGTAAGGATTTCGCCACATGGCTTCCTTCTGGCGGCATCGGATGCACCATCGAACGCAAGCTTTGCTTTGGTGATTTTTATCAGATTATGAAGATCACATCGCCGAAGTAAAGGCGTTTGATATTCTATCGTTACACCTATCGCAGTTCAAGAGTTGGGGTGTAAAAACTAAAATGAACCGTTATTACGAGTCCCGATTTATCGAGGCGCGGCAACGTGTCTCGGCGTAGCTTTTTAGCGAAGACGGATCCATCATCAAGACGCGAAGCTTGGCGCAGGCTTCTTCATTCGGGTGCTGGATCCCCTACGCCCCTACGGAGGCTACGGCGGGACATGTCGCCACGGGCCCCTCAAGGGGCCTCGCGATTGAAAAATCTGTAGAGGTTCTCTTGGCATAACGGGACCATAAAAACCAACTCTTCACGTGCGAGCCGTATATTTTCCAAATGCGGCCTTCAGCAAATCCTTTGTGTATTTTTCGCGTGGCGCGGTGAAGATTCCTTTGGCTGTGCCTTCCTCAATCATCTTGCCGTTTTTCATCACGATGACATGGTTTGACATGGCTTTGACAACGCGTAAGTCGTGGCTGATAAACAGATAGGCAAGTCCATACTTTTTCTGTAGGCGGCGCAGGAGTTCCACAATCTGAGCCTGAACGGACATATCAAGGGCGGAGGTCGGCTCGTCCAAGATCACAAGTTTGGGATTGAGAATCATCGCCCGCGCTATGGCTATGCGTTGGCGTTGGCCTCCAGAAAACTCGTGCGGAAAACGGGTGCGCATGGAAGCGTCAAGCCCAACTTCGCTGAGCGCTTGTGTGATGCGCTGTTCGCGCTCCATTTTCGTGCCAGCAAGGCCATGAATGTCGAGGCCTTCTGCGATAATGTCACCGATAGTCATTCGCGGGCTGAGGC
>JAQUYN010000090.1 GCA_028691835.1 Alphaproteobacteria bacterium | reverse complement strand
AATCCTTAATTTTCGCCCAATTTTTCCCGTGGAAGCATTTGGAAGCAAGAAGAGGCACAAAAAAACGCAGTTTATGGAAGCGGTTAGAAAAAGCGCGAAGATGGCATTTTGCTTACATCATTATTAGGACGCGGTCGTAGGTTCAATTTCTGTCGACAGCACCACTTTCCACCACATCAATCAATCTTGGCCTTGTGACGCTCCGTCTAACAGATTCAAAACGCTGCAAAAAAGCCTTTTAGGCTAAGGCCTCATGCTGCCTATCTTGTTTTGGAAGACTTGAGTTTTTTATTACAAATCATATAATTAGATGCATATAGAAAATCTACGCTATTAATTTTACATGTTTTTGTGATGTGTAAAATTAACCATAATTTTTGTATACATCAAAAAAACATGTAAAAAAAACGCTTTTTTCTTTGCATGTTCTAAAAACATGTAAACCCTTTATAGGGTGTGAGCCCTACTTAGGCATTCCATGAGATCCAGATTGATATAATAGCTATCTCGTCCAATCTTCCTTTTATGCATTAGTTTAATTTCAACCAATGCATCCAGATATTTTGTCGCCGTAGGGCGGCTGACATGGAGGGCCTCCTCCACATGATTAATTTTGGTATAGGGATGACTGAAGGTCAGATTCAAAAAATCTTGACTATAAATATTCTTTAGCTCTCGCATTTTAATTTTATGTTTTTGCATCAGACGCTTTATCTCTTGAATCAACCGTATGGTTTGGTGCGACGTAATACGCACCCCCTCTAATATAAACAATATCCATTCTTCCCATGCGTTTTGGTCACGCACTCCTTGCAAAAGCCTATAATACTCGCCTTTGTTCTGATTAATATAACGCGACAGATAAAGAATAGGTGTGTCCAAAAGTCCTTGCTTCACAAGATAAAGAATATTTAGAATTCTTCCCGTCCTCCCATTCCCATCGAAAAAGGGATGGATGCTTTCGAACTGATGGTGAATTATTGCCATTTTTACGAGTGGGTCCAAATCACAAAGGCTATCATCATGAATGAACGCTTCTAGATTTTTCATGTGGCCCTCGATCAAGCGAAGGCTTTGTGGGGGCGTATAAACAACAGCCCCTGTTTGAGCATTTTTAAGGGTGGTTCCACTCTGCGAACGAAACCCCGCCCCATTACCTTCTAACTCTGCTTGCACAGCTTTAATTAGATTGTTTGTTAAAAGGCCCTTTTCTTTAACTTTGCGAAACCCATTGCGCAATGCAAAGGCATATTGATGCACTTCTTTGGCAGCAACGGAGGCAAACTGCTTTTCAATAGCGTTGCTTTGATAAAGCTCATCATTGGTAGTTATGATATTCTCGACCGCCGAACTATCTTTTGCTTCCTGTAACGAAAGGGTATTGATCAGAATATTTTCATTGGGGACACTTAGGGCTATCCCCTTTAATTCTGCTAGGGCCGCGCGTGCTTCTTTTTCTTTTTTAAGAACAGCTTTGCTTTCAAGATCCACGGGAAGGGGCAGACTCGGGATCTCATAGGTGTTTTTCAAGTTCAAGGATGGTTCTTGTGTGGTTTGGATATTCATATATTTCCCTTGTCGCCATAGAGCGCCTTATTGTTATTCCAGAAGGGAGGCCCCTTACCTTCTTAGGCCCGCCAATTTACTCCGGCCAAATTATAGCCTTAAAATGAGAATAAGTTCAATGAACCCCACTGCTAGAGGGGGCCACAATCCAAAAAGTGTTAAAACTTATCTTTTTGCCGCTTATCAGACACGAACAAGCGAAGAAGATTCGACTGCATCTGTCTGGAAGCACTGTGGAAGCAAGAGGGCGAGAAATGCCGCGAATATCTGGCAATCACGGAGAAAACCGCTTCGCCAAATCACTCCTCCCAACGCTTTGAAACGTCGCACAGAAACCAACTTCTGCCAATTCGTTCGAACCCAATCGAAACAAAACTCTGTCCGTTGGTAAGGACGGGGTCGTAGGTTCAATTCCTATCGGCAGCACCATTCATTCTTTTATATTTCAAAGACTTACGCGCCACATTTTGGCGGCCAAATCGTTAATTTCTGCCCGATTTTATCTCGTGGAAGCACTGTGGAAGCAAAAAGCTGAAAACCAGAGCGTAATCAAGCGGGTATCTGGGGGCGAAGGATTGCGATGGGGATCCTGATTGTCCATATAGCTGAAACAAAATTGGCGTTAGATTATTAGACTGAAGGCAGAATCGAATCTTCTTAGCAGAGCAATTGATGCGACCAGACCAAAAAATCGACGAATGAAACCAACGACAACATCAACGGATCTTGAAAAACTGGTTGCGCGCATTCACAAGCTCGTTGAGCCAGAAGGCACAACTGTCAAATGGAACGACAAAATCCGCGACCCAGATACCGGACGGCTGAGACAAATTGATGGAACTATCGAACGGGACGGAAAGAATATTCATATTGAGTGCCGCGATCACGCACAACCTCAAGATGTTAAGTGGGTTGAAGAGCTAATTGGTCGTCGAATTAGCCTCCAAGCAAACGGCATAATTGGTGTATCAATTTCTGGTTTTACGAAACCTGCCGTCGAAAAAGCAGCTGCATTTGGTGTGATTCTGCGCACGCTGGCTGAAATGACAGATGCTGAAATCCAAGCATGGGGAAAAACGGCAAGCGTCATAACAAATTATATTGAGATATCCTTTCTCGAGATAACAGTATTCGTTGATGCTCGACAAATCGGACTCGTCTCACATCAACCAAGGTTGCTTATTTCTGGAACGGCAATCTCGCCAGTCTTCATAATGTTGCAAGAGATGGTTCAAAAAGCAGATGGCAAATTCTTTATGGATCGCAACACAACTGTTACGGGATCAATTGTTTTGCCAAACCTTATGGTGGACGGCGCGTCAGCAATAAAATCCGACATTCGACTGAGGGGACGGTTGCGGCAAGAGAAAGTCGAGGTGGTCGGCGTCTGGAACTATAAAGGGTTCGATCAGAAATCTTCGGGCGAAGCTGTTGTCAGCAAGCATGGAACAGGAAAAACTGAAATCATTCAACGCGGCGACATAGCCTCAATGCTCTTGGATTTTTCTTCTGTGGTACATCCAAACAACTGTTTTCTAAACACACTCCAAGTGGATTTTGGGCGTATTGTAAAAGCCGATATATCGCCGCTTGCCTTGCCGCATAGCATAAACTTTACTATCGACACGATTTTAGATGTTAAGGCGATCGTTCATCCTGAAGGCAACCTAAGGGCTTCGTCATCGACAGATCAGCCGCTGCGCTGATTGACAATAGCATATGTACAGCGTTCGCAGTACGTTTCCGCTAAATCTTGCTGTGGCATCGATCTGAGATTTTCAAAATCATGGTGTTCTTTCATGAATTCTAGCAACTTTTCTTTGGACGTATTTTTATAACTTTCGAGCATCCACTCAAAAAGCTCATAAGGCTCCTCTAGTTTTTTGCCTTGTGGCTGAATTATCCCGAAGAAAGTATCCGGGTGTTTTTTATATGCAACTAATTCTTCATCACTGATAGGGCATGTCGCAACAATCCGCTGGCCTGTTCCTTCTAAATGAAATGTTCCATATATCTTTTTTGCAGACCCAAGAACGCACGCTGTTTCCAATTCTCCTGCCACAAAGTCTCCATTTGCATTAGGCACAGAATATCTATGTCCAATTTTCATGCGCGGTAAAGCAGGATCGCCAAAAACAAATTCTGGCAGTTCTGCTTCGAAAGTTGAGGGAATTTCGTAATGCGTTTTAATCGACTTTATTAACCCATTTATATCAGCATGTTTTTTCATTGCGGCATGAGCTGCTCGTAAACTTGGATATTGTTTCCCGTGCCCAAAGTCTGGTATTTTGAACCCTAAGCTAGCAACTATTGTTCCATAGTGCATTTCCTGAAGATAATAATGGTGGGGATGGTTCGTGAGCATTATGTAAGCGGACGGAGCAGTTTTCCCCTTAATTGTTAAATCTTCTTCCGCTTCTTTAGCTGCGTTAATGGCATCATGCATCCATGTCGGTATGTTTTCGGGTGTCTTCTCACAAACATTCAGATCTACAAATATAATTCTTGGATAAGGAGCTGTTTTGCTTAATGCCTTGTACAGTTGATCCCTGACGCTGCCACGTAAGGCCTTTGTCGTAGTATTCTCGGTTGCCCCCATAGATCCAAACCTGCGTATTGCTTTGGCTTCAACCGAATATTTGTTCCCCGTAGCAACACAGGTTGCTACACATTCACAGTGTGTAGAATTCCCGTCATTTTCATTTTCGAAAACAATTTCAAACCCTGCCTTAATTAGCGTCGCAAAAACATAGGCTTCATAATAGGCGCCGGGAAAAGATTCTAGGTTCTTCAGCCGTTCAAGGAGCCGTTTCTGTAGTTCGATATTGTGGGCCAAAAGATATAGATTATAGGCAAGCTGGATATATGCCTCGACAGCTCCAGTCATAGGTGCTGATGACACATGACCGGGAACTTTTATAGTTGCTTGCTGATACAAACAAACCTGATGATACCATTGCAGGACAGGATGTCGCTGTTCATACGGCTTTTTCAGTTCGACATTACCCCAGTCTTCCCCCATGGCTTTCTTTATGTAGTATAGAAGAAAATCGTGAAAGGTTTTCCAGTTCTTCGACCAATGAAGTGTATTGCCAACGGCTACCAATCTATAACCATGGGAAACGAAGGAAATAATTGGTCGCCCCAATCCTTGCATGTCCTGCTGCAGCTTTTGTTTGGCTTGAATTTCCCTGAATTGCTGTTGAAATTCTTTCTCGTAAGAGTCCGTATTCAGGGGTAATGTCGAGCTTGTGGTAGAATTGCCATGGCAATATTTGTATTTTTTGCCACTTCCACACGGGCATTTTTCATTTCTCCGGATTTTTGTGCCCCTAACGAAAGGCAATCCCCTTTTATGGATCATCGCAAATCATCTTTCATAAATTTTTTCTGATTGCAGCTGATACACACCCCAAAACAGCAAAATCGTCGCTCGCGGTCACAGATATCAGCGGATATGCCGGATTTTCTGGCATCAGAGTAATTTTGCCAGCCTTATCCTGTCGGAAGGTCTTGACCGTCGGCTGACCGTTCACGTTGGCCACGACGATTCGCCCGTTGCGCGGGGATTCCTTGCGGTCAACGATTAGAAGGTCACCATCAAAGATTCCGGCACCTGTCATAGAATCTCCAGAAACGAGGAGCATGAACGTGTCATCAGGGTGTTTGACCAGTAACGCATTGAGATCAATAAGTTCTTCGATGTGGTCGTCTGCAAAGCCGGGGGTGCCTGCGGGCACATTGGAAGAATAAAGGGGTAAACGTGGGCACCCACCGGCCTCAATAAAGGCCTGAACATCCGCATAAAGGCTCTCAGGGACCCGCAGCGGGCGAGTCGCCTCGCCCCATGCTCCTGTGCCTTTTGGGCGTCCTGCGCCCGGCCTATATCCGCCTCTTGGCATACGCGCTTATTCCCCTTGTTTTGCTTGTGATTACGTACTTTTTAGAATACCGTACCACAATCATAGCGCAACAACAATCAAGAAAGGCTGCGTAGATGGCCGTATCAATTAGAACCCTCGTCAGCAGTCTGCCTTCGCTGGTGTTGAAAAAATATTTTGAGCAATTTCCTGTCGACTTTCCCGAAGCCATCAAATGGGAGATGGAAGAGAAAGAATTGAAAAGGATTGTGGCAAAGATGCTTACGGATCTTCCAAAGTCTGCCTTCGATCCTGTGCATGTGAACTTTGAACGCGTCCATACGCTTGCCAACGAGAATGGGATGCGCGCGCTTTTAAACGCCTCTGCGGAAGCTGCAGAGTTGGAGAAGCTGTTCAAGGGGATGGATAACGATCACCATCGCGCGATGGTCATTTTTCTCGACAAGCCCGCTCTTTTCAAGTTGGCGGAGGAGTTGCTGTTTATCGACTATCAGGCCGAGGGGCGCTCATGGAATTATTGCGCACTTCAAACCGACAAAGTGTTGCCGGAAGTTTCCGAAGTGGATGCGAACGCGTTCGCTTTTGCGGTGGCGAATGTTTTTTATCGCAACTATGACAAGCCGGATGAATGCTGCGGAGAGGTCTACAATCGCTTTGCTGATGGAACAACACAGATCAGCGTATATATCAACGACATGCCCAACGGCGACCTTCTGGTGGAGAATTACCAGCTGCGTAGAACGAGCGGCAAAAAGGCTATCGTTGCGGCCATCCTCTATGATCCAAAAACAAAGCATCTTGCGACGGTTTCAAAGGGTGGGAAAGCGATTCATGACAAAATCCGTCAATCCTTCGCAAAAACGATTCTGAAGGAAGACACCAATTTCACGCCGGTCGCGGTGCGGCAATTTCATATAGAAAAGTTTGAGAAGCGGTTGGCTCTGGTTCCGCCGCCGGGCCATGGGATTTCAAAAGTGCGCGTAAGGAAGCTCGATCTTTACGCGACAGCGCCTCACAAACACATTCTGGCTCTGGATACGTTAAAGACGGAAGCAGACTCTGATATTTACTGCAACAAAGCGATCTGTGATGAGCATGGTGCTTTGTATAAAAAGTATTCTATCAGCAGCGCATACCTGACCTTCTATTTTCACAAGAAGGATGATGAAACGGATGGGCGCACGATTCACATCATGCTCAGGAAGGATGGATCCGATCTGAAGAACCTTAAAGAAGAGGATCGGCTTATAATCGAAGATTGTTTGAAGCTTTGGGAAATCGTTGATTCAGATATGGAAGAGGAAGAATGGCCGAAAACCGGTACAAATGGCTGATCGAACTCTTTGACGCACAGCAAGCCCTGTCTCTCCATGATGCCGTTCTTATGGACAAGGCGGATTGGTTCAGAGCGCTGTGTGCAGAAAAGGCGCTGATACATTCCGGCAATCTCACGAGCATCCTGTGTTCACAGTGTGATGTTCCTCATACACTGAAGGTCAACCCCCTTACTTACAAAGCCTACTGCGCCGAGGCTGGGCAAGTTCAATACAAACCCGAAGATACAATGCAGTATGCCGCCAGTCCGGACTGGATTTTCAAATCACTGAGGACTGCTTTATCGATTTCCGGTGCCGACAAGCTGCAAGAGTGTGTGCCGGGTGCTCTCTGGATTTTAGGGCAAACACGGATTGGCAAGAAATCTATCACGGCGTTTTTCGCGCGCAACGTAGCCGAGAGGCAAAAAGATATTGTCGACTATCTACAAGCCAACATCGGAAAAGCCGCAGGCATCCTATTTCTTGCCTCCGACGATTTGGGGACTGCTAAAGCGTTGCCCGGCGGTCACCGCCCCGTAAGCCTTGAAGTTTATTTAGATGATCAATTTCATTTTCCTCAAGGCGCGCTGGATCGCATTTGGCGCGGTGATGCGGTTGACGTGCCACATGTTCAACATGCCCCTGATTTCAGCACTGTCACCATCGGAGACACAACCCATTATTTTTCCGGCGAAGATCACCGCAAGGTCATCGCACATCTACACAAGGCATGGACATCAGGAAAGCCAGTCGTCATTCGTTCTGAAATGATGGTTGCAATAGGACTGGAGAGGACGCGGCAACTTCCTCACCTGTTTAAAGGTCATAAAACTTGGCGCGACCTCATCGCGTACGGGAAGCCCAGAGGAACTTGCAGGCTAATTATTGAAGAGCAGCATTCCTAACCTTTCTCCTCACTTCGGCGTCTATATCTCCTAACCACAAAAACGCGACCTTTCCCTCGGTTTTACAAAACAACCGAGGAGAAACCGCGAATGACCGAACAATCCTTTATTAATCAGCGGGAACTCGCCCAACGTTGGGGGATTTCGCCGCGCACATTGGAACGCTGGAGGTGGCTTGGGGCTGGGCTGCGTTTCCTCAAGCTTGGTGGGCGTGTCGTCTACCGCATGGAAGACATTGAGGCTTTCGAGGCCGATAGACTTCGTTCCAGCACAAGCGAAACGCAGCCCCTTATTCCCGACTATCGCAACGAACGCGCCGTAGCGGCCCCAGCCGCTCAAGGTCTTTCACGCGGGGGTACGCGATGAACCAGCCCCGCATTTCCAAACCTGACCTTGAGTCCGCGTTTCACACGCCTCTCCGGCGACTGCTGGAACTCGATGAACCACAAATCCGCCAACTACAGGCCAAAGCCGACTTTTTGAGCCGGTGGCTGCGCGGTGTCCTGAATCTCAAACCACAAAAGGAGAACCTTCCTATGTCAAATGAAAACCTGAAGAAACTTCGCCGTGACGTTCATTTTCACAGTCTGCCTGAAAGTATCCGCATCCCTTCCTCAGACGATCAGCAAACCGAGATCATTAAGCCGATT
>JAQUYN010000089.1 GCA_028691835.1 Alphaproteobacteria bacterium | reverse complement strand
CTCTCGCCGGACAGTCCTCTCCTTAAAAAGCAAGGGGTGCCGTCCGGCAAGAGGCGTGCGAGGCGCAGAGCGAATGATTGAGAGCGGCCCTTTCAATGAGTCCGTTCATAGGCTCGCTGGTATTATGCCTTTTTTTTGAGTTTTTCAGCAAACTGCTAATTTTGAACACAACAAAAAGGGCGCTTTTAGGGCCCTTTTTATTCAATTTATACTTGAAGGGCGGGGTTAAGCAATCGCCTCGGCAGCCTTGGGTTCGCCGTGAACAATGATTGGCTTAGCCTTACCCTCAACAACGTCGCGGTTGACAACAACCTTTTCGATGCCAGGGGTTCCGGGTAAATCGAACATGCATTCGAGAAGCACTGTTTCCATAATCGAACGCAAACCGCGAGCCCCAGTCTTACGCATGATCGCCTTTTGCGCGATGGCGCTGAGGCCATCTTCTGTAACTTCAAGGCCGACATTTTCCATATCGAAGAGGCGTTGGAACTGCTTGACGATGGCGTTTTTAGGACCTGTGAGAATATTGACCAAAGCCGATTCATCAAGATCGCGAAGCGTTGCGATCACAGGTAAACGACCAATGAATTCGGGGATCAACCCAAACTTCAACAAATCATCGGGCTCAACTTCGCGCAAGACATCGCCCATGCGACGCTCATCAGGGCCACGAACGTCGGCACCAAAGCCGATGGACGAACCACGGCCACGCGCCGAGATAATTTTATCAAGGCCAGCAAACGCGCCACCGCAAATAAACAAGATATTGGTCGTATCAACTTGCAAGAACTCTTGCTGAGGATGCTTGCGCCCACCTTGTGGAGGAACGGCAGCCACGGTGCCTTCCATAATCTTCAAAAGAGCCTGCTGCACGCCCTCACCCGACACGTCACGCGTGATGGAGGGATTGTCAGATTTACGGCTAATTTTATCGATTTCATCGATATAAACGATGCCGCGCTGAGCGCGTTCAACGTTGTAATCCGAAGCTTGCAGCAGTTTCAGGATGATATTTTCTACGTCTTCACCGACATAACCAGCTTCAGTAAGCGTTGTCGCATCAGCCATGGTAAAGGGCACATCGATAATCCGCGCCAAAGTCTGCGCAAGAAGCGTCTTACCACAGCCCGTAGGCCCAAGGAGCAAGATGTTCGACTTGGCAAGTTCCACATCACCACCGCGTGCGCCATGCGCAAGACGCTTATAGTGATTGTGAACGGCAACGGACAGGACGCGCTTGGCTTGATCTTGGCCGATCACATAATCGTCCAGAACCGCTTTAATATCGCGAGGGACAGGAACGCCATCACGCGATTTGACAAGACTGGTCTTGCTTTCTTCGCGGATGATATCCGTGCAAAGCTCAACGCATTCATCACAGATGAACACAGTCGGTCCCGCAATGAGCTTGCGCACCTCGTGCTGGCTCTTGCCACAGAACGAGCAATACAGCGTATTCTTTGTGTCGCTACTCTTTGTCATACCGACTTCCCCTTTCTTCGCCACCCTACCGACCCGAGGTTACCCGTTTATTAACATTGGCATCCCGGTCTGTTTTTTCAAGCAGCTTTCTTTTCGTCTTCTGGAGCTTCTGGACGCTTTGTCACAACTTCGTCGATCAACCCGAATGCTTTAGCCTCCTCAGCCGACATAAAGTTGTCACGCTCAACATTCAAGGAAATCGTGTCGAAAGTTTGGCCTGTATGGTTCACATAAATCTCATTAAGGCGTTGACGCAGCTTGATGATCTCACGCGCTTGGATTTCGATATCTGTGGCCTGCCCCTGTGCGCCACCGGAAGGCTGATGGATCATGATACGGCTATTGGGCAGCGAAAAACGCTTACCCTTCTCGCCTGCAGTCAGCAATAGCGACCCCATCGAGCACGCCTGTCCGATACATACAGTTGAAACAGGACAACGAATATATTGCATCGTGTCATACATGGCGAGACCCGAAGTCACAACGCCACCGGGAGAATTGATATAAATAGAGATTTCCTTCGTCGGATTTTCGGACTCAAGGAAAAGAAGCTGGGCGCAGACAAGGCTGGAAATGCCGTCATCCACCTGCCCCATCAGAAAAATGATGCGCTCCTTTAAAAGGCGCGAAAAAATATCAAACGAACGCTCGCCACGCGAGGTTTGCTCAATCACCATAGGCACAAGATTAGCATAAGTTTCAATAGGATCACGATCAGCGAATGTCATGGCAATAAGCCCCCTTGAAGGAACATGGTGTTGAAATCGAGCAGTAAAAGCTTGACGAAAAAGAGACGGAAAGCCTCCCTTGAGAACGCGCACGAGAATGCGCAGATAGCACCTTAAAGACTCTCGCGCAACAGCGCAAGTGATCAACGCAACGCGCAGGCATCCTTATCATTTCGATGCGATCCCGCACCAATCAGGACAAAAGCTTCAGGAAATGTTCTCTTCGCGACCTTGGGCAACTCCCGATAAAAATATCGCCATCAGGATTAAGCGCGAGAACCACGGCAGGCACGCCCTACAGAACATACACCGCATCGACAGTTGCGCCGCTGTCGCGATCAACGCCACAAAATAATTTGATAGAGCCAAACTGGTCGGACTTAGAACAGATCGCGAAGGCTTGGCACCCAAAGGGGCCAAGCGTATCGCACGATCTGCTTTATACCAACCCTCAAATGAAAGCATCCAATCAGGTTACGCGCGGTTGCGAGGAGATATTCTCTCGCCGGACAGTCCTCTCCTTTAGGCGCAAGAGGGGTTCCGTCCGGCAAGAAGAGTGCGAGGCGCAGAGCGAGTGATTGAGAGCGGCCCTTTCAATGAGTCCATTCATATCATAGGCCCGCTGGTATTAGTCCATCGCTTCAGGCATCTTCAAAAGTTTTTCGGCGTCGATCTTCTTTTCAGTGATCTTGGCCTTTTCAAGAATGAAGTCCACGACCTTTTCTTCAAGGATCGGGGCGCGGAGCTGTTCAACGGCGCCGCGTGTCTTTGTGTAATATTCAAAGACGGCCTTTTCCTGACCGGGATAACGGCGAGCTTCCGCCATCATCGCGTTCCGCAATTCAACGGGCGTGACTTCGATCTTGTTCGCTTCCGACACATGGGCCAAAAGTAAGCCGAGGCGAACGCGACGTTCAGCAATGTCGTGATAATCGGACTTAAGGTCCTTTTCGCTCTTCTTTGCTTCTTCGGGATCAAGCTTGCCTGCTGCCTTTTCCTTTTCAACCTGTGACCAGATCGCCGTGAACTCAGCTTCGACCATGCCTGATGGCAGTTCGAACTTATGCTTCTTGGCAAGTTCGTCCATCAACTCACGCTTCAGAACAACACGCGAGATTTGCGCATAGTTATTGGCAATATCACTCGAAATCCGCTCGCGCAATTTCTCAAGCGAAGGGAACCCGATTTCTTTACCGAGTTCATCCGTTATTTCGACAGGCTTATGTTCACGAATTTCCTTGAGCATCACGGCAAACACAGCATCCTTGCCAGACAAATGCGCCGCGTGATATTCGGCGGGAAACGTAACCTTGATGTCCTTTTTGTCACCGGCTTTCATACCAACAACTTGCTCTTCAAAGCCAACAATAAACGAATTCGATCCCAGCTCCAACGCGTGGTCTTCACCCTTCATGCCGGGATGAGCCACGCCGTCAACTGTGCCGTCATAATCGATGACAGCAACGTCGCCTGTCTTCGCAGCGCGCTTACCTGTGATGGCTTCGGCTTTACGCATTGATTTCGCAATGCGCTGAATGGCTTCATCCACAGTCTTTTCTGCAACATCGGCCACTTGCTTTTCAAAGCTAAGCTTTGCGAAGTCCATAGCTTCAATTTCAGGAAGAATCTCAACATCGAGCTTAAAGCTAAGCCCCTTGCCTTCGCCAAACTTGACGTCTTCAACCTTGGGCTGAACGGCTGGGCGCAATTTGCGCTCGGTCAACGCCGTTTCAACGGTTTCGTTGATCAAACGATCAAGAACGTCACCTTGAGCTTCGCCGCCGAAACGTTGGCGGAGCAACTCCATCGGAGCCTTGCCGGGGCGGAACCCTTGGATTTTCGCCTTCTTGCCAATTTCCTGCAGGCGTTTTGTAACTGCTGTCTGCACTTCGGTTTCAGGAACAGAAATCGTAAATGTGCGCTGCAAACCCTTGTTCTTCTCTTCCTTAACCTGAACCTGCGTCATGTTCTTCAAATCCTTCTCAAGTTTTCTTGACCGCTAAAGTGGCGCGATACTTACCATTTAAGACATTAGAGGCGCAATGCTAAATGCGCTTATTTCGTCCCGGAACGGGATAAAATGGTTAATTTGCTAAAGAATATTAGTGCCGCTTCAAATCACGATAAAAATTCTCATGGCCTCCAAGAGCCAGCAAGGTCAAGGTGATAACACCTTCCTCATAGGAATAAGCCAAAAGCGTCAGTTGCTTGGTCATCTTGAACTTGAATTCAAAGACTCCAGACAAATCACCAGCTTTACGTTCACCGATCAAAGGGTCGGCGGCAATTGTCCGCACGGCCTGATCGAGGTCTTTTTTCTGGCTGGCATGAAGCTTTTTGACGGCCTTAACAAAAGTAAGCGTTTGGATGATTTTCATGCGAACTACCCAAAGCTGTAGGGTGTCGTCTCGCCATCCTTCGCCTCTTGCTGCGCGATCATGATGTCCTTTATCATGTCAAAAGTCAGGTCCGGATTTTCCTCGGCAATTTTGCCAAGGCGCGACCAATATTCAATCTGCTTGGGGACTGAGCGGCTGTACACCTCTGCATACCGCCGAGCCTCGCCGACCAATTCGTCAGAAATCTTGATTGTCGTGGACATTTAATCCCTCATTTTTATGAGCCAGAAGGTTATATTATGCACCAAAAGGTGTCGAAAGGCAACCACATTAAACATATTATAGTTATTTCTAATAACATTGGAACATTGTCGAACACGCTCTCTCCGTTTGTCATTCCGGACAAGCAGTAACGACGTTATCGTCGTTACTGCGCAGATCCGGAATCCCATTTGGTTTCTTTTCTCAACAAAAACAAAAGAAAATGGGATTCCGGATCATCTCGCCGCGCGTGATGCGCGCGCCGCTCGTCCGGAATGACAATCGGAGAGGATGCCCCATTATTAATTGATTTGATTATAGGCAACGCGAAAGCTTTGATTTTTCGTGACTTCAACCTTATTATTTACACAATTATTCAAAAACGATGTGATCGACTATTCAAAAAGGATGTTTTTATGAATTGGAAGAAAGAGGTTGTAGCAACGGTAAATGATGCCGTGTTTTTTTTAGAAACACATATTCCGATTCTTCTTCCCGGAAGTGTTACCGAATGCGGTCGCTCCCCCTACTTTTCTTGTGATGTCCGAAACGAGGCTGACGGAAATTACCTCTTTTCCTTCGATACCTACTGTACGCCAAAACACCTAGACCTTCTAAACCTTAAGCTGGACGTACCTTTTGATCAAAGATATGCCGTGACGGATTTGGCAATTAAAGCCCTGTTGGGCGTCGCCAGCGAAAACCAGTATCCGTCCATCGATCTACATTTTGCTCGTGGTGACGAAGCACGTATATTGCCCGCCTATGGAGCCTTTCCAACAGACATGGCATCAAACTGCATAAAAGAGAATATGGATAAGATAATCATTTCTACTATAACAAGATTTCATCAGAACATATCCCCTGCGGATCAAGCTGTTCTTCAGGACATAGCCACAACTTTTTCAACTGATGAAGATAAAGCATGGTTTGAGTTGGCAGCTCAAAGAATTACAATTCCCGGACAAGGGCTTTTTTCCGAACTCATTTTTAGTAACATCTGTAAAGAAGGCAGCTTGCGTATCGATTTTTCTCACGCACCGACGATGAAGTTTTTAGAAGGTCGCCTTGGAGCCTTACCACCACTGCCAACTTCTGAACGCCAGGCCATCACTTTTAAAAGGAAACGCTTGTCGCCAACTAATGCGTGAACCCAAGAGGTACTTTGTGACAATGTGTGTCATGAATTACAAAAACATTCATCGAAAACAATATTATGAAACCACCATCTGACGACACAATCATCCACCTTCACGGCGTTGATATCCCCGATCCCTTTCGGCCTCTCGAAAAGCTGGATTCGCCAGAAACGCTTGCATGGATTGACTATCAGCAACAGCGGACCAATGCCGACATTATTGATCGCAAGGCCGTGGCGGCTCACGTCGAGGAAATGAAGCAAATCTTCGACTATCCAAAGCAGTTCCTTCCGCTACGACGCGGCAACCGCAAGTTCTTCTACGCGAACGAGGGGCTCCAACGGCATAACGTCCTTATGCTGCAGGAAGGCAACGATGCGCCCAAGCCGCTCATTGACCCCAACAGCTGGCCTGTGGAAGAAGCGCGGACACTTGATGTCTATGCGCCCAGTCCCGATGGCAAGTATGTCGCGTATTTCACCTCCCACAGTGGCAGTGACTGGAAGGACCTCCATTTGCTGGACGTCGATACAGGCCATCTCATTGACGGCCCCTTCCCCACGTGTCGGCTGCTTCGCTTTCCGGCATGGAAAACCGACAGCTCCGGTTTTATTTTCCCACGCCCAATGGCAGATCCTGCGGACATCAAGGCAGGGGGGAATCCCGACAACAAACTTTTTGAACATCGTGTCGGCACGTCTCCGGCGCAAGATACCCTTTATTATGAACCGCCAGCATGGGCGCACCGCTCGGATAAAATGCATGTTTACTGCGGTGCGATGATAAGCCTGAGAACTGGTGCCGAGTTTGTCTTCCTCTCGTGGGGAGCATCCGCTGAAAACGCGGTGTACTGGCGCAATCCACAGGGGCAATGTGTTGAACTGCTCGCTCCCGATCGCGGCAGCCTCTATCCCATGGCAGACACTGATGGCTATTTCTATGGCCAGACAACCGTGGATGCTCCACGGGGCCGCTTGGTACGTATCGATCCGGCAAAACCAGAATCCGAAAACTGGCACACGATCATTGCCGAACGACCTGACGCAGTTCTTCAGGACTTCGCGCTCGTCGGCGATCATTTTGTCACCGTCTGGCGACAGGATATCGCCGAGCATGTCGAAGCCTTTTCAAAAACGGGGGAGCCTTTGGGCACGGTCTATGCCCCCGAGCTGTCTTCGTTGTCTTTGCAGCTGGAGCATCCAACCGACGCCTACGTGCAAATCAATGAAGCATCTTACAGATTGCCTTATATCTTTCACCGGTACGATGCACAAACCCAACACCTCTCTTTTTTGGATAAGGCGAAAATCGAACGCGATCTTACAAGCGACGATATCGTGATTGAGCAAGTCGAAGCCACGTCAAAAGACGGCACCATGGTGCCAATGGCCATCATCTATGACCGGACAAAAGTGAAGTTCGATGGAACGGCACTTACGAAAATGTCCGGCTATGGCGGCTTCGGCATAAAAAACGAGATCTTCTTCAACACGGAGACAATGCGCCGTATTGAACAAGGCGGCATTTTCGTGGACACGTTTGTCCGTGGCGGTGGCGACAGAGGCCGCGCATGGCATTTAGCAGGAACGAAGAAAAATAAGCAAAAAAGCTATGACGATTTTACTGCGTGCGCGGAATACCTCATCAAGCATCGCTATACGTCTGCCGAACGACTTGAGATCGCGGGAGCAAGCAACTGCGGGCTTATGGTTCTGACCTGCGCGATCCAACGTCCTGACCTATTTGGCGCCGCTTTCCCCGATATGCCCGTTGCCGATCTTATCCGATTTACGACAGCAACGGCAGGACCGCATTGGGTGAATGAATATGGCGATCCGGAAAACCCAGACGAGTTCCAGCACTTGTGCAAGATCGCTCCCCTTCACAACATTCAAAAGGGCCAACGCTACCCCGCCATGGTCATCACCGCCGGACGTGATGATGTGCGCGTCGTGCCATGGCATGCCTATAAGTTCGTTGCCGCAATGCAGATGCTTAGCCCTGAGACGCCTTGCTACCTGAATGTTCTCGACAATGCCGGGCACTTCGGTGCGGTTGGGCTCGACAAGCGCCTCGAAGTGGCCGCGATCAAAGAAGGATTCTCGCGCCACATCCTTGGCCCAATCCCGCCAGAAGAATACAAAATTTGGAAGGCTGCCCAGAAGACTGGTGCTGGGGCGAAAAGCCCATGCGCGACCTCGGCGTCATGTAACAACGCACCACAGGCCTAATGGTCAGCTAAAAAATCAAAGAAAATGATAAAATTACAAATATATCTTTGTGCTGGCTTGCCGAGCCGTAGCTCGCGCAGCGAGCGAAGGCTGGTGCGGATGAAGGGAATTGTAAAAACGTGCTTCTTGCACGTTTTTATCCTGCGCTGCGCTCCGGACTTCGCTCGGCTAGCCTCGCTCCC
>JAQUYN010000088.1 GCA_028691835.1 Alphaproteobacteria bacterium | reverse complement strand
TGTTGGGCAGCATGGAATAATTGGCAAAGGCCTGTGCCTGTGGCGAGGCCGGATCGTAATCGACCAGCTTCAACGCCATCCCAACGCCCTTGATCAAGCCGATGCAATCGCAGCCAGCCCCTTTGACCGAGGCCTGATGGTGAAACGGCGTGTTGAGCCATGCGCGGGCTTCAAACACCGCATCCATGCGTGTGCTTTTATTTTCCATCAGGATAACTCAAAACAGCGTCCGTGCCTGGGACATGCGGTTCACCGCGAAAGTTTACGGCGTTATTGTATTTTGAGCAGCAGGTCGAAAACGATTTGTCGCATCCGGGCTGTACGGCATAGGCATCGCCCACTGCGATCTCGGACGGCATGGGCAGGAACAAATCAAAGACGCCTGATGCAAAGCTGCGGATTTCCATTTTGCGCCCCGCGTTTGCGCCGCTTGTCCATGTGACAAGGCCACCGCTCCAATAGTCATTGGCTTCGGTTCTGGCTGTGTCGGTGAATCCATAGCGATCTTCTGCAGCCGTGACTGTGCTGGCCACGGTCAAAGCCGCCAGATTGATCTTGCAGCGCGTGTCGCCAAGATCGGCGCGGCAGTTCGGCGTGTAGAGTTCCCCGATCTGCTGCGAGAGCGCCTGCGTCAGGCCACGCAGCTCGGCCTTAAAGATCGTGTCCTTCAGCTCGACTTGGCCGATGGTTCCGCGCTTCATCACGATTTTGCCTTGCGACAAGGCGTTCCAATTGACCAGAAAGATAAGAACCTCGGCATTGTCCCAAATGCCAGCTCGCAGGTCGGGCGCAGCCAAGGCTTCACTGTCCAGCGCACTTTCAATATCGAGATTGTCGACCGACAAATCAGAAATCGTATGGATGGCAGAGCGCGTGTAGCCCGTCCGCGCTTCATAGACGATACCGTCTATGGTCAGGTCGCGATCAAAGTCGGTGAAGCCGAACACGTCCCCATCCTTGCGCGTGACCCTCCAACAGGTCGCAAGCGTGGTGGTCTCGCCCGAGATGTGCGCGGCAAGCTGGGCTGAGGCTGTTTTCATGGCTACACGCGGATCTCTATAACAGGAATGTCCGACCATTGATGGAGGTCGAATTGCTCAATGCTGACGGCCATGCTGTCGGTGTCGAAACGCACGGGCACATCAAATTCAAAATCTGCCGTGACCGCTACGCCCTGCGCAGGAGCGACCGCAAAGGTCAAAATGCCGGTCGCCGTATTGATCGACCAGCCGGATGTTTGTTTCACTCCCCCAAGATAGGGAACAACCGTGCCAAGCACAGGCTTGGTGATCGTGCGCGTCTCGCTGCCTGCACCAGAGGTGTAGCTTTTGACAAGCTGAAAGGCTTTCGTTGTCCCATCACCTGTTCCGATGACTTGGGCATTTGCCTTGTAATCCGTCCAATCCTTGAACCTAAAGCCATAAGCCTTGCCTTTGCGCGCGCGGAAGAACGCAATCAGAGTGTTAAGTTGGGTCTGGTGTTTCAAACCGGACGCCACGTTCCATTTCAACCGCGCCGTCGACCAATTGGCGTTTCGTTGCTCATAGCCAGAGGCCATCGACACGACAGATGTCAGATATTCCGGCCCACCCGATGCCCCATAAGCAATATCGGGCGGGAACTGGACTTCATGGAAGGTCATTCAGCGTGTTCCTTTCTTCCATTCTTATGCTATGATCCGGTTGAATAATTTGCCTTTTGGAACCGCATATGAGCTTTATTATCCAGCCCCTCACAGAAGACAAAGGACAGGTCTGCAAGGCCATCCTTGATGCGTTGCCTGAATGGTTCGGCCTTGAGGATGCCAAGTATCGTTACGTGCACGGCGTTGAGGAAACGACCTTTCTTGTTTGCCGAAATGAAACGTCATCGGAAGCCGTAGGCTTTCTCTCCTTGAAAGAGCAAACCGAGGCTTCCTCAGAAATCTATGTCATGGGCCTCCGCCCAGAACTCCATCACAAAGGTTTGGGCAGAAAACTTGTCAGCGAAGCGGAAAGGCTAGCGCGAGAGTCTGGCAAAGCATTTCTTTCGGTCAAAACGCTCGCGCCTGAACATCCGGATGCGCACTACGCGATCACGCGAAAGTTTTATGAAGCCCTTGGATTTAAGCCTGTCGAAGTTTTTCCGACCCTGTGGGGAGAAGCCAACCCATGTTTGCTGATGATTAAAGAATTGAAATGAACGCATTTAATCGCAACCACCATATCTCTTTCAATTACTCCGCTTCCAGAAATGAACGAAGCGATAGGACGTCGACAAACTGATGTGCCCGCCAGCCGCGCGTTCTCGCTGCTTCGACATTCTCCAGCACATTGTCGACAAACCATATTTCACCCGGCGGAACCTGCATATCTTCTTCAATATGACGATAAAATGCATCATTTGGCTTCAACGCGCCGATTGCGCTGGAAGCATAAACCTTCCGAACGCTTTCAGGAAAAACGTCCTGAAAATGCGCGGCTCTAATCGAATCCTGATTGGTTGCAATATAGGATTCATAGATTCCGAGAAGAGACGCCACTTCATTATTAATCGTGTCACACTTTGTGAGCCAATAAGACAAGAAGTCATCGACAGGAACTTTGACTCTGTGTCGGTCAAAGACCTCTTGCATATGCTGACGGGTATCTCTTCTTCCCCTAATGACTTCTTGCCATTGATCCGAGAAGATATCTTCAATTGTTTCCAGCGCAATGCCCAAATCCTGCGTCAAAGTTACAGACCAAATAAACTCGCCCCTGTCGTTAAAGGTGCGGAAGATGACGCCATCCGCATCCCAAACAACTACTTTGGACGATCTGTTCTTTGGCATGACGGGACACCTTATATGGCAAGACACCTGTAGATTATAGATTCCTCTTTGCTCGTTGTATACCCCGCGCGGCTTCTGCCGAGACCTGTGCTTGGCTGGCACGGAAGGAGTTGGCATCCGGCGTCGAGATTTGCATGACAACACTGATCGGGCTGGCGGCACGGGCATTCTTGGGCAGAACGCGTTCGCCCCGTTGCAAGATCGCGGGGATTTCTCCGGGCTGAAGCCCTGCGATGCCGCCTGAGTGGTAGCGCGGCGCTCCGGCGAAGATGAACGACGGCACCTGCCGCGAGGGGGCTGTTTCGCCCGCCACGCCGCCTTCATGGAAGATCGAGCTGAATATCTCGTCCATAAAGCCGCCGCTTTCCATGCTACTGCCCATCCACTTGGCCAGCGGCCCTGTGATGGATTGCTGCACCATCATGCGCGTGATGTCGGCGACGATGCTGTTGGCAAGGTCATCAAGGCTGTTGAGACTGATCTCGCCAGAGGTCACCATGTTGACGATGGCGTCCTCGGTTGCTTTCAGGGCTGACGAAAAGGCTTTCTCGACCGCGCCTGCCGCGTTTTCACCTTCCTTTTGATAGGAGCGAAAGGCGCGGATCGCTCCGGCCTGCGCATCCGTGCGCCCACCCAGTTGCTCGTCATAGGCTTTGTCTTTTGCCTTGTTGAACACCTCTTGGCTGATCGCTCCGGCGTTCAGCATCTCGGTCAGATGCGCGATCTGGTTGGCGTAGGCCTCTGTTGAGCTTTTGTCGCTGTCGGTAAGCTGCTTGCCTTCTTCCTTTAGTTTATCGAGCTTCTCGCGCGCTTGGATTTGGTCATAGGTGACGGCGGCAAGCTTCCGTGTCTGGTCGATCTCGGCCTGCGTCGCGCCCTTAGGGAGCCGCGAAAGATATTCATCAACAAAGGATTGCTTCTTATCGGTCGTCTTTTCGATCTGGCGCGTGAGGTCATCGAGAACCTTTTTCGTATCGGCAAAAGTTTTCTGATCGAACAAATCGCCCGCCAGCGCGCGCGTTTTGGTTTTTTCGGCATCACCAGCTTTTTCAGACAGGCGGCTGACGGCCTGATCGATAAAGGCCTGCCGTTCATTGACCATGCCGAGAAGCTGACGCTTAAGGTCGTCGATGACCTTTTGGTTTGTCTCGGCCTCTTTCTTTGCCGCCTCGTCGAGAGGCTTTTGCACGGCAGAGATCTGGCGGCGGGCAAGTTCCTCGGCTTGCTTGACGGCGACATCGATATCGCCGCCGTTGCTGTTGTCCTTTTCCCGAAGAGTTTCGATGCGCTGTTTGGTCTTGGCCAGTTCCTCATTGATTTTGGCGATTTTATCGACCGGATCATCCACGAGTTTAGCCAAAGCCTCGTCGATGCCCTTGCGCGTCGTGAGCAAAAGATCGGCGCGACCTTCCTTTTCTGCGGTTGCGCGACCAGCTTCGGCTTTGGCGCGTTCGGCTGCTTCGGCTTGTTCGGCCTTGGTCAGGCGTTCGATCTCTGCCGTAAGTTCGGCGGCTTTCTTTTGCCGGAACGCTGTGTTGTCTTTATAAAGCGGCTGGAGAACCGGCGGCAGGTTTTGAAGCCATTCGAGCTGCTTTTGCACTTCGGCCAGTTCGTTTTTGGCCTTTCGCAACTGGACATCGAGCGGAGCCTTGCTGAACCACTCGGTCGTCACTTCAAAAGTGGATGCGAGCTTTGCCAGCACGCCCATCGCCGTGCCGCCAACGGCTTCAGTCTGGCCGATGGCCTTGAGCATATCGCCCCAAGCGACCGACAGGCGGTGCGTCGCGCCGGTCAGACCTTGCGTTTCCGCTTGTCCCGCGCCGCCGACCTGTTCTTGCAGGGCGGCGAGGATCATCTTTTGCGCCTCGGCCTTTTGCCCCGTCTCAACGAGCGTCTTGATAACGTCTTTTTGAGAATCCGAAAACGAAACGCCCACGCGCCGCAGGGCCGTCAGGCCTTCCACAGGGTCTTCCAGAGCTTTGCCAAGCTGCGTGGCGGACGAGCGCAGATCCTGCCCAAACACGGACGACATGTCCTGCGCCAAATGGATCGCCTGTTTAAACGTGTCGCCGGACACGGAACGGAACGTCGCCATGATTGCGGCGGCGCTTTTGACGTCTTCGGCGCTGGTCAGCGTCGAATGCTCCATCTGCTCGGCCATTTCGGCAATTTCTTTGCCCGTCAGGCCGGAGGCATAACCCGTGGCTTTGAGCACGCCTTGCAAACGGTTGAAGGTTTGCTCGGCGAGCGCCGCTTCTTCGTAGCTCTGTTTGAAGATCAGAGCCAAACCGCCAAGGGCTGCTCCTGCCGCAAGTCCCGCAGGCCCCAGCGCGGCCAGCCCTGCGCCGACTGGCCCCATCTGGCTGGACAGACCAATCGCCGCGCCTTTCATATCGTTCGCGGCGGCGTTCAGGGCGATCAGGCTTTTGGAGGCGGGCTGTCCGGCAAGCTCAATCTTCTTGAGCGACTTCTCGCCGGACTCCCCGATCTCCTTCAGCTCGGCCTTGACCTTGCCGCCATCCATGACGGACAGACGGATTGCAAGATTGCGTTCGGGCATATGACTTATTTCTCTTCCATTTGTTCCAACAGTTTCCCGTTCTCAATTTGCAAAAAGCGCGTGCCGATGGCATTCACAAAACTGCGGTCATGCGAAACAAGTAAGCATGTCGCGTTTTGCGCCAATATCTCCGCTTCCAGCTTTTCCTGTCCCGGAATATCGACATGGTTGGTCGGTTCATCCAGCAGATAGAAGTTCGGCTCCGTCAGCCGCAAGACCAGCATGCCGAGCCGCGCTTTCTGGCCGAGCGAGAAAGTCCTAATCGGGCAGTTCTGCCGGTCAACGGGAAAACCCGCACCAGCCAAAAGCGTTCGGCTGCGCTGATCGCCCAAGCGAAAACGATTTGTGATAATATCGAACGGCGTTTCATGATCGGGCAGTTGCGACATTTGTTGATCGGCATAACCGACAACGACTGTCGGGCTAAACTGTACGCCTTCCGCGTTCGCCGGATCAATAAAGGCGCGATGGATCAATTTGACCAATTGCGATTTGCCTGCGCCGTTCGCGCCGAGCAAAACGACGCGATCACCTTGAAAGACCTTCAGTTTCCCTGTCTTAAAAAGCGCTTTGCCGTCCGGCGTGCGCACGATCACATCATCCAAAGACAGCAAGACCCGCGCATGGATGTCACGGCTGCTCAGCCGGATTTGTCCCGTGCGTTCCTTGTGCGGTTCCTTCAGGTTGTTTTTGATCTCGGCAGCGCGAGCGGCAACTTGCTTCGCTTTCTTAAGCGCATTGTCGCATCCGCTGTTGATGCCGATGTTTTTTAGTTCATTGGCGCTGCGGCGCAGACGATTGGCTTCCTTGAGGTCTTGTTCCAGCTTCGTTTGATCCGCAGCATCGTCGTCCACAAGAAGCTGTCTGGCCGTGCTGTAGGCATGCGCGTACAGTTTCGAGACTTTTGGCCTCAAGAACAAGGTGTGCGTCGTGCAAGCGCCCAAAAAACGCCTGTCATGGCTTACAATCACCATCGGCATCCGTCCGGCGTTCTCGCCTAGCCAGCGCTCCAAAAACTGGATTTTAGACAAATCCAGATGGTTCGTCGGCTCGTCCAGAAGTAAGGTGTCCGGCTCCGCCGCAAAAGCCCGTGCGATCAGCGCAAGTTTCTGCCATCCGCCGCTGAGGGCCCGGATGACGCGGTGATGAAATTCTTCAGGAACCTCGAAAGAGGCCAGCAAAACGTCAACGCGCCATGTATCCGCTTGCTCATCGGCGGGCAAAGCCGTGCGCAAACATTCGAAAAGCGTCTGGTCAAGAAACGCGGCGGGCACATCTTGCTCGACAAAGCCAAGACGCATGCCGCGCGAACAGGTGATCTCGCCTTCTGACAGTTCGGCGCGGCCAGCTATACAGCGCAAGAGCGTGGTCTTGCCGCCGCCATTACCTGCGACGACACCAATGCGACAGCCTTCCCCGATGGTGAGGCTAAGATTTTGAAACAAAGGTTCGGGCGTTGAAACGCCGACCTGACGAAGTGTGATAAAGCTCATGATTTTCTCTCATACAACTTGGGCAAAGGACAATGACGCACAGGCGCGTTGAGCGCTTATGCGTTCGCCGTTCAGGACAAGCTGGAGAGGATCAGGTTTAGATCACTATTCACCCAGCCCTGCGGCACAAAGGCGCAGGGCAAAACAGGGGCCGCGTGTCACATGCTGCCGCTTTACAGTCATATTGGCCTCCTGAAGTTAAGGGTTGATCGTGGGGCGGATTATACACAGCGAATACGCAGGATTCAAGGTTAACAGTCACTTTAAGCCCTCATTAACTTTTGCGTTAAGGGAAATGCACACCGGCAGACGAAAAGCCTGCCGGTGCGCTGACATGGATATTTACAGGATTAGGTCGTAACACACGCCATACTTCCTGAATTCACGGGGGTTTCTCCGAGCATATTCATCAATCTCATGCCAGGCAGCCGCGTTCTGGTTGATCGGAATTTGCTCACGCCGTGGATCCAAGGCGAATAGGTATCCGGTAACGGAGGAACTGTAGATCGCTGCAAGAGGAGACTTGCCCACGCCAACGCTCCACCATCCGATGCGCCTATAATGATCACAAAAATGGAGAAGCGATTGATGTTTATCTCCATCGTCCAATTTTGTGCAGTTACCGCCCTCAACCCTGATGCCGTTCAAGGCCTTTGAGAGACCGAGTTTTTGAAGTCCGCTTTTTAAGACGTGCGGGAAAGCAATTTGTGCACTCTTGCGAACGGGTTCACTATAATGCTGCCTTGATCCTTTGATGCCAAGTTCAATGACAAGACTCTTTTTCCAAGGCGCGTCATCATCTTGGCACAAGCCAAAGCCATAAACCTCGAACTCTTCGACAAGAGGGTTCAAGGCCTGTTGGCAAAGAACAGCCAGCGTAGCGCGGCCACGATTGAAATCATAACCAGCGTTTTGTTTTTCTACCACCAACTTTTCAAGTTGGCTCCATCGGTTGTCTTGCGGTGGCAAGTTCAGATGCAAACTTTCCAGCAAGTTTGCTGCGGTCCGCGCTTCTTTGGTTGTGTCGAGTGCCGATTCAAACCGATACACATAGTTTTCTGTTGCCGTCATGGTGATCTCCATATTTTGTTCGGCACAAGTGGTCGCCTTGGCTGCTTGCCGAAAAGCAAAGGGCCTTATCGCGTGGAAACGCAGGGCAACCACCCACCGAAGGGTAAATCAAAGGTCAAAATTTTGGATGTGGGTTTGCGTGTGTTCCTGCCTTAGGCAGGCATCATCGTGGCGGCAACGACGCGCACAAAAGCATAGCTTGCATAAGCAAAGCCTTGTCTTTCGGCACAGTCATGTTTTCTTGCGTCGCACATGCACTCATCTTATGCATCCCGATGTTTGGTGTAAAGAAAAAAGCCGTCTGCGATCACTTTAAGCCCTCATTAACTTTTGCGTTGATTGCGGAAACCATCCCTGACTCGCAGGCGGGGAGAAGCTCGACCAGTCCGGTCGGGTCGTAGCCGAGGGATTCTCCGATACGGATGGCGGCGTTCAT
>JAQUYN010000087.1 GCA_028691835.1 Alphaproteobacteria bacterium | reverse complement strand
TTCATATATTTTTTCTATGCCTGTCGTTGACGCTTTGAAAACGACCAACTGATCCGCTCCCGTCCACGCCTTGGTGCAATTGCACTGGTAGTCGGGATAAATAACCCTGCTAACGTTTAGCTCGTCATAATTCTTGATTGCCTGAAGCTTCTCTATCGCCATAGTTTTTGTCCTTTTCTATGTTTGCTTGTTGAAATTCTCTCGTTTGAACCCGTTTCCTTCAAAGCAGCGATCTGCTGTTGTATTTTTCCCGTCCCACCTTCGCCGTTTCATCGTGTTCGCCTCTGATCTCTTCTGAAATCAAGGCGCGGTGGGCGGCATTGACCAACGACCGAACAAGGTCGCTTTGCCCGCCGGATGTTCTAAAAAACGTTTCTTTGCTCATAAAACGACGGACAGGTTTTTGCTCCGGCCAGACAATGTCTTCGCCTGCCATCCTGCCGACAAAGACGATGGTTTGAGCGATTTGGCCGTCATGATCTTTTGTCTTGATAACTGTTACGGTCCTCATGGGGCCGAGGGCGATGTTCGCGGCCTCAAACACCTCGCGGCGCGCTGCGGCCTCTGCATCGTCGTCGTCCCACTCCACGCGTCCGCCAGGCAGGACAAAACGGTTCCCGTTTTTGACTGTCAGCACGTGGTTCTGATCGTCAAAGACGAGGACTTTAACGTACTTGGGCTCGCTTTCGTCCTGTGGGTCGATCCGTAGCAATTCGGAGGATGCCTTAGGCATAACGGGCCTCCCGTTCACAAGAGAAACCGATGCCGTTCGCGCGGCACCTGATTTCAATGGCTGCCAACGCGTTGGCAAAGTGCCAAAGAGTCGCGATGTCCTGTCGGGGGAAACCTTCGGCAAGAAGGTCTTGTTGTTCGCAATTGCCGGTCTCCAAAGTCATCTTGACAATCATGTCGGCCATGCGGGCGACCGGTTCGAACCTCTTATCTGTTTTGGTCGTGATCTGATCGACGATGCGGCAGGGATGGACGGCTTTACTCATTCCTTTCCTCCCTGATTTCCGGAGTGAAGGTCGTTGCGCGAACGGCACCAACATAAGAAATGGTCTGTAAGGCTCCGGTTTTTCCGTTTTCGGCGGGAACCGTGACAAACGTCTCATAGTGCACAAACTGGATGCCATGAAGCAGGAGGGCCTCAACAAGCGCCGCAAACGTTTTCTTCTTCGGCGCATAGATTCCGTGCTCGATATTTTTGATCGTCTCCGCAGAAGTTCCGGCTCTTTTGGCAAGTTCGCTGCGCGACCAGCCAAGCATGCCGCGCGCGGCGCGCAGTTGTGCCGGAGCGATGGGGCTGAGCGCGAGGCAGAATTGTTCGTCTTTAGCCATTGGCACCTCCCGTCGCATGATCGGCCACAAGCGCCACGATCAGCCGCAAAAACTTCCTTTGCTCCTTGTTCGCTATGCTTGCGTAGGAACGCAGCATTTCTTGCACTTCGTGCTTGCCGAGCAGGTCGAGATCGATTTCTGAGAACCGCATTTCGGTGGGCAAGTTGTCGTTCAGTTTTTCAACGAACCACATCGCTGGGATGCCCAGGTTCTTTGCCATGCGCATTAAACGACTGACGCTTATGCGGTTGTGTCCGCGTTCGTATTTTTGAATCTGCTGAAAGGTTAGCCCGTTTATCTCGCCAAGTTTTTCTTGGCTCATGCCGCAGGCATTTCGCGCCAATCGCAGAAGCTTGCCGAGTTGCGTGTCGAGCGGATCAATCATTTTGATGTTTTTCTTTTGCGTGGGCATGTTTTTTATACCCCCCGTTCTTCGGAATACATCTGCGCAATATGCAAATCGCAAAACTCATTCATGAGTCTGGCGAGAGCGACAATTCTCTGGGCGGCTTCTTTTGATTTGGCGTTCTCGCCTTGCGAAATCACGCTCTGAAATGCCAGCATGAGGGCGATGCGCATTTGCTCGTCTTTGGTCATTGTCAGTTATGCCTCCGTCAGATCAAAACGAGCAAAGCAGTGGGCCACGTCCCAGCAACGCTTGATTTCCTCGTGAGAAAAGCGTCGGTCGAGAAGGTCTTCAGGCTTACATTTGCCCTTGGATTTCATTGTCGCGGCGATGGCGACGGCCATTTTTTGGCACGAGGCGAACCCTGCGTCTGGATCTTGGGAAAGGACGTCGACAACAATCATTGCGCGGTTCCTTCCATCGGTTCTTCATCCTCCTCGCAGAGATCGACGAGGAACTTGATGGCGTCTTCGTAGGAACGAGGCGCTAAACGGTCGAGGTTTGCCGCGGCGAATTTTGTGCAAAGGCTGTTCTGTATTTCCTCTTCCAGCTTTCCGGTATTCATGGCCACGTAGGCCACAAGCGCGCGAACGGAATTCTTTTCCAGCGCATTAAGTCCGGCAGACGGCGCAATTACGATTTGCGAGCCGTTTCCGTTGGCGGGGCGGCAGGGGCTGGTGGTAATGGGCGTCTGTTTCTGCGGCATCGAAATCCTCATCAACATCATTGATGAGTCCATATGCCGACGGCTCACACAGGAAGGGCACAAGTATTTTTGGCAGAATTTGTCAATTGAGGCGGCTTAAATTAGCAGAAAGTGCAATTAACCATGGAATTGTCAAATACTGCTACTAGCATTGGCACTTTTGCAGTGCCATAGCGTGACATCTGGCCGAGTTTCCTGAAACAGTCAAAACAAAACCGCCAAAACAAGAAAGGGCGGCACATGGCCGCCCTTTCGAATGTTTTAAGATTGATCGAGAATTTTATGCGGCGTCCACGCTCGCCTTTTTCCATGCGGCGTCGAACAGAGCCTTGTGATAGAGGGCCATCTCCGCGTCGCCGATAATCATAAATTGGTATCCGCGACCGATCTTTCTGATCATCACAAACTTCCTGTCAAAGATGAGACAACCGGGAAGCTGCCGATCTTGATCCGTGATCGCTGGTTTGAAAGCGATCTTCGAATATTTGCTTTCCTTGATGCAGCTATCGTCTGTCGTTAAGCATCGGATAGAGGCGAATTCGTCGATGCGCCGAAGCCATTCGTGCTTGTTGCAAAAAATATCAAAAAACTCGTTTTGGCTTTGCGTGACGGCCATCACGCCGCCGCCGTGTCCGGAGACGACAGAATTCATGAGATCGGTGTATAAGATAAGGTGCCTGTCTTGCCCGTCGCACAGCAAGATTTCCTTCCGACGCCTTCTAAGACCGTCGGGGGTAAACTCCAGACCCTTCCGCTCAAAGGCTTCACAGATAGACCTTGTCGTGTCGTCGCGCGGCGAAATGCTCCCGTCCTCGAGATTGCGGATCGTGCCGGACGACACGCCGGCCTCTTCGGCGAGGAATTCTCTCGTCCAGCCCATCCAGGCGCGCGCGGCCTTAATTTGTTCAGCGCAGATCATCATGCTTTGGTCTCAATCCAAATCTCAAAAATCAGTTCACAACCTTGTCCATTTTCAAATCGACAAGATATTCGATGGCGTTTTGATACAGGCGCGAGGGCAGAGCCTTCACTTCGCCGACGCCAAAATGAGAGGTCAGAACCTCGCAAACGGTCGTTTCGTCCACTTCCTGCGTATAAGCCACATAGGCGATCATGCCGCAGAGGGCCTGAAGCTCGATTTCATTCAGAGGCTTTTCATGCGCCTTGCGCAGCGCGACGAGGCCGGAGGCCAAAAGGCTCAGGTCGGCGGAGGATAAATTGGTGTCTTGTGTCGCTTCGCTGAATAGCTCTTCAGGAGCGGCGGAAGGTTGGTGTGTTGTCTGTTTCATCTCGGATCCCCCTTACACAGCGCTTTGCGTTTGAGCGGGGAGAGCCGACGGCGTGAGGTATTCAACAGCGCGGACAAAATCGCATCGGCGCAGGTCATCCATCTCCTCGACGCCCATGGTCGTCAAAAACGTTCCCGTGGTGACCCAGATTGCTTGCTCTAACTGCTTGGCGCGGTACTTGATCATGTCCCAAAGGGCCGTCGTCTCGTGGGAGCTCAGAGGGGCCTTCATGCGGCGATCGATCATATCCTCGCCTGGGGCTACCGAAATGGCCCAGTCGGCTGTTTTCGGGGCCTTAAAGGGGAAAAGCAGGACGGCAGCGTTATGGCTGTGGCAGACGTTATCCTGGATGGCCTGTCCGTTATGATTCTTGTAAATCGCTCCAAGTTCCAACATGTTAGCTACCTTTCCTTGGTAAGTCAACCTTTGCCGAGAATGGTTGTCGTCAAAAACATGAACTATTGTTGTTTCCGTTATACCTTGACAAAAACCGTTAGTCAATATAATTTTTTGCATGAATCATTCATGCAAGTATTGACAACGTGAATGGTTGGCGTTACAAACGTGAATAACTACCTGATTTTGGTAGATTCCTACCGTTTTTTGGTAGTTTAGGAGGAAAAAGGTATGATTGACGTCGCCCAGCTTCGAGCCGCCCGCGCCCTTTTAAATTGGAAAATAAGCGACCTGACCGAGAAGGCAGGCGTTTTAATCAATACTATCAGCAGCATAGAGCGCGAAAAGACCCAGCCGCGCCGCGATACGATGGAGAAAATTCAAAAGGCGTTTGAGGACGCTGGCGTGGAGTTTTTGCCTGGATCAGGTGTGCGGAAAAAAAATAACATCGTTCTTGTGTACGAAGATCCTGATGCGAACAAGCTGCTTGTGGAAGATTTTTATCACACGCTTCGGGATACGGGGGGAGAAATCCTTATTGCTCACTTAGTCGAAGGCGAAGCTTTGGCAGGCTTGGGAAGCGATTTTATCAAAGATCAAATCGAAAAACGCAAGGCAGCGAACATTACGCACAGAATGCTGGTTCGCGCCAGCGACCCCAATCTCATACCGCCCTTGGACACATATCATGTCCTTCCTGATGAATATTTCTCTTCGTATCCGTTCTATGTCTACGGCTCGAAACTCGCACTTTTCTGTCGTCATCCGTCGCCCAAGGTCATCATCGTCAATGACGAACGTTTTACAGAGAGCGTGAGGAAGCTTTTTAATTTTGTGTGGGACAGGACAGCCATGCCTCACGGAAAATGAGTATGGGAATGTATATTGAAAACAGTGTGAATTTTGATCGCAACCTTACCGTACGGGCCTCCTGCACCCAAAAGATGTGGGAGGGCTTCGTTGACGGGCACGAGAAATTTGTGCGCATAACTCAGGACACAAGGGATTATTTCTCCGGTATCCTTGCTCAAGAAAAACGCTTGGACAGCTATTTATCGTCACTGACATATTTTTCTTTTACGGGCCGGTATGGCCTTTGGGTTTACGAAGATAAGGGAACTTGTATCCCCTTATGCTGGCACCCGAACATTCCAGGACAGATTCTTATTTTTCCGATGATGGGGAAGAAGACCCCCCAAGTTTTGACCGAAATGCTCGAAAGCATTCCGCAGCCTCCGCAGGGCGTTCGTTTGGCGCGGTTAAGTCCGTCCGATCTGACCGACATGGAAGATGGTTCCTTGTTGTCGCAATACTCTTATATTCCTGCTGAGGAAAAAGTTCTCGATTGGACTTATCCCGTTCGCATTCTCTCAACCGAACGCGTTGCTCATCTTGACGGCCATATTTTTAAACGAGTTCGCAACAGAATTCGCCATGCCGAGCAACTGGGATTTAGTGTCAGGCCGCTGACGGAAGCGTATGCCGATAAAATAAAGGATTTTATTTTGGGGTGGGCTTTAGCTCGCAGCGACAGTGCAGGAGAAATACACGATTTTACGTCTCCTTATTATGCCATTCTGGATGGCATGCGCGATCCTCGGTTAAGGCTGGACGGACTGGTTTTTCTCCTGAACCATCGCGTACAAGCCTTTACGGCTTGGGACACCCCCGCGAATGGAATGTCCATTGCCAACAGGTTTGCGAATTTGTGCAATGAAAATATCCTGGGGCTTTCAGACTTTGTCATGCAAACGGTTGCCCGTGAATTACACAACCGAAACATACAGCTTTTGAATTTGGGGGGATCGGAAACTAAAGGGCTGGATGATTACAAAGCAAAATTCGTCCCGGAATTTAGCCTAAAGTTGTGCTCCGCCGAAATTGAGGTTGCCGGTTTGCGATCAGTTCCAACACGAACCCTTACGAAAAACAGGGGGCAGGCTCCTTCGTGGATGGCAGCATAGCCACAATTTGCTCGGGATCGCTTAAAAAAGCGATTGAAAACAGCGACGATATGGAGAATGTTCTTTACGGCTCTCGCGCCCTCCGCCAGCTTTTTTACAATTACAACTCATATATGAATTTCGGATGCGAGGAAAAGTCGCAATAGCTTCAACACGTTCTGTGAAAAGCTGTTGACCTCGATTTTTCCAAACCTGCTCCTTGGGATTGCGATATAGGCCGAAACTCTCTAAAAGTTATGGTAGCTGTTGACTCGGTACGGCGTATTTAAGTCAACAGGTTAGGTGTTGTGGTTGTATGTCGAGTGGTAAGGAGTCGAAACTAAAAACAGGCAAAGGAACCTTTATGAATTTCATCACAGAAAATTCGCAGCTTTTAAGCGTTCTTACTGCCGTCATTGGCGGTGTTTTTGCCTTTATAAAATGGATTGATATTCGTCGCTTGGAATTGAAGGAAAAACGATACTCAAAATATATGGGGTTGATTAGCACTATCTCAGGGAATCGCCCTGATGGCAGTACTCCACGTATTACAGAGCAGATTGCTGCCGTGTGGTTTCTCCTTGAATATAAAGAGTACCGAAAGATTACGTACAAAATATTCTCGTCAAGCGACCTGAAGGACATGGCAAACGAACCGTGGACAAAACACGTTGTTCCACACATCGATCAACTGATGAAGGAGATCGCACCATGATGGATTGGTTTTTGCCTTTAATCGGTGGGCTGGGACTTGGCTCTCTGCTAAAGGGGATCGTTGATTATTTTCTAGCCACAAAATCAAAGGCAAATGATCGTCTCTATAATGAGAAAAGAGAAACATATTTGGGACTCCTTAACGCGATGCATGAATCCGATATTCATCCATCTCCTGAAAACGCAAAGGCATACGGAAATTGGCACAATCGGTGCAAACTTTTTGGCAGTCATGGTGTCATTGAAGCATCCCAGCGATACATCGACACAAGCGCCGATGTACAAAGCGATGCCAGAAAAAAAGCATTCGAAGAATTATTTCTGGAAATGCGCAAAGACATGGCTCGATAATTTTAGTAACCCATTTCAAATCAACGCCTTAGCTCGATAGTAATTGTCGTGCGGGTTACCTCTGCCCCGCCAGCTTTTTTACAATTACAACTCGTATATGAATTTCGGATGCGACGAAAAGTCGCAATAGCTTCAACATGTTCCGCGAAAAGCTGTTGACCTCGATTTTTCCAAATTCGCCCCGCACGATTGCCAGATAGGCCGAAACTCTCTAAAAGTTATGGTAGCTGTTGACTCAGTACGGCAAAGGCAGGTCAACAGGTTAGCCGATTAGTTGTACATTGTGCGGTAGGGAGAGGAAACATGTGGAAGAAAAACAACCAAGTTTTACCATCTCCCGAAAACGAATTACTGCAACTTGCAGATCGCCTACATGATCTTTATTTACAGGGAGCTTCTGAAGATATTCAAAAACCTTTACAGGCTTTGTTTGCCTCTGTCGATCAAACAGCAAAAAGCTTTTCTGGCTCGTGGCTTGGCTATCATTCCTGTGTTTATTATAACGGATTACAATCCCCGCCAACTGGTGCTCATTTTAGTAAAGAATGGGGTCTCAAAGATACATACTGCGATGGAACTGTTGGCGATTGGAAAGAGTATTCTGCCGATCACATTCGCAACACAATTTATGAGAATGCGGACAATCCTGATCTGAGTATAGCGAAGAAATTAAAGGATGAAACGCTCACAAAATACAAAGAATTCAGAGGCGATGTTTTATCTATTTTGTCTTCATTGCTTGTAGTTTCAAGTGATCCATACCTTGCCGATCTTAAAAAGAAAATCGAAGATATTGAGTTGTTAGATGCAAGTGAGATTATTCAGCGGCTAGCATCTCGTGGACAATTTATGACCAGAGACTCTTTAGCCTTAAGTCAGGGAACTCGTGTCCCACCACATATTCGTATCAAAGCGGAACTGATTGAATTGCACAATGCATTTGCTCATCCGAAGGAACTTGAGGAAGTTGCAAGAACAGCCGCAAAGCACATTGCCCGAATAAAGTATATTGCTATTAATCAATCAGCGGATACCTGTCACATTTTCAGCAAAAAGTGTTGGGTAAATACGAGAGAACGAGTGTTTATGTTTTTCTATAACATGACAAGGAAACTTTGGAACGATCCTGTTTGGAGCAAGGTGATAGCGGCTGGTATCATAGCGTGCATTCCCATTTTGATTGGGGTGTTCAATTATGAAGCGGTTAAGGCATTTTTGAACCACACCTTCTCCGAAATATCCTCTACATCAATACGTTAGCTCGATAGTAATTGTCGTGCCAGTTACCTCTGCCCCGCCACGCCTGATACTCCGCGCTGGTCGTTGCGCGGCCTTTGTCCCGCATCACCGCGACATCAGAGCGAACACGCCCCAACCTAGATATTCAC
>JAQUYN010000015.1 GCA_028691835.1 Alphaproteobacteria bacterium | reverse complement strand
AGACTATGGTCAGGTTCTGCAGTCTGCAGCGGCGCAGCAATATATTGCAACCTCGAAAGAAGCCAACCAGAAATGGGAGCGCGCCGGCGTCAAGATGAACTTTAAGCCCGGTGGCTCGTTGTAGTTTAACCCACCTTGCTAAATTGCGAAAATCAAGCCATCATGCCGCCCATGACTGAAATTGCCCCCAAATCTCATGATATATGCCTTGCGCTTGGCTCGAATCTCGGCGACCGCTTGGCAATTATGCGTGCAACGTGTGAAGCGTTGGCTCCTTATGTTACCGTGACGGCCAGATCAGCTGTTTATGAGACGCATCCTGTTTATGTTACGGATCAACCATTATTCCTGAACGCTGTTGTGCGCGGGACGACAACGTTAGATCCCATGGGGCTTCTTTACACCGTCAAGGATCTTGAAATTGAATTAGGCCGTCGTCCGACATTTCGTTATGGTCCACGCATCATCGACATTGACATCATTTTTTATGATCAGCTTGCGTTACACACAACCGAGCTTTCTATTCCTCATTCATTGATGGCCGAGCGTGTTTTTGTTCTTGAACCGCTTGCTGATGTTGCCGCTGAATGGGTTCATCCTGTTTTGAACAAGTCTGTACGTGAGCTTCTTGCGGTTCTTCCGCCGGGAGATCGCGCGACTAAGCTTGATCAGGGGTTGTAATCATGGCTGTGCGGGGGCCTCTTCCTGATTTGGGCAAGCGCTCGTTAATTATGGGAATTGTCAATGTTACCCCGGACTCTTTTTCTGGAGATGGGCTTCTTCTTTCTGAAGACTATGTGCGCGACGCGACCCAGTATGCACTTCAAATGATTGAAGATGGTGCCGATATTTTGGATATTGGCGGTGAAAGTACGCGTCCCGGCGCAAAGCCCCTTCTTTCTGGCGAAGAAATTCGCCGCATTTCTCCCGTGATTTCCGCTATACACAAAGCACGGCCAGATATTCCCTTGAGTATTGACACGATGAAATATGATGTCGCTTGTGTGGCTTTGGAGGCAGGGGCTAGCCTTATCAATGATATTTCTGGTCATGGGCAAGATCCTCGCATGAGAAGGTTGGCGGCGGATAAGGGGGGGTATCTTGTCTTGATGCACAATGAAGCCTGTGCACGGGATGTAACCCAAACGCGTATGGTTGGTGGGGAGTATCTGGCCAAAGAAGAAAGAATGAATACGGAGGATGTCGCCCGTGATCTTATGGGGTTGGCGACAACGGCTCTAGAAGACGGCGTTTCGCACGATAGGATTATTCTTGATCCTGGTATTGGTTTTGGAAAAACGTTGGAACAAAATCTTGCGCTCATCAATCAGTTGGACCATTTTGCCCCCTTGGGGTTTCCTGTCCTTTTGGGGGCATCGCGCAAAAGTTTTATTGGGCGTGTTCTTGATCTTCCGGCAGAGGCTCGCTTAGAAGGAACTGCGGCAACGGTTGCCGTCGGTACGATGCGCGGCGCTTCAATTTTGCGTGTCCATGACGTGCGTTTTATGAGTCGGGTGGTCCGTATGACGCATGCCCTTATGGCGGCAGGTTGAAACGGGCCAACTTAAACCAATCCGTCTATGAACTGACGTATTGAGAGTGCTGCACGCAATCACTCGCTCTGCGCCTCACGATCCTCTTGCAGGACGGGCGCTTTGTTTTTAAAGGAAAGGCCTGTCCGGCGAGAGGCTCCCTCCTCGCAACCGCTCGTGATCTATAGGGATGCTTTCATACGCAGGTTGGTATTATCTGAAAAAGGCTTTAGCCGTTTGCTGAAAAACTCATGGAGCAACGAGCTATTTCAAAAAATCCCGGCTCGGGGGCCGGGACGTTAGGGATGTATCGTTGAGTCATTTTTTGAGTTTTTCAGCAAACTTTTAGAGCGTTTCCCGATTAGGTTGACGCATCGTTCACTGCATGCAGCCGCTCTATCCTATTATTTATCGAGCCGATTCATGCGAACGCTTGGCGCAAAAGGTGTCAACCTTATCGCGATCTGCTCTAGAACGGCATAATCACATCAAGAAGCTGTGTGCCATAACGTGGCTGCTGAACATCTTGAAGTTGACCTCGCCCGCCGTATGAAATGCGTGCTTCCGCGACCTGATCATATTTTACAGTGTTTTCTGCGCTGATGTCCTCCGGACGGATGACCCCTGTTATTAATAGTTCGCGCAGATCATAGTTGACATTAACTTGCTGCCGCCCTGCTAGGACTAAATTACCGTTCGGCAAGATTTGTGTAATGGTGGCTGCGACACGCAGGTTAATTTTTTCCGAACGATCAACGGTTCCTTTGCCATTATTGCTTGTGGTGCTTCCTGTATTGAGCAGAGAATCGCCCGCCGTGCCCTCAGGAAGGACTTTTGTTAATTGAGATTCAAGTCCAAACAAGTTCGTCATTGTGGCGGCTTCGGTATTGTTGCGTGATCGTTTGGTCTCATTCGAGATTTCTGCCTTTTCATCAATACTGATAATCACGGTTAGAATGTCGCCGACGCGACTTGCGCGTTGATCGCGAAAGAAGGCCCTTGATCCTGTGCGCCAAAGAGAATTAGGTTGACGTTCGCCGAGTTGGGGCGCGGGCATGGGCATTTGAACAGGGACAGAATTGGGGATTGACGAAGGGTCTTGTATAGACGCCAGCTTTGGTGCTTCACCAATTTCACTTACGCGTGTTGCGACATTGCATCCTGTAAGTCCCATGATTGTTAGGGTCACAAGGGTTGTGTGAAGAAAGGTGGTTCGTTTCATTTCTTTTCAATCCTTATTCTTTAGCGAGCGGCTGCCATCTGAGCGAAAGGGCCAACGCGAACCACTCCCGTCGCTTCTACCGTGCCTTCGACAACGCGACTGCTTTGCATATTTGTTACGCGTACAACATCACCTTTTGCCCCATCTTGCAAGGCTTTGCCTTGTGTGGTGATTAACATTGTTGGCGTTTGAATCTTCATCGTGATCAAGGAGCCTCGGATTACAAGCCTCGTAGGCATAACGTCATGCACACGCAACAACTGACTTTCAGCCTGATCATGACGAAGCTCTTGTCCGATAATTTGTGAGGCATCGGTTAGGACATCAATGCCAATGCGATCCTCGTTGAGCGTAAGAAACGTCAGGTCGCCGACACCGATAGATGTTCCCGAAGCCAACCTGTGCGACAAGACAGGAACAGTCTTTTTGACAATAACTCGGCCGGTGATTTGTTGGTTGATGGGCTGCCCTTCTGTTTGCGCAACAAGTTCTGTGCGAAAGCGATGGTTGGGCTCGTCATAAGAAAAATTGATCAAAGAGAAGGTTGGTTCACGACCCGTGGCAAGATAGATGCCAAGGTTACGGTTGTCGAAGATGACCTCAACGCTGGTGTTGTCTTGGCGCATGGTCTCTTTTAATTTTTGTAGAATGGCTTCTTGAATCATGTCGGCAGAAATGACCGTCGCGGCCCGCGTCAGAATGCTTTTCTCGGCAGTACTTTCCGGTTGCCATTCCAGTCGGTACCGATCCGTCAGCTGCCCAAGGACGCGAAAGTCATAGGTGACGCTCTTGCCCGGGGCTGGTGCGGTCGCAATGTCGCGATCCAGATCGTCAGGGATGCCGTCAAAAACGTCAGCCAGTCGGATTGCCGGGCTGTTGATCTCAACTCTGTGCCGAAGCTTGACGGGCGTACTTGCCCACGCTGAAACGGCGAAGCAGCTGGCGATTATGATCAGGATGGTTGTGGCAAAGGTCTTTTTCATGGCGTTATTACTTCAATTGGCTGACGGTTGTGAGCATATCATCTGCTGTTTTGATCACGCGTGAGTTCATTTCATAGGCGCGTTGTGCCGTGATAAGACCCGTGATTTCAGAAACGACATTTACGTTTGAGCTTTCAACGGATCCTTGAATCAGGCTTCCAAAGCCTGTCGCTTGGGGGTTCCCAACGATGGGAGATCCCGATGCTTCTGTTTCGCGAAGAAGATTGTCCCCAATCGATTCAAGTCCGGTGGGATTGATGAAGGCGGCGAGCTGTAGTTGACCTAGATTTTGCGTTGCCGTTTGTCCATCGATAGTAGCGGAAATAATACCCGATGGATTGATTGTGACAGAAAGGGCATTCGTGGGGACGGTAATGCTTGGGATAATTAGATACCCATCAGGCGAAACAAGTTGTCCCGTTTCATTGAGTTGAAGCGATCCTGCGCGGGTATATGATGTCGTGCCGTCTGGCATTTGAACTTGCAAATAGCCACGACCATTAATGGCAACGTCATATTCGTTGTCGGTAACTGTTAGGTTTCCTTGTTCATTGATGCGATATGTTGCGACAGGTTTAACGCCGAGGCCAACTTGGAGCCCAGACGGGAGGAGGGTGCCTGTATCTGAAGATGGCGACCCAACACGGCGCAAATTTTCATACAACATGTCTTGAAACTCAGCACGAGAACGTTTGAACCCCGTTGTTGAAATGTTGGCGATGTTGTTGGAGATGACTTCGACATTCAGCTGTTGAGCCTGCATGCCTGTTGCGCCGATACTAAGTGCTCTCATTGTTCTGTGACTCCCTATCTGGTCTCTCTTATTATGCTGTTGCTTTGCCTAAGCGTTGGATGGCTCTGGATTGTCGTTCGTTCTCAAGCTCTAAAAGATGCACGACCTGTTGGTATGTGCGCGAAACATCGATCATCCGAGTCATTTCTGAGACGGACTGAACGTTGGATTGCTCAATGGCTCCTTGTACGATAACGCCGTCGGCTTCGGGTATGGGGGCTTCCCCTGAGGCATAAAGATTGTTGCCGACGGGAGAAAGACTATTTTCGTTGGCAAATTTGACCAAAACGAGTTTGCCGACTTGGGTCGCGCTTGAGCTTGTGCCGGACTGAACGGAAATGGTGCCATCTGACCCAATCAAGATTTGTTGTGCATCTGAAGGTAGCGTGATCGGTTGTTGGCCATCCCCCAAAACTTTGTCGCCTGCGCCAGTTACAATTTCACCCTCGCTGTTAAGCTGCATGGCGCCGGCTCGGGTGTAGCGGATGCCCGCTTGAGTTTCTACCGCGAGGTAGCCCTGGCCCTGAATAGCCACATCGAGAGGGTTTCCCGTCATCAAGGTGGGGCCTTGAGCCGTATCACGGTATGTGCCGTTTTCTACGGCGAATTGAAAGGTTTGCGTGGGTTCTGGGCGAGAAATGTACGTGTCGAAGGTTACGCTCTCGCGTTTATAGCCAGTGGTGTTCACATTCGCGATGTTATTGGCTGTGATATCCATCGCATGCACCAATGAGTCTTGATACGATGTTAGAACGAGACCTGCACCTTGCATCTTTTTTTCTCCACGCCCCAAGCGAAGGGGCCGTTGTCTTAGGTTTTGCCTCTTCCTTGCAGACTCCGTGCCAAACCTATGTTTGTATATCTTATCAGCATGTTAAATTGTTTTGGTTGCGCAAGGGTCCTGAGGCGAAAGGCGTAGCGCGGCAGAAACTGCCGCAAAACACACGGGCGAGATATTTTCTCAATCGTCAAAGACTAACGGCTTGTTAACCAATATTGTTTCAGTTACATTTGGTGGCTGTAGGCGTGAGGGAGCAAATCGTGGCGAAAACTGAGAAGGCAGATAAAGCAGATAAGAGTGAAGAGCCAGCCGAGACTCCACAAGAGGACGGTGAAGAAGGTCAAGGCGAAGAAGGCCTTAACCCACCCAAGAAAAAGCTGTCTCCCAAACTGCTCATTATTATTGGTGTTGCCGTTGTGTTGTTGTTGGGCGGCGGCGGGGCGGGGCTATACTTTTCTGGCATCTTAGGTGGTAGCCACCCAAAAGAGGGGGAGGGCGGTGTCGCGGCTGAGGGCGCTGGCGAAGGTGCCCATGGGGAGGGTTCACAAGCCGTAAGGAAAACAGAGCATGGGGACGTTCCTGCCGTTGAGCAAGACGAACATGCTGCGCCAACTTTTTATTCGTTGGGCGACATTCTTGTAAATCTCAGCGGCGATGGGAAGCGACCTAACTTTCTTAAAATTAGGGCCAGTCTTGAACTGGCGAGCGAAAAGGATGTTCCTGCCATTGAGGCGCTTAAGCCCCGCATTATTGACCATTTTCAGGTCTATTTGCGTGAGCTGAGGATTGAAGATCTGCGGGGGTCGGCGGGCCTTTACCGATTGAGAGAAGAGCTTTTACTGCGCGTGACTGAGGCCGTTCAGCCTATACGCGTGCGTGACGTGTTGTTTCAAGAAATGTTGGTGCAATAGGTTGCTTCTGATCGCGGGAAAGATATTGTTTGTCTTACATGTGTAGGGTAGGTAGAATCTGTTGTCCCGATCTAATCTTTGTTTCTATCTAGACATGAGCCCATGACTGACGAGCAACCACCCGAAGAGATGTCAGAAGAAGAACGCCAAGCTGCCGAATGGGCGGCTATGGCTGAAGGTGGTGATTCGGCTGAAGGCGGCGCAGCGCGTGTTTTAAGTCAAAACGAAATTGACTCGCTTTTGGGTTTTGGCGGGGCCTCGCAGGCAACTGAAAATTCTGGCATTATGGCGCTGATCAACAGCGCGCTTGTCAATTATGAACGCTTGCCGATGTTGGAAGTCGTGTTTGACCGTTTGGTCCGCATGATGTCAACCAGCCTGCGTAATTTTACGTCTGATAACGTTGAAGTCAGCCTCGATCAAATTACTTCGGTTCGTTTCGGCGATTATCTGAACTCTATTCCTTTACCCGCAATGCTTGCTGTGTTTAAGGCTGAGGAGTGGGACAATTCTGCGCTGATGACCATCGATAGCGCCATGATTTATTCAATTGTGGACGTGTTGTTGGGGGGGCGGCGTGGCACGGCGGCTATGCGCATTGAAGGTCGTCCCTACACAACCATTGAACGCAACCTTGTCGAGCGGCTTGTTCGCGTCATTTTGGCCGATGTTAGTGGTGCGTTTGATCCGTTGTCGCCCGTGACGTTCCGCTTTGATCGTTTGGAAACGAACCCACGTTTTGCAACAATTGCTCGCCCAGCAAATGCTGCCGTTTTGGCTAAACTTCGCATCGATATGGAAGATCGCGGCGGACGCATTGAAATCTTGATCCCATATGCAACGTTGGAGCCGGTGCGTGAGCTTTTGCTTCAAATGTTTATGGGTGAAAAATTTGGTCGTGACTCTATTTGGGAAACCCATTTGGGAAATGAACTTTTAATGACCAATATGCATATGGATGCCGTGCTTGACGAAGTTGCGATGTCGCTGGGCGATGTGATGAATTGGAAGGTCGGGTCCAAGATTATGCTGAATGTAAAGCCGGACGATCTCGTGGCCTTGCGTGCTGGCGATGTAACCTTGTTTAAGGGGCGCATGGGGTCGTTGAATGATAATATTGCGGTGCGTGTGGACGATGTTGTCATGCACGATGCCTTAAAACCTCAATAGGGCAGACATGAATTATATTAGTTTTCTTTTGGATGTTGTGCTCATCGGCCTTTTAGCCGCAGGCATCCGTTATGCTATGAAACTCACATCTCAATTAGCAGACATGCGTAAGGGCCGCTTGGAGATGGAACGGTTTATTGGGCAATTTAATGCCACGGTATCGCGTGCGGAAGCCGGTATTCTGGGGCTAAAGACAACGGCACGCACATGTGGGGATGATTTGGAGCGACTCATTGAAAAAGGTCAGATGTTGCGAGACGAGCTGAACTTTTTGACCGAAAGCGCAGATGTGATCGCTAATCGCTTATCGCAGTCGGCAACCCAGATCTCACACGTGGCTGCTGCACCGCCTCCTCTGGCGTCACGCCCAGTCCAAGAAAAGGCACCAGCATTGCCAAAATCGACCAAGCCCCTCGTTCATGAAATGAAAAGTGCGTTGGCCTCTTCTAATAAAGTGCCATCTAGCGCGGAACGAGAACTTTTGCGTGCGCTTGAAAAACTTGGATAAGGACATCATCAGGATATGAGAACTTCGCCGCGCTTTTTACTTATTTTGATGATGTTTCTTGGCATTCTTGTTATGGGTTTGCGCATGGGGGATATCTGGGGCGCTCTTGTGCAAGGACAACTATTTTCTCCTGTGCAACAGGTGCAGGCTTCCCCCGAGGCTAAAACAGAAGCCCCAGCAGTTGATGCGAAAACCAAGCCTGATGATGCGCCACAGCAAGAAACTCGCCGCACGTCATCACAAGAATCTTCATCGCCGGAAAGCGATTTGTATAAGCAGATGATTGGCCGCCGAGATCAACTTGACAAGCGTGCGCAGGAACTGGATGAACGCGAAGCGTTTGTGTCCATAACTGAAAAACGGGTCGATCAAAAGATCAAAGAAATGGAAACGATGCGCACGCAGATCCAGACATTACTGGGGCAGGCCAGTGCCGCCCAACAAGCCCAGCTTGAAAACCTTGTGAAGATTTATGAAATTATGAAGCCCAAGGAAGCGGCCAAGATCTTTGAAACTTTGGACATGCCAATTTTATTGGGCGTTGTTCAAAAAATGAAGGCAGCCCGCACAGCTGCCGTTTTGGCCGAGATGAATCCTGAAAAGGCCAAGGAAATCACAACGGCTTTGACCAAACAGGATCAATTGCCTCAAGTCAAATAAGCGGCTGCTTTCCCGAATCGAACGAGTCGCCTTACGGGCGCTTTCCTTCGTAACCGCAGATTGTTTTCGAAGGCTGGGGCGTGCCAAATGTCCCCGCAACGTATCCGAGGCTCGCCCAGCGGTCAGGGCGTGATGCTGTTCGACGATAGGAAGATACATGCCGGGGCTGCGATATTATACCAGCGGGTCTATGAGCGGACTCACTGGTGGCATTGTTTTTACTCATTCGCTCTGCGCCTCGCACTCCTCTTGCCGGACGGCACCCCTTGCTTTTTAAGGAGAGGACTGTCCGGCGAGAGGCTATCTCCTCGCAACCGCTCATGACCCAGCGCGTCAGTTCATCGGGCGGTTGGTATTATACCAACCTGTTTATGAACGGACTCATTGAAAGGGCCGCTCTCAATATGTCAGTTCATAGACGGATTGGTATTAAAGGAAAGGGTGAAATCAACACCTTAAGAACCCTCCGTCGTAAAGAACAACGACAGCGGCATTCCATCACTTTCCCTTGCCTTTCGTAAAGAACCGTGTCTTTAAAATGGTTTCATGCTCGCTCATCTTCTTTCTGTGGACTCGCGTGGCTGAAGGAAAAGATATGTTGACGCCATGCTAGTCGGGGCATAAACATAGAGTACCAACCGGATACTATTTGTGGAGTGAGGCATGCTGCGAATGAGCAAACTAGCCGATTATGCGTTCATTATTCTGACCCAAATGGCAACAAATTCAGGACAAACGTGGTCGGCTGCGTCCCTGTCGATGGAAACGACGCTCCCCCTCCCTACGGTTGCAAAATTGATGAAGCTTTTATCAAAACACGACATTGTCGCGGCTCAACGCGGTGCTTCTGGCGGGTATCGTTTGTCTCGTTTTTCTAACAAAATTTCGATTGCGAACATTATCGAGGCTGTGGACGGTCCTATTCGTTTAACGGAGTGTGCTGGCGTTGCGTTAGGAAAAGAAGAATGTGATTGTGCTGTTGATGTCTGCCCGATTAAGGAGGGGTGGACTGTCGTGAATAAGGCTATCCGCCAGTCACTTGAAATTGTGTATTTGTCGGATCTTGCCCCGACAAAGGTGACGGCGTAAGACCAAGCGATGCTCAATCATATGAACCAGACAGTCCCCCCACATGACACAATTCTTGATGAACCCTATAAGTATGGGTTTGTTACGGATGTCGAAACCGAGACCTCTCCTAAGGGATTGTCCGAAGAGACTGTGCGTTTTATCTCCGGAAAAAAGAACGAGCCCGCTTGGCTGTTGGCGTGGCGGTTGAAGGCTTATCGCAAATGGTTGACGATGTTGCCGCCGGAATGGGCCAAGGTTTCTTTTCCGCCCATCGATTATCAAGATGCGTATTACTATGCCGCGCCGAAGAAAAAAGGGGGGCCACAAAGTCTTGATGAAGTTGACCCTGAACTTCTCAAAACATACGAAAAACTTGGCATTCCCTTGCGTGAGCAAGAGATTTTGGCAGGCGTAACGCCAGCCGTTGCTGTTGATGCCGTGTTTGACAGTGTTTCGGTCGCGACCACCTATAAAAAGGCGTTGGAGGAAAAAGGCGTTGTTTTTTGCTCGTTGACCGAAGCCATCCAAACACATCCTGCGCTTGTTCAAAAATATTTAGGCTCTGTTGTGGGGGCTGCCGATAATTATTATGCGGCGCTGAATGCCGCTGTTTTTACCGAAGGCTCGTTTGTTTATGTGCCCAAGGGCGTGCGTTGCCCGATGGAACTTTCAACCTATTTTCGCATCAATGCCGCCAACACAGGGCAGTTCGAGCGGACGCTGATCGTCGCCGATGATGATGCTTATGTCAGCTATTTGGAAGGGTGCACGGCCCCCAAGCGGGATGAAAACCAGCTTCATGCCGCCGTGGTTGAGCTTGTGGCGCTTGATCGGGCTGAAATCAAATATGCAACGGTGCAAAACTGGTATCCAGGCGATGCACAAGGGCGCGGCGGGATTTATAATTTTGTAACCAAGCGCGGTTTGTGTCGCGGTGAGCATTCAAAGATTTCGTGGACTCAGGTGGAAACGGGCTCGGCGATCACATGGAAATACCCAAGCTGTATTTTGCAGGGGGATCATTCGTCCGGCTCCTTTTATTCTGTCGCGATCACGAATAATTTACAGCAAGCCGATACGGGCACTAAAATGATCCATATTGGCAAGCATACGCACTCGACCATCGTGTCCAAGGGGATTAGTGCTGGCCATTCGCAAGCGACGTATCGTGGGCTTGTCAGGATTGCGCGCACAGCGCATGGGGCCCGCAACAAAACGCAATGCGATAGTTTGCTCGTGGGGGATCAATGCGGCGCACATACGGTGCCTTATATTGAATCTCGCGATCCATCGGCACGCGTTGAACATGAAGCCACGACATCGAAAGTGAGCGACGACCAACTTTTTTATTGCCAGCAACGAGGGCTTAGTGCCGAAGATGCGATGGCTCTGATTGTCAATGGGTTTTGCCGCGAAGTGATGCAGAACCTGCCGATGGAGTTTGCCGTTGAAGCGCAAAAACTCATCGGCCTCAGTCTGGAAGGAAGCGTAGGATGAGTACTGCAAAGAAAAGAGCAGTATTGCCGCAAGAGCCGTGCCAAGCCTTCCCCCTTGCGGGGAAGGAAGCAAAAACTTTGGCTTGCTTGAGCAAGTCATTAGTTTTTGCAGAATGGGGGTCGGGAAAAGGTGGAACGGATTCTGTCCCCCCACCTGAAAAATCTAAGGCGTTGATGGCTCAACGCCAAGATTTTTCTTCCTCCCCCGCAAGGGGGGCGGAAAGCTTACCGCGCCGCGCAAGGCATAAAAACAATCATCAAGACATAATTCTGTCGCGAGAGTTACGGAACAATGCCAGCCCTGTTGAGCGCAAGCTTTGGGGCGCATTGCTGGCACAAAGCAAGGGGTGTGGTTATAAGTTTAGAAGACAGCACCCAGTGCATCCTTATGTGGCCGACTTTGCTTGTCTGTCCGCCAGAGTGCTGGTTGAGATAGATGGAGATTCGCACGATTGTCAGTCGGAATATGACGCTAAACGAGACTGCTTTTTGAAAAGCCAAGGCTATAGCGTGTTAAGGATTTCGAACAAGGACGTTCTAGAGAATGTTGAGGGTGTGGTTGAAACAATTCTTGCCTGTGTGGAAGAGAAAACTCACGGGATGAAAGAACCCAAGATGAATGGACGAGAAGAACTGGAAAACATAGATGCTTGAAATCAAAAATCTTCATGCGGGGATTGAAGGGCGCGATATTCTCAAGGGCCTGAATCTTACTCTGCCTGATGGGGAAGTGCATGCGATTATGGGGCCGAATGGGGCCGGGAAATCGACGCTTTCCTATGTGTTGGCGGGGCGTGCGGGCTATATCGTCAAAGAAGGCAGCGTGACGCTGAACGGGCGGGATTTGCTGGCCATGCCGCCGCAGGAACGTGCTGCTTCGGGTGTGTTTCTGGCCTTTCAATATCCGGTGGAAATTCCCGGCGTCACGAATATGAGCTTTTTAAAAACGGCGTTGAACTCGGTGCGTCGTGCGCGTGGGGAGAAAGAACTGGATGCCATGCAAATGTTGAAAATGTTGCGCGGCAAAGCCAAAGAACTTGGTATGAGCGAAGAAATGTTACGCCGCGCTGTCAATGTTGGTTTTTCTGGCGGTGAAAAAAAACGTAACGAAGTCCTTCAAATGGCGGTGTTGGAGCCGCGCTTGTGCATCCTTGATGAAACGGACAGCGGGCTTGACATTGACGCGCTGCGCGTTGTGGCTGACGGCGTGAACGCCTTGCGGGCCCCTGATCGTTCGATGCTTGTGATTACACATTATCAGCGCCTTTTGGATTACATCAAACCCGATCGCGTGCATGTATTGGCGGCAGGCCGCATTGAAAAATCTGGAGGCCCCGAACTTGCCCTTGAGCTTGAAGAAAAAGGCTATGGCGAAATGAAGGGAGGCGTTGGCGCATGAGTCCTTCACAACAAGCTGTTATTTTTGACTGGAATGGAACGCTTTTGGCGGATACCAAGCGTGCGGTTGAAGCCACAAACGCCGCCACGGCTTTGTTCGGCCTTCCGCCAACGACGGTGAAGGGCTATCAAAAAGCCTATGTGATGCCGCTTAAAAAAATGTATGTCGGGCTTGGCTGTAAAGAGCAAGATCTTGAACAAAGGCTTGATGAAGTTTTTGCGACATGGGGCGCTTATTACGAAGAAGGCGCATGCTCGTTGCGGCTGCGTCGCGGGGCGCGCAAGCTTTTGGCTGAACTGAAAGCACGCGGAAATCGTGCCGCAATTCTAAGCAATCACACGGTCAAAATTATCACAAGCCATGTTGAGCGTCTGGGGCTGCAACCTTATTTCGATAAAATTTTGGCGAATGGCTGTCACGAGCTTGCCGATATTATGCATAAGGCCGATAAGGGAAGTCGTCTGAAAGCCTTTACCGAGAAACATGATATTCGCAAAGCGCTTGTCGTCGGCGACTCGCCTGAAGAAATCAAGATTGCGCATCACTATGGTTTTCTTGGCGTCGGGATTGCTGGCGGCTATTGCGCGGCAGAGCGCATCCTTGCGGCCAAGCCTGATTTCATGATTACCTCGCTCAGCGAAATGCCAGCCATTGTGCGCAAGGTTTTCGGGACAGGGAGCGGCGCATGACCCTTGCCGCTTTGATTGAGGAAAGCCACACGCAACGTGAAGCGTGGCATTACACAAATCTCGCCCCTTTCGCGGACCTTGCTTTGAAACCAATGACAGTTGGCCCTTCGCCCGTTTTGCCAAAGGCCCTTTCGCGTCATCGCCTCGTTTTTGTGGATGGGTTCTATCGCGCCGAACTTTCTTCGATGGAAGATTTGCCGCATGGGTTTATCTCGCTTTGCGATACCACAGACACCTGTTGTTCTCTGGCCTTGTCGGGACAGACCTGCCTTGCCATCGATCCTGTTGAACTTTTATTTGTTTCCTCGCCGCAGCAGAACGCGAGTGAAGCGACAACAACGATTCAAATCGCGCTGGGCGAAAACAGCCGCCTGACGGTGATCGAGCGGCATGTGGGGCTGGGCGATGGTGTGAAGGCTCATCACGTTGTTATGGATATTGATCTTGCGGCGCAGGCTAAGCTTGTGCATGGCAAAGTGCTGAGCGGCGACAACGAGGCTTTGCATTTTGCGCGTACGAAAGTCAACGTTGCCGCCGGAGCCTTTTACGATCATTTTGGATTGATCGCGGGCGGAAAGTTGATGCGGTGCGAAGCCGATGTGTCGCTGAACGGCGAATTGGCTGAAGCGCGAATGTTTGCCATCCAGCTTCTTCGTGGCACGCAACATGGCGATATCACGACACGCATTCGGCATGAAGCGCCGCACACGGCCAGTCGTCAGATTTGCAAAGCTGTCCTTGCCGAGAAAGCTCATGGCGTTTTTCAGGGCAAGATTTACGTTGCCAAGGGGGCGCAAAAAACGGATGGGTATCAGCTGTGCCGCGCTCTTCTTTTGTCCGACAAAGCCGAAATGGATGCCAAGCCAGAGCTTGAGATTTTTGCCGACGATGTCAAGTGCTCCCATGGTGCGACGATTGGCGATTTGGATGAAAATGCGTTGTTTTATTTGATTTCGCGGGGCATTGATCCGGCGACGGCGCGTGCGATGCTGGTGGATGCTTTTGTCGGCGAGCTTGCCGATCAACTTTCTGCCGGGGCGCTTCAATCTGCGATCCAAGAGGAGGTTACCGCATGGCTGGCCTGAAGGTGAAGCAAGACTTTCCTGTCTTTAATCAAACAATTCACGGCCATCCGCTCGTCTATTTGGACAGTGGCGCCAGTGCGCAAAAACCGCGTTGCGTGATTGATGCCGTTACGCATCTTTATGAGACGGATTATGCGAATATTCATCGCGGCGTTTACGAACTTTCGATGCGGATCAGTGAATGTTATGAACAAGCCCGTCGCACGGTTCAGCATTTCATCAACGCGGCGCATGAAGACGAGATTGTTTTTACGAGCGGCGCAACCGAGTCCTTCAATCTTGTTGTGGCCAGTTGGGGCCGTATCTTCCTGAAGGAAGGGGACGAAGTCGTCGTCACTCGGCTTGAACATCATGCGAACATTGTGCCGTGGCAGCTTTTGCAAAAGCAGATTCCCTTTACGCTACGCGTTGTGCCGATTCAATCGAATGGTGAGGTGCTGCTTGCCGACGTGAAGGCCGCCATCACCGACAAAACAAAAATAGTTTCCGTCACGCAAGTCTCGAATGCCCTCGGCACCATTTTGCCGGTTGAAGAGATTATTTCTTTTGCACATGAAAAGGGCATCCCTGTGATGCTCGACGGTTCGCAAGCCATCAGCCACACGGCGGTCGATGTGCAAAAACTTGATGCCGATTTCTATGCTTTTTCGGGGCACAAAATTTATGGGCCCACGGGCATCGGTGTGTTGTACGGCAAGCGTGCTATGCTCGCGAAAATGCCGCCCTATCAAGGTGGGGGCGATATGATTGAAACGGTCAGCTTCGAAGAGCAAACAACATTTCAAGAGCCTCCGATGCGTTTTGAGGCCGGTACGCCGCCCATTGCGCAGGCGATAGGTCTGGCGGCGGCGTTGGACTATGTGTCTGCGCTTGGGCTGGATAAGATTGAAGCCTATGAGGCGGAGCTTTTGGCCTATGCCATAGATAAAATTGGAAGCCTTAATGGCGTGCGCTTGGTGGGCACAGCGCCGAAAAAGGCCGCGATTCTTTCTTTTGTTGTTGAGGGCGTGCATCCTCACGACGTTGGCACGATTTTGGACAGCGAGGGAATCGCGGTGCGGGCGGGCCATCATTGCGCTCAGCCTGCGATGGAGGCCTTGGGCCTTATGGCCACGGTGCGCGCCTCCTTTGGCGTTTATAACACAAAAGAGGATATTGATGCGTTGGCACGCGGCCTTGAAAAAGTGAAGGAGATTTTCGCATGACCGAGATGGAAAGCGACCTTCGTGAACTTTATCAGGATTTGATCCTCGATCACGGCAAACATCCGCGCAATTTTCACGTCATCGATCCGGCGGATTGCGAAGCCGTTGGTCATAACCCTTTGTGTGGCGACAAGCTTGTTTTGTTTTTAACCGTTGGCCAAGACGGGCGCATTGCGCAGGCCGCGTTTCAGGGGAGTGGGTGCGCCATTTCGATGGCCTCGGCCTCCATGATGACCGAAATGCTAACGGGCAAGACGGCGGCACAGGCTAAGACACTCTGGGCCGTCTTTGAAGATATGTGCAAAAGCAACGCCGTCGAACCGGACAGGCTGGCTGGACTTGACGAAGATGATGTTCTCCGGCTGCAGGCTTTGGCGGGCGTGCGGCATTATCCTGTGCGCGTGAAGTGTGCCACGCTTGCTTGGCGGACGTTGGAGTCTGCGCTTGATCCGGCTGCAGTCAAAAAGGTTGGTACTGAATAACGCAAAAACGCTTATGCAGATGGGTGCCCCGACACGGATCAAACAGGTAATCAAAGCATGACACAAAGTGAGCAAACACAAATTGCAGAAATGACAGAGCGCGTTGTCGAGGCGTTGCGCTCCGTCTATGATCCCGAAATTCCTGTGAATGTTTATGATCTTGGGCTGATTTACATGATCGACGTACAAAATATTCAAAACGAAAAGCCAGATGTGCTGATCGAAATGACGCTGACGACGGCGAACTGCCCGATGGCGGACATGATTCCCGGCATGGTTTACGATGCGGTAACGGATCGGATACCTGATCTTAATGAAATCAAGGTAAAGCTTGTGTGGGAACCGGCGTGGGACCCATCGCGCATGTCGGAAGAAGCGCGGTTCGAATTGGACATGCTTTAATATACAAAACATGCAAACAGAATTTTATCTTGGCCTAAACTCTGGCGGTTTTCACAAGATTGCGGTCAGCGTGTGGGGCGCACAACAAACGCCGCAGGCCTCCGACGGCGCGGTGCCCATTATTTGTGTGCATGGGCTGACGCGTAATGGCCGTGATTTTGATAGGTTGGCAGAAAGTTTGAGCGCAACACGAATCCTTTATTGCCCTGATCTTCCGGGGCGCGGGCTTAGCGACCCGTTGTCTGATCCGATGGAATATAGTTTTGCACAATATGTGAAGGATGCCGTGGCGTTGATCGCCCGCACAGGTGCGGCGCAGGTGGATTGGGTTGGCACGTCATTGGGCGGCCTTCTCGGCATGATGCTGGCCAGCCAGCCGCAAACCCCCATTCGTCGTCTTGTTTTGAACGATGTGGGGCCTTTTGTCTCCAAGGCCATGGTGGACCGCTTGGCTTCCTATATGAAATTGGAGCCGCCGACGTTTGACTCCATGGATGAGCTTGAAGCTCATTTGCGGCATTTTTACGCGGGTTTTGGCGCTTTATCCGATGCGGATTGGCGCCATATGGCCAAGTTGAGTTCGCGGTCCTTGCCGGACGGGCGCTTTGGGTTTTCCTATGATCCGCGTCTGGGCGCGCCGTTTCATGGCGAAACAGCAGAAGTGGATTTGTGGGCGGTTTATGACCGTGTGCGCTGTCCGACCCTTTTGATCCGTGGGGCCGAGTCCGAAATGTTGCCGCGTGCGCTTGCGCAAGAGATGACAAGGCGGGGCCCGTGCGCTAGGCTTGTTGAAATTGAGAAAGCGGCCCATGCGCCAGCTTTGATGGATCAAGCGCAGATTCGGCTTGTCCAAGATTTTTTGAATTCGTAAGGGAATGGTGATCAATGAAAACCGTGAAAGAAGTAAAATCCGTGGCCAAGAAAAAAACAGTGAAGAAGGACCCCGCCGTTACTTATCGCGAAGATTATACGCCTCCGGCTTTTCTTGTGGACACCGTCGAACTTGATTTTGATGTTCAGGACATGTTAACGCGTGTTTCGTCACGTTTTTCTGCGCAGCGCAATCCGGCCAGCGTCAATGATCGCGCCCCCCTCGTTTTGAATGGCGAGAAGCAAAAGTTAGAGCGCGTCGTTGTCAATGGCATTGAACTTGATGCCCAGAATTATGAGCTGACTGACAAAACGCTGACCATTCCTTTTGTTCCCGATGACGCAGTAATTGAGATTGTCAGCACGAACGATCCATCGAAGAATACGGCGCTTTCTGGTTTGTATGTCGCGGGGCCGATGTTGTGCACGCAATGCGAATCCGAAGGTTTCCGCAATATCACGTATTTTCAGGATCGCCCGGATGTTCTTGCAAAATACCGCGTGACCATTCATGCGGATAAAAAGAAATACCCGACGTTACTTTCTAATGGCAATCTCATCAAAAAGGGCGTGGAAAAGGGCGGTCGTCATTATGCCCTTTGGGAAGATCCGTTTCCTAAGCCTTGCTATTTGTTCGCGCTGGTCGCAGGCAAGATGGATCGCGTGTCCGACCATTTCACGACGAAATCGGGACGTAATGTTCTGCTGGAGATTTATGTTGAGCCGGGCCGCAAGAAAGAAACCGGATTTGCTATGGATGCGCTTAAAAAAGCGATGGCATGGGATGAAAAGACCTATGGCCTTGAATATGATCTGGATCGCTTCATGATCGTTGCCGTCAGCTATTTCAACTATGGCGCGATGGAAAATAAGGGACTGAATATCTTCAATGATGTTTGTGTTCTTGGGCGCGCTGATACGGTGACTGATGCCGAAATTGCGTTTTTTGAGCGCGTTGTCGGCCATGAATATTTCCATAACTATACGGGTGATCGCGTAACCTGCCGCGATTGGTTTCAGCTGAGCTTGAAGGAAGGCCTCACAGTTTACCGCGAACAGCAATTCTGTGGCAATATGAACAGCCGCTCTGTTGAACGCCTGCATTCGGTCATCAAGTTGCGGGCTCGCCAATTCCCTGAGGATGCTGGCGCGATGGCGCACCCCATTCGTCCCGACAGTTATCAGGCGATTGAGAATTTCTATACGGGCACAATTTATGAAAAGGGTGCGGAAGTGATCCGCATGATTGAGACGCTCGTGGGGGCCAAGGGTTTCCGCAAAGGCCTTTCCTTGTATCTGAAACGCCACGATGGCCAAGCCGCCACGTGCGATGATTTCGTCAAGGCGATGGAAGAGGCGAATGACATTGATCTCGACCATTTTATGCTGTGGTACAGTCAATCGGGCACGCCGGTTTTGGATGTGACGTCCAGTTATAACGCGAAGAAAAAGGAATATACGTTACGCGTTAAGCAAAGCTGCGCGCCGACCCCGGGCCAAAAGACGAAGTATCCGTTGAATATGCCGTTTTGTGTCGGGCTTTTGGATGAAAAGGGCCGCGACATGAAGGGGACCTTTGTTCTCGACATTGCCTCCCCTGAAGAAGTTTTTGTCTTTCTGAATGTCGAGACAAAGCCGATCCCGTCGTTGCTCCGTGGATTCTCGGCCCCTGTACGCGTGATGTATCCTTATACTGAGGAGGAGTTGCGCATTATTATGGCCAAGGACACGGACGGCTTTAATCGCTGGGAAGCTGCTCAAAAGCTTTTCAGCCAGTATGTGATGGCTGGCGATGGGGTTCCCCCTGCGTTTATCAAATCGCTTAAGCAGGTTATGAAGGATCGCAAACTCGATGCGGCGACTAAGGCGATGATGCTTTCGGTGCCAAGCGTCAACGACCTTGGGTTACAGATCGCGGCACAGGGCAAAAAGATCGATCCCGTCAAATTGCATCATCAAAGGCAATCGATTGTGAAAGCAATCGCTGCTGCGTTGGCGGATGAGTTGTGGGCGATTTATGAATCTATTGAACAGGAGCTTGACGAAAAAGCAAGCGATGGGGTGGCTCGTGGCAAGCGGGGCCTCAAAAATCTGTGCCTGTCCTATCTGTCGAAGGTTGATGTCGATACGGTGGAGCCTTTGGCTGTGGGAACCGTAACCTCTGGGCGCAACATGACGGACAAGATTGTGGCTTTGACGTCTTTGGTTGGCATGGATGTCCCGTCAAAGGCCAAGATGCTGGCGTTCTTTGCTCAAAAGTATGCGGCAGCTCCCGCTACGATGGATCATTGGCTGAGTGTGCAGGCCAGTGCTGCGAAGGCCGATGTGCTTAAGGATGTTAAGAAGTTGATGAAGCATGCGGCTTTTTCGATCAAGAATCCGAACCGCGTTCGGGCGTTGATCGGTGCTTTTGCCGATAACCCCATGGGTTTCCATGCTGCGGACGGAAGTGGTTATGTCTTTTTGGCTGAGATTGTGGCCAAGCTGGATAAGATGAATCCGAATGCCGCTGTGCGTCAGGCCAAGACCTTCCTTCGTTGGCGTGATTTTGAGCCCAAGCGTGCCAAACTCATGAAGGCTGCGCTCGAAAAGTTGGCCGCTTTGCCCAAGCTTTCGCCCAATACCCGAGAGGTTCTACAAAAGGCGTTGGGGAAATAATCCAACCCTCGAATGAAAGCATCCAATCAGGTCACGAGCGGTTGCGAGGAGGGATCCTTTCGCCGGACAGTCCTTTCTTTTAAGAACAATTGGTTCCGTCCGGCAAGAGGATCGCGAGGCGCAGAGCGAGTGATTGAGAGCGGCCCTTCCAATGAGTCCGTTCATAGGCTCGTTGGTATAAGTCTAAAAGATCCTTGCCAAAAAAGCTGGATGTGGCAGAACAGCTGGGTTCTTTTGTGGAAGGCTTGGGATGATTTGGATGTGTGCCCTGCGGTTGACCTTGGTTTGTTGTTTGGTCTTGTCTTGTTTCATTACTCCGTCTAAGGCTTATGCTGGCGACAACGCCTTGCCGAATACGCTATCGGTGGGCGGAGGTTGGCAGGAACTTTTTAAAAACACACCCTATAAAAATGGTGGCGATTTACGGTTAGAGCATCGCTGGGGCGTTTCGCTGTTGTCCTTGGCCTCTGATTTTTTTCAGCCATTGGATTCAGGGTTTCAGATTCATCCCGTTATAGGCATTGAAACGACGACCCGCACAGAAGTTTATGGGTTCGGTGGGCTGATTCTTGATTTTTTGATCGGAAGACACATTGTTGTCTCCCCCAACTTTGCGCTTGGTTATTACAGTCAGGGGCAGGGGAAGAAGCTAGGGTGTCCTTTAGAGTTTCGCTCTACGATGGAGGCTGGGTTCCGTTTTGAGAATGAGTGGCGCTTGACGGGCTATATGGGGCATATTTCGAACGCAGGCTTTGGGGATCATAATCCGGGGGTTGAACTCGGCGGCATTTATATTCATATACCCTTGTCGCCGTGAAGCTGTTTGCTGATCGAGCCAATTCACGCGAACGATTGTAGGCTAAAGCCTCCAATCTTATCACGATCTGCTCTGGCTACGGCAGAAACTGCCTTGAGTGGTTGCGCTTGGTTGGGCAACATATTGATATTGTTGTTGTCTGTGAATGGCACGTCTTTTGCTTATTGTTTGGGCGAGGGAGAACCCATGGATCAAGTACAATCATCGACTGCATCAATTCAAAACGTTAATGCTGCCTTGTTGGCCCAATATCGGGCAACGCAAGCGTCCGTCTCTCATGAAAAAATGGTGTCAGACCCTACAAGTTTTGTAAGTCTGCTTCAAAACGTTGAGCCGCAGGCTCCAGCTGCGCCAATAGCGTTGACGGCAAAAACTTCGACTTCTGTTTCTGATGCGGCCAAAGCGGCCGCCTTGGCGGACTCTGCTTTGGTATCTGATCAGGAAGAAGCAACGGAATCTTGCGCTCAGCCCAAAATCTCGCGTTCGGCGCGTATGGCTTGCGCTGAAAAAGCGACCGAAGTGGCCTATGAGGATGATGATTTCAGCCTTGGTGATCTTGTTGATTTGCTGAATCCCTTACAACACATTCCCGTCATCGGTTCTATTTATCGTGAGCTTACGGGTGACGAAATTAAGCCAGACGTGCAAGTTGCAGGGAGTCTTTTATTTGGGGTTGCGACGGGAAGTATTTTGCTGAGCGCCGCAACGGGCATAGCCAGTGCTGCTTTTGAACAACAGACAGGGAAAGAGCCCACCATTCAGCTCGCTGAATCCGTGTTTGGCAGTGATTTCCTTGGCCTGCCCGATCCTTTAACAGAGCAGAAGATTGTGTTAGTGGACGCCGGAGGCACGGAGGAAAGTGACAGTCCTGTTCAAGAGGCCTCGGTCGAAAAGGTTGTTCTGGCTGATGCGGCGACAACAGCTGTCGTGGCGGGCACGGCCGAGACCTTAGAGGCGGCTGTTTCCACAAATAAGGCGATTCCGGGGCTTTTAAGTTCAACGGGGGGTATGCGCATTGGCAACACGATCTATACGAGTCGGATGATGCGTTCGGGGGGTAAAAGGCCTGTAACGACCAGCATCGCGACTGCAAACTCATCGACAACGCGAGGGACAGTAACGGCGCAAAGCTCTACCTCTACGCAGAAGGCTTCTGCAGAGGACACGACTTTGGCCGCGTTGATTCAGGAACAAGCGGCGGCACGCGATGCGGGGCAAACGCTAGCTCCAGAGCGGATTCAGGACATCATGCTCAAGGCACTTGATAAATATAAAATGGCGCATGCGAACACGTCTATGAGTGCTGCGGCAACAGCGGTTCAGTAATCCTTTTCCCTTACTTTTTTCGGTGCACGGGTTTCCTATAGTCTGATATAAGGGGATCATGTTGTGTTTTGGTCTTATTTCGTCGGACGATTCTCTTTCGCATGCCATTAGCGAGCAGCTAAAGGAAATGGAAGGCGGCTGGCAGTGTGCTTTGTTTCCTTCTGTAGAAGAGGCCCTCGGCGCATGGGGAGAAACATTGCCTCCTCTTCTTTTTTGGGATTGTGAACAGGCGGACACGACGAAAGAAATGACCGAGTTTTTTGCACACAGACTTGGACAAGCTCGACCCTCCCCTCTTTTGTTGGCGTTGGGAGAGCCACCAGAACTTATAGAGTCCGTGGGGATCACGGAGGTTTTTTCAAGGCCCCTTCGCCTCGGTTATCTTTTGACTCGGCTGCAATTTTATCGACGTGTTTTACAACAATCCCCGGATGTTTCCGTAACTTTGGGGCCATGGATCTTTGCGCCGCGTAAGCGTCAGTTGAGCCGGGAAAATGGTAGCGAGCCTTTAAAACTGACAGAAAAAGAGGCGGGCCTTCTTGAATATCTGTGTGCCGCAGAAACGCCCATTCCTCGTGATGAGTTGTTGGCAGCGATTTGGGGGTATGACTCGACGATTGATACGCACACGCTCGAAACGCACATTTACCGTTTGCGCCGTAAGTTAATGTCCATTCATCCCGATGGCGAGGATGTTTTTGTCATGGAGCGTGGCGGCTATGCTGTGAATCCATCATGGCGTATGCAAGGGGGCTGACGGCATGACTCGTACCTTTCTTTTCTTGATGCTGCTGGTTGCTTTGACAGGTTGTTTGGGGGCTTCGGATGGCGGCAGTAGGTCCGGTATGGCGGGTAAGCTGGTTAAACAATATGGCGGCGAGAAAACGAGGCCAGACAAAGTTGCAGAGCGTCGCATTGTATTACTTCATCCCAAAAGTGGGGAGCGGCTTAACCTGACATATTATACGCAGGGTCAATATGATCCCGATGCGATGAAGAAAATAGACGTGCTTTTCCGTGATCGTAACGCAAACGAAATCGGCAAAATAGATCCTGAACTGATAGACTACCTTGTTGATATTCGCTCGCGTCTGGGGCTTCCGCCAAGCGTGGTCTTCGAAATTCTTTCCGGTTATCGATCTCAAGCAAGCAATGATAAACTTCGTTTGATAAATGGGCAGGCGGCGAAGGAAAGTTTTCATATTCACGGATGGGCTGTTGATTTTCGTATCAAGAAGGTGAATGGCAAGGCTATTTCTGAAATTGCTAAAACGATGCAACGTGGTGGTGTGTCTTACTATCCTTCCAGCAATCATGTGCATGTGGATCTTGGGAATATCCGTACGTGGGCAACGAAATAATACCAACTCTCGAATGAAAGCATTCCTATAGATCACGAGAGGATCCCTCCTCGCAACCGCTCGTGACCGGATTGGATGCTTTCATTCGAGGGTTGGTATTATTTGGGTTTGCGGGCCACGGAAAGAGAGCTTTCAGAAGGGCCAAAACGGGCCATGCCCATTCTATTGTCTGAAAAATCCCTATAGTAACAATTCAGTAAGGTTCCTTCTCTATACTGGGGTGTCATGTTGACCGATCCCGAAGAGATACTGAACTTTTGGTTCTACGAAGTGGGGCCTGATCGTTGGTTCAAAGAGGACCAAACGCTGGCGGACCTTATTCGCTCGCGTTTTTTGGCTGCGCACGAACGCGCTGCTCTGGACGAGCTTCGGGAGTGGGAAGAGACTCCAGAGGGCGTTCTTTCGTTGATCCTTCTTTTGGACATATTTCCTCGCTATATGTTCCGTGGCACTGCACGGGCTTATGAAACAGATGATGCGGCCTTAGATTTGGCGCGACAGGCGATCATTCGCCATTTTGATGACCGGATTGACCGTAACTTTAAACTTTTCTTTTATCTGCCGTTTCAGCATTCAGAACATGCTGGGGATCAAAGGCTTGCAGCGTTTTATGTTCGTGAGCGCACCAAAGACCCAGAGTGGGTTGATGAAGCAGATCGATGCAATGACGTGATCACTCGATTTGGTAGGTTTCCTGAGCGAAACGTCGCGTTAGGGCGTGAAACGACAGCTGAAGAAGCCTCGTATCTGGCACAGTGCATTCCGAATGAGGTGAGATAACAGGGGTGTCTATGTCTTTAACAAATGAGTGGTTGGATTCTCTTTTTACGTATTGGCGTTTGGCGCGTACGGCGCCTGATCTTGCGATTATTCTCGACATGGGGATTGCGCTTTTTCTCGGTTTTGTTTTTGGTTACGAGCGTTCGTATCATGGGCGTGCTGCGGGCATGCGCACATATGGTCTCGTTTGTATGGTGTCGGCGGTTCTTATCTCTGTTTCGGCCCACCCCTCGCTTTGGGTTGGTGGACATTCCAGTGTGAATTCGGCCTATGTTGATCCCACGCGCACGATTCAAGGCATCATGACGGGGATTGGTTTTTTGGGGGCTGGCATCATCATGCAAAATGGCATGAAGATCAGTGGATTGACAACGGCGGCGTCCATTTGGGCGGCGGCGGCAATTGGTGTTTTGGTGGGGCTGGGCTTTTATTTTGCGGCAACAAGTATGACAATCATTGCTGAACTTTTTGTCATGTTGGGGTCACGTTTTGATGTGCTTTTGCCGACGCGGCGCCCTGTTTCGGTAACGTTGCAATTTGAGAAGGGGTTCCGGCCTCCCAAAGATTTTGTAAAGGACATCATTCACGCCAATGGATATGAATTGGCCAAGGGGTCCTTGACGATTCAATCACATCATGAACAAATTGAGTGGCGCTTTGTTGCTATTTCAAAAGAGCGTCGTCGTGATATTGTGATTTCTGATTTGGCTGAGTATTTGCCCACGATTGAGGGCGTTGAAAGTTTTCATCTTGCCAGGGCACGGAACTGACGGCCTTCAGGTTGTATCCAAGCTTGCGTGCTTGGACAACCACTCTCCGAGAGAAACATCGACAGATGTGATGTGTTCACACAGCCATGTGCGCAGGAAAGCAACGCTTTCGTTTGAAAGCCCAACTTGCCCTGCCGCATAACGTTTTTGGAAATCCTCCAGCTGCTTGATAAGGCGATCATGTTCGATTTTGTGTGGAATAAACTGCGGATAAGCTGATTTCCGCATTAACGTTTCTTCATGAATAAAGTGCGTTTTTGTTAAACTGAGCAACTGCTCCATGGCTGTTTCAACACCAGCATGATTTGATCCCTTTTGGCTGGCATCATAAAGTTTGTTGATGACATCAATTAAGCGTTTGTGATCTGCATCCAACAAGCGAGACTTGACAGATAGAGACTCAGACCATTCAATGAGCGGCATAGGATCGGATCCCCAAAAGAAATATGAAAAGGTACGCTATCATAACGTGTTAGGTTTAAGGCGAGATTAACGGCGGTTGGCTGCCCTGTGGGCCGTTTTTTCAGATTCTCAAAAGTTGTGAAGTGGGTTAGCTTGAGGCGCGGCCTCTTACATGGATGATTCGTCAATGCTAACTCAGAAATTTCTTAATGCCTTTATTTCGCTGCTTGTTATTGCCAATCCGTTGGGGGTTGCCACGGTTTTTGTTGGGCTTATGTCGCATTGCACGGCGTCAGAGATCAGGGCTGTTGCGACCAAGGCGGCTGGGGTTGCCTTTGGTGTGCTGCTTTTCTTTGCCTTTTTTGGCGAACCTTTGCTGCGAGAGCTTGGCATAAGGCTTCCGTCTTTTCACGTTGCGGGAGGTATCCTGCTTTTTACTATAGCTTTCCGCATGATTTTCGGGGATGCCCGGTTTGGTGGCGCCAGCGCAGACCAAAACACGTATGCTGACCGATCCGATATTGCTGTCTTTCCTCTGGCTATACCGTTGATCGCCGGACCGGGCTGCATGACGGTCATGATTTTGTTAATGAGTAGGACGGATGGCGTGGTTGAGGAAGGTTCTATTGTGCTAGCTTTGGCCTTGGTGATGGGGCTTACGTTTGTCTGCCTTTTGGCCGCGCGAAACTTGTTGCGCGTAGTGGGGGTCAGCGGAAACGTCATTATTTCGCGCATTATGGGCATGCTTTTAGCGGCGCGGTCTGTTCAGTTTATCGTTGATGGCCTGCGTGATATGCATGGCCTGTTTTTTTCGTAAGAGAATAGGTGTGGCGTGATCCTTCATACGACCAGCGTTGCTTTAGATGGGAAGGCCGTTTTGTTGGCGGGGCCCTCGGGCGTTGGAAAATCGGATGTGGCCTTACGTCTGATTGAATCTGGGGCAACACTTATTGCCGATGATCAAACGAAAGTGCAGCAAGCCGAGGGGCAAATTATTGCCTCACCGCCTGATTCTATTGCGGGGCTTATTGAGGTTCGTCATGTCGGTTTGTACAAACTTCCTTATGTCACAAGAATCCCCATTGTCCTTTATGTGGACCTTGTTTTTGCAAATGATCCTTTGGATCGGCTTCCGTCCATGGCTTTTTATCCCTTGCTTGATCAACCAGTGCGTTGGCTTAAACTGGTGGGGTGTGAGGCTTCAACCCCTTCCAAAATCCGCATAGCGATGAAGGGAACGCACGAAGATGACAGAGCATAGACAAGAACAAGTTGTCCCCAAAGGACCTCTTCGTGAGATCCTTATTGTCACAGGAATGTCGGGGGCGGGGCTTTCAAGCGCTCTTAAGGTTTTTGAGGATTTGGGTTATGAAGTCGTGGATAATTTGCGCCTCAGTTTGATCCCGACTTTGGTCGATGCGGCAACGGACAGCCCCGCCCTTGCGATTTCTATTGATACGCGTAATGCAAATTTTTCGGTTGATTGTGTGCTCCAAACATATGAGGCGCTCGCGAAAAAAGAAGGCCTGACGGTTAAGCTCGTTTATTTGGAGTGTTCCGATGAGGCCCTACAACGGCGTTTTACTGAAACGCGACGGCGCCACCCTATGGCCGTGGATCGCACGGTATCAGATGGGATTCGCACCGAACGTGAAATGCTGTGGCGGCTGCGAGAGTGCGCAGATCATGTGCTTGACACGTCGGCGCTGTCGGTTCATGAGTTGCGGCGTCATTTGGCCGGTCACTTTCGATTAGAAACCGAGGCGGATCTTTCTCTTTTTGTGACATCGTTTTCGTATCGCATGGGGTTGCCGCGAGAAGCAGATCTCGTGGTTGATGTGCGGTTTTTGGCCAATCCGCATTGGGATCTTCATCTTCGCACCATGACGGGTCAAGAACCAGCTGTGGTGGATTACATCAAAAAGGATGAGCATTATCAGCCATTTATGGATAAGCTTGTGGACATGATTGTGCCTTTGTTGCCTCTCTATAAGTATGAAGGCAAGCGTTATTTAACCTTTGCGATTGGATGCACCGGCGGACGGCATCGATCCGTTTTTATTGCGGAACAATTGGCGACAAGTCTGGCTAAACATGGTTATATTGTTGGAGTCGGGCACAGGGATATGGATCGTCCGCAAAGCAAAGCGTAAGCATAAAGGGAGTTGTCAATGTTTGGTATTGTTCTTGTCTCGCATGGAGACATCGGGGCTGAAATGCTTCTAGCTGTGGACCAAATTGTTGGTCCGCAGGCTCAAGCCAAAGCCATCAGCATTGCGCCGGACCAAGATATGGACCAATGCCGCAACGAGATTTTGGCTTCGATCAAAGAAGTCAATACAGGCGATGGCGTTGTCCTTTTGACTGATATGTTTGGTGGCACGCCCAGTAATCTTGCGATTTCGGTTATGCCCAAGACGCAGGCCGTCGTGCTTGCCGGGGTTAATCTCCCTACACTTATTAAATTGGCAACGATTCGCGATTCCATGTCTCTTTTGGATGCCGTTGCCGAAGCTGCTTCAGCGGGGCGGAAATATATTCAGCTTGTGACTGAGAATTTAGCTTCTCCTTCAACATAAGGGGAAAACGTGCTGCGATGATGATGGACAGGCAGGGGCTTTGCGCTGACGAATTATGTGAGATGGTCGTTTTGGTCAACAAGCGGGGTCTCCATGCGCGTGCAGCGGCGAAGCTCGTTCAAGTGGCTTCGGCCTTTAAGGCTGACGTGCATGTCGCACGTGAGGACATGAAGGTTCCTGCTAGTTCGATTATGGGACTGATGATGTTGGCCGCGCCGTGTGGCACGTGCGTCAAGTTATGTGCGTCCGGAATTGAGGCTGTGGATGCGCTTAATGCCTTAGTTGATTTAATTATGCGGGGTTTCGATGAAGAGTGATGTGAAAACTAAAGGGACACAAGATGGCGAAAAAGTTTTGCATGGCTTGGGTGTTTCTACCGGCATTGCAATAGGTCCCGCTTATATTATTGATCAAAAGGGTTTGCCTGTCCCTGAATATTGTATTCTGCCCAATCAAGTTGAAAAAGAAATCAAGCGATTTGAGGCGGCCATTGCCAAAACGCAAAAACAGCTTAGCCAGTTGAGGGCCAAGGCTGAGGCGCTGCCCTCTGATGCCAATGAAGAAATTGGCCTGCTTTTGGAGGCTTACAAAGGCATGGTGTCAAGCTCGCGTTTGATCCGGGGCGTTGAAACGACAATTGTTGAAGAGCGCCTGAATGCCGAGACAGCGGTGCAACGTCAAATTGCGCTGATTGCGGCAGGGTTTGCTGCGATGAAGGATGATTATCTTGCCTCACGTGCTGATGACGTTCGTGAGGTTGGGGCGAGACTAATTCGTAATCTTTTGCAGCAAAGTTATAATCCTTTCGCCGATGCCCCCAAGGATAGTCTTTTGATGGCGGACGAGATTACGCCGGCCGATACGGCCCTGATGGACCCTGATCGTGTCGCAGGCTTTGCCGCTGTTTTGGGCGGAGCAGAAGGCCATGCCGCTATTATGGCTCGTGCGCTTGGGCTTCCTGCGGTTTTGGGTGTGGCCTCGTTGGTGTCAGGCATAGTAACCACTGGCGACATAGTGATTGTCGATGGGCATGAAGGCAAAGTTATTTTGCGGCCAACAGCTGAAACTTTGGCTTATTATAAGGGTGAAGCTTCACGACAAGCGCGCGAGACGAAAAAGCTAAAAACATTGCGTGACGTGCCCGCTATGACGCAGGACGGGACGTCCGTTAAGTTGATGGCTAATCTGGAGCTTCCTCGCGATGCGGATATGGCGTTGGATGTTGGTGCCGTTGGCGTTGGGCTTTTGCGCACAGAATTTAGTTTTATGAACCGACCTGATTTGCCTTCAGAAGACGAGCAGTTCGAGGCTTTGCGAGATATTGTCAAGCGGATGGATGGTAAACTTTTGACCGTACGCACGTTGGACATTGGCGGCGAAAAGTTGGCTTCCGCGCTTGGGGAGGGGTTAAGTGAAAGCGTTAATCCAGCGCTCGGCCTTCGTGCCATTCGTTTAGGATTAGCCGAGCCTAAGCTGTTGGACGCGCAACTTGCAGCTATTTTGCGGGCTTCAACTTATGGGCCGCTTCGTATCCTCATTCCCATGGTATCCTCGGTCGATCAAATCAGGCAAGTAAGAGACCGTCTCGTGCAGGTTGAAAAGAAACTCCTTCGACGCGGGATGAAGTTGCCACAAACGTTACCTCCTCTCGGGGCTATGATTGAGATCCCTGCCGCTGCGCTGGTTGCCGACGCTTTGAGCCAAGTGTGCGATTTCTTCGCCATCGGCAGCAATGATTTGACGCAATATACGCTGGCCATTGATCGTGGGGATGATCGTGTCGCATATCTGTATAATCCTTATCACCCAGCAGTTATTCGTTTGATCGAGGTCGTGATCGCGGCGGCTTGGCGTGCCAATATACCCATTAGTTTATGTGGCGAACTTGCGGGTGATCCTCGCGCTACTGCGTTGTTGCTCGGGTTGGGGTTGCGTGAATTTTCAATGTCGCCTGCGCGTCTGCCGCAAGTGAAGCAGGAAATACGGAGCCTCACAATCGGGCGTTCCGTTGCTTTTGCGCAGGAAATTCTACGACAGGCGGATGAGGTCACAGTGCGGCGTTTAATCGATGCGGGGGCGCAAAGCATACCCGAGACTGTGCTTTATGCGCGTAAGAAGAAGTAAGATGCAAGGCCCTGAGTTCGGGGAGCTAAAATAAGCCGTTTCATCCTTGGCGCGCCGGGGCTTGTGTGTTACAGGTCTTGCGGTAAAAAGTTGAGTGTGGTTTTTCCACGGGTTTTGTTTCTCTGTTTAAGTAAGGATGTTTCTCATGTCATCTGCTTCTCCTGATTTTAAAGTTAAAGATATTGCGTTGGCCGCATGGGGCCGTAAGGAAATAGCGATTGCTGAAACAGAAATGCCGGGGTTGATGGCGCTTCGCGCTGAATATGGCAAGGCCAAGCCCCTTGCAGGCGCTCGCATCTGTGGCTGTCTGCACATGACCATTCAAACGGCGGTTCTGATTGAAACATTGATCGATTTGGGGGCCAGCGTGCGTTGGTCCTCTTGTAATATTTTCTCGACGCAGGATCAGGCTGCAGCGGCCATTGCGGCGGCAGGCATTCCTGTTTTTGCGTGGAAGGGCGAAACAGAAGAAGAGTATTGGTGGTGCCTTGAGCAAACCTTGATGGGTCCCGATGGCTGGACGCCGAATATGTTGCTTGATGATGGTGGCGACCTCACTTTGCATATGCATGAAAAGCACCCTGAAATGTTGAAGGATGTGCGTGGCGTTTCCGAAGAGACGACAACGGGTGTGCATCGTTTATATGACATGATGAGGGCGGGAACGCTTAAGATCCCGGCCTTTAACGTGAATGACAGCGTGACAAAGTCGAAGTTCGATAATTTATATGGGTGTCGTGAAAGCTTGGTGGATGGAATTCGTCGCGCTACGGACGTGATGATGTCCGGCAAGGTTGCCGTTGTGTGTGGTTTCGGCGATGTTGGTAAAGGTTCCGCCGCCAGCCTGCGCAGTTCTGGCGCTCGCGTTCTTGTCACAGAAATTGATCCTATTAATGCCTTGCAAGCCCTTATGGAGGGCTATCAAGTTGTTACGATGGAAGAGGCTGCGCCGCTTGGCGACATCTTTGTAACGGCCACGGGGAATGTGGACGTTATCACGCTTGAGCATATGCGTGTGATGAAAGATCGCGCCATCGTTTGTAACATTGGTCATTTTGATGCAGAGATTCAAATTGACTCTTTACGCAACTATGCTTGGGAAGAGGTGAAGCCTCAGGTGGACGAAGTGGTCTTTCCTGACGGCAAGCGCTTAATTATTTTGGCGAAGGGTCGTCTTGTCAATCTTGGTTGTGCCACCGGGCACCCCAGCTTTGTGATGAGTGCCTCCTTCACCAATCAAACGCTGGCTCAGATCGAGCTTTGGACCAACCCCGGCAAGTACGAAGTCAAGGTTTACACGTTGCCCAAGCATTTGGACGAAAAGGTGGCTCGTTTGCATTTGGCCAAGCTCGGGGCGCATTTGACAACGCTCAGCGACAAACAGGCGTCGTATCTCGGCATTGATGTGCAAGGTCCTTATAAGGCCGATCATTATCGGTATTAATAAGCGGGCCGTTGCCGCTCCTTGACATAAGCTCCGAATTAAGGCCAGCTATGCTGAATGCTGAATGCTGAATGCTGAATGCTGAATGCTGAATGCGAACCCTGACCCCCGGTTCCTGAATATGAACGAACAAATCAAAGAGATCGTTGAGCGTATTCGTCTTCTGGAAGATCGCCTTGAAGATGAATTCCAAAAGAGCCGTGATGCGTATCAAGTCAAGATTCGCGGCAAGATGGCCGAGTTTGCCGAAGAAATTGTCGTGCGACAGCGCGCCTTTCGCGTGCGCATGCCGCAGTATTTTCGTACGGCGGGGCTTCTCAATGTTTTGGTTTCGCCTGTCATCTACTCCATGATTGTGCCTATGGCCTTACTTGATTTCTGGGTTACGGTCTATCAACAGATTTGCTTTCGCGCCTATGGCATTCCCTTGGTGAAACGATCGACATTTATCCTGATGGATCGCCATCATTTGGCATATCTGAACCTGATCGAGAAAATCAATTGCGCCTATTGCGGTTATGGTCAGGGCGTTTTTGCCTATGCACGAGAAGTCGCCGCACGGACCGAGCAATTTTGGTGTCCTATCAAACATGCGTTGCGTGTGCGTGATCCCCATGACCGTTATGTAAAGTTTTTAGAGTATGGTGATGCAGAAGGATATCTTCCGGGGCTTGAAGATCTGCGCAAAGATGTGCAAAACTCAGGCGATGCTTAATTTTCTGTGAAGGGAGACTCGTATGTCTTTTGAACTTCCGTCTTTGCCCTACCCCAAAGAAGCGCTTGAGCCCCATATTTCTGCCCGTACGTTCGAGTGCCATCATGGCAAGCACCATCAGGCCTATGTTACTAATCTAAATAACCTCATCACGGGCACGCCTTTGGCGGCAGAGCCGTTGGAAGAGATCATCCGACAGACGTCGAAAGATGAGAGCATGACGAGCATTTTCAATAATGCGGCTCAGGTTTGGAATCATACTTTCTTTTGGTCAAGCTTGAGTCCCAAGGGTGGGCGCGAGCCGACAGGGAAGGTCGAAGCCGCGATCAAAGGGGCGTTTGGCAGCGTCCAGACGTTTAAGGATCAGTTTAAGCAGACTGGTGTGGCTCAGTTTGGAAGCGGTTGGGTTTGGCTAGTTGAGGAGGCGAGGGAGTTTAAGATTGTTAAAACGGCCAATGCACAGACCCCGCTTGCCGTGGGGCAGAAGGCCCTCGTGACCTGTGATGTCTGGGAGCATGCCTATTATTTGGATTATCAGAATCGTCGGCCTGATTTCTTACAGGAATTTCTCGACCACTTAATCAATTGGGATTTTATCGCCCAGAATATGGGGTAATCTGGATTTTCTTGAGGCCAGCAGCTTCTGGATACCAATAGACCTGCTAATAAAAACCCGCCGTTCTTTCGAGACGGCGGGTTTTTTCTCAAAAAGCCTTCAGCTTATTCTGCTTCTGGGGCGATTGTATCAACTTCAACTTCGACACGACGGTCGGGTTGAAGGCACTTAATCAGCTTCGCCCTTGAAAGATTCTTGGGGCAATCTGTAGCAGGTTGGCTTTCACCAAACCAACGTGTTTCTACAACTTGCGCATTCACGATGCCCTTGGAAACAAGGTACTTGCGGACAGTGTCGGCGCGTTTTTTCGAAAGCTTTTCGTTTGCTGCGGCGCTGCCAATACGATCAGCGAAGCCAGCAACACGAACAGACGTGACAGCAGGGCCTTTGGCTTTGATGTCAGCAGCGATGGCATTCAAAGCTTTTTTGCCATCTGTGGTCAACGAAGACCGCCCAAAGGCGAAATAAACAGGCTTGCTTGCCGTAATAACTGCGGGGGCCGAGGCTTCTTGGTCCTTGCAGGAATTACTGTCACTCAACCAGTTTGAGCGAACACAGTCATTGTCCTTTGTACGGACAGGTGTGCCGTTAGAGTCGCGTACGACATCGAGAGTTGCTGCTTGAGAAGAGGCAGCACCCATGCCGAGCACCAGTATGGCGCCAGCAAGAAGAAGCTTCGTTGAACTATTCATGTTTTTCTCCATAAGTAAGACAAATGCCGGAAGTAGGGATGAATTGGCAATGCAGTTATGATCCATCCTCATTAAAAAACCTTTATCATTTCGCATCAAGTCATAAAATGTCGCAATTGTGCCGTTTTTGAGAGGTCGTGCGGTTTTTTAGTCACACATTTGGGTCCGCTTGCCCGGAGTGTTGAAAAATAGTTAATTGAAAGAACACGCCTTTCGAACAAGAACGCCTTATGCTAAGGTATTTTTCTGATTCTTTTCACAAAGAGAGATTGCTTTGACAGGCCACGCCTCGTTTTTACCCTCGGCTGTTCCGTCTTCGGATGAACGTGAGTTTGATCTTGATGATCCATTTATTGGATTGTTGGGTCAAAAAACGGGACGTGATGAGCTTTGGCTTGGTAAACTTGTGCCTCGTTATACAAGCTATCCTCCTGCGACAGCTTTTCAAGAAGGCGTAACGGCGTTGGACTATAAGGCCGCCTTGGCGGCTCTCCCTGCGAATGATCCCATTTCTCTTTATCTGCATATTCCTTTTTGTCAGTCACTTTGCCTTTACTGTGGCTGCAACACATGTGCTACACAGCGGCATGAACGCGTTACGAATTATCTGGGGTTTGTCCTGCGCGAGATTCAGAATGTTGCGTTGATTCGTGAAACGCCGTGGCCCGTAAGCTTTCTTCACTTTGGTGGCGGTTCTCCCAATTTTTTGTCCGAAAAAGAGTTTGGGTTGGTGTTTGATTCTTTGGCCCGTAACTTTGATATGTCTTCTTATCAAGAAATCTCGGTTGAAATGGATCCTCGCCTCATAACACAGGCTCAAATTAAGACCTTAAGCATGCTGGGGGTGACCCGCGTTAGTCTTGGCGTTCAGGATTTTGATCCTAATGTTCAGCATATCATCGGTCGGCTGCAATCTTACGAGCTGGTTAAGGCTGCCTGTGCCCTGATTCGCAATTCAGAAATTAGAAGCATTAATTTCGATTTGATGTATGGGCTTCCCATGCAGTCGCCCACTTCTGTCGCGGAAACAGCACAGGAGGCCGTTATGTTGCGGCCAGATCGTATTTCATTGTTTTCTTATGCTCATTTGCCCCACGTTAAGAAACACCAAAAGGTATTGGAGCAGTATATCCTTCCGGGGCCTCATGCTTGTCTTGCGATGGAAGGGGCGGCACGGCAGGTTTTTAAAGAGGCTGGATATGTCGAAATTGGCATGGATCATTTTGCTCTTCCTTCAGATTCCTTGTCGATAGCGAGGCAAGAAGGCCGCCTTCACCGCAATTTTCAGGGTTATACGGATGATACCGCATCGACCCTTCTGGGGTTTGGGGCCAGTTCGATTGGTTCGACATCAATGGCTTATTTTCAGAATGCGCGTAGCCCTGAAGCGTATGAAGAGGCTATCCGTAAGGACGGCTTTGCGACAACGCGGGGGCTTCGCCTTTCTGGTGAAGACAGATTACGCGCAGAGATTATTGAAACGCTCATGTGCACGCTTTGCGTGAATTTGGAAGAGGTGTGTCGCAAGCATCATTATGCTTTGGCAACGTTGAGTGAAGAAATCGAGGCCCTAAAGCCATATGAACAGTGTGGTATTGTGTCGCGTCAAGGAAATACGATTTCTTTGGCTCTGCCCTATCGTATGGCTGTGCGTGTCATAGCTTCACTTTTTGATAAAACAGTTCGCAGGATTGATACACCGGTTTCGCGAGCTGTATGACGCGGTCTTTGTTTCGTTCTCACAATCGTTCTCACGGTGCCTCCTGATCAAAAGAGGTTCACTTGTCTGTCATTATGGCTTAATCAGATAGAGTGATTCTGTGTGTTTTTTAGGTAGTCTGATGCTGAAGCAGTTGCTAACAAAAGCTCCCGTTTGGGCTGTCCTTGTGGCGGTTTTGATTTTCGTGATTGTGGCCAGCGCGGCGCTGGGGCTTGAGTGGCCCCTGTTGGTCTCGCTCGCGGCAACGATATTTGCCATTGCGGAGGGGGTCGCTTTGTGGACCTTAAGCCGCAAACAGGCTCAAAATGAGCGGCATTTTCGACAGATACGGTTTATTGCGGATCGATTGCAATCTATGGTTCGTACGATGCCTGGCGGGTATTGTTTGTTCACGCCGCAAGGAATGTTGCGCGAAGAACATGGGGTTGCCACCTGTTTGAATGTCGAAAAAATAAGCCATCTTGATGATCTGATCGGTGCCATCAAAGAGGGGCCGGATTTGTTAGGGGCTTTTCGTCGTTTGCAACTCTCTGGCGCGCCATTTACGATGGCTGTGCATGCGGCGAAGGGGGATACTGTCACGCATGTGATGGGGCGTCAGTTTCGTATTGGCGGAACGGGCCCCGTTGTTGATGTGTTGTGGTTTTGCGACCATATACAGGGGGTTGTACACCAAGCCGCTGTGGCGGCCGCGATGACAACTGAAGTTCACGCGGCCACCGTTGCGAAGGAAGATAAAGTCGAAGTTATCCTAATTGAGCCAGAACAACTTACCAAGAAGAGTACAAATCTTGGGTCATGTTTTGATGTGTTGCCCTTTCCTGTTTGGGCGCGAAGCGAGGATCTTAGACTTGTCATGTGTAACGCCGCGTATGCCGATGCACTTGATACGACAATTGATGCGGTTCTTTCCGGCCAGTTGGAGCTTATGCCTGCATCGTCAAAGGGGGGGCGTGCGCTCGCTGAAGCTGCTTTGAAAAAACAAGAACCTCTCGCTGAGCGTGATCATGTTGTGATCAAAGGCAAACGCTGTTTGCTTCAAGTGGCAGAGCGTCCCGTTTCCGGGCTTCATGCTGTTGTGCTGGCTGGGGAGAATGAACAGCAAGTCGTTCTGCTCGGGCTGGCCTTGGATGTGACGGCAGAGGAAGACAAAGAGACGGAACTGCGCCGTCATCTGGTTTCTCATCATGAGGTGATGGAACATCTTGGCGCCGCCATTTGTGTTTATGGCGCGGACACAAGGTTAGAGTTTTATAACCGTGCCTATCAACGGCTGTGGGAGGCGCAGGAAAGCTTTCTTGATAGCAAGCCAACTTTCAGCGAGATTCTCGAAGACTTGCGTGCGCGTCGGCGCATCCCTGAGCAAGCGGATTTCCAAAAATTTAAAAAAGAGCGTTTAGCTCTGTTTACATCGCTTTTAGAATCGCGTGAAGACGTGATGTATCTTCCCGATGGGACCAGCTTGCGTATTTTGGCCGCTCCACATCCCTTGGGCGGGCTTATGTTTGTGCACGAAAATGTGACCGATCAACTTGAGCTTGAGACATCGTATAACACCCTTATGGCGGTTCAAAAGGAAACGCTGGATAATTTAGCCGAAGGCATTGCCGTGTTTGGCCCCGATGGTCGGTTGCGTTTGTCAAATCCAGCTTTCATTAAGCTTTGGCATTTATCGCCAGAGTTTGTTGAAAGTGATCCGCACGTCAGCGAAGTCTTAGACCAGGCAAAAGGGGTTTTGGATACGTCACGTGATTGGGCCGCTTTCAAAACAGAAATGGTTGGCTATGCTTTGGATCGCACGCCTCGTTCAGGGCGGATTGAGCACACCGATCACACAGTTGTAGATTTTATTACAGTGCCCTTGCCGGATGGCGCTGTTTTGAACAGCTTTTTGAACGTAACGGACTCGGTTAAGGTCGAACAAGCCTTGAGGGCCAGCAATATTGCGCTTGCAACAGCCGATCGGTTGAAGTCTGATTTTGTTGCGAACGTTTCGTATCAATTACGTACGCCGCTCAACACCATTATGGGATTTGCCGATATTTTGGCGGAACAATATTTTGGCCAGCTGAATGATCGTCAACTGGAATATACCACGACCATTAAGTCTGAGAGCGAGAAACTGTCGCGTTTGATCAATGATGTGTTGGATTTAGCCACGATTGAAGCTGGACGCATGACCCTTGATTGCCATCCTGTCAGTGTCGCTAATGTTTTGAATGAAGCTAAACTCATGACGGCGGCGTGGGCGCGTCAACAAATGATTGATATTTTGATTGATTGCCCTTCAGATATTGGTGTGATGGAAGCCGATGAGCACCGCGTTAAACAAGTCTTGTTTAATTTGATAAGCAACGCCATCAAATACACGCCAGCTGGAGGTAACATTGCATTGGCTGCTTGGAAGCAGGATGCGTGGATCGTTATCAGCGTTCTTGATACAGGGGTAGGGATTCCAGAAAGTGATCGTGATCGCGTTTTTGGCAAGTTTGAGAAATCGAACTCTCACTTACGTCAAGCGGGGGCCGGGCTGGGGCTTAGTCTCGTTAAGAGCTTTGTTGAAATGCATGGTGGACGCGTCGAGATTTTCAGTGATGATAAGGACGGCACGCGTGTCAGTTGTTTCTTCCCGCAAACGGGTGCGGGCAAGAACGTTGCGGCCCATCTTCTTCGTGCGTGAGGGGGCAAAATGGACGCGGTGATCCTTTTGCCTGATCTCTCCGCAACGCAGGCGTTCGCGCAAAGGATAGCGCCTTTAGTGAAGGCGCAGGATGTCCTTTTGTTGGTGGGGGATTTGGGCGCAGGAAAGACAGCCTTTGCGCGTTGCCTCTTACAGGCTCTTGGTGTGCAAGGTGAGGTGCCAAGCCCGACCTTTACGTTGGTGCAAATGTATGATGGGCGCGATTTTCCTTTGTATCATTTTGACCTCTATCGTTTGAAGCACCCAGATGAAATTGAAGAGATTGGTTTTGATGAAGCTTGTGCCGAGGGTGCTGTTCTTGTTGAGTGGCCGGAAAAGGCCGCTCACCATATGCCATCCGAAAGGCTGACTTTGACTTTTCAGTTAGATCCTAATGGGAAGCGATCTGTTATTTTGTCGCCGACGTTAAGCTGGATAAGTCGTATAAAGGAAAGTATTTGATGCAAACCGAAGCGGAAGTTCAATCCTTTTTGAGAGATGCGGGCTGGGGTGGCGCGAACCGGCAAGAGCTTGTATCGGATTTCTCCACGCGACGTTTTTGTCGGTTAACGCGCCAAGATATTCTTCCTGCCAGTACGATTTTGATGTGCTGTGAATCGGATCAAAAAACGGACGCTTTTGTGCATATGGCGGTTTTGTTGCGTCGAATGGGGATTGCCGTCCCAGAGATTTATGCCAGTGATTTGATGCGCGATCTTGTGCTGATGCAAGATTTTGGTGATGTGACGGTTGGTAAGGCTCTTGATAAGGGGCAAACTCGCGATGTGTTTGATCGTGAGGCAGCGCGTGTTTTAGCCAAAATCCATCAAAATTTTAAGCAGTCTATGTTGGGGGCATTTAAATCTCCGCTTTTTAACTCAGCTCTTCTTTGTGATCAGGTTGCCTTGTTTTTAGAATACTATTATCCTCGTGTTTTTCATCGTCAGGCATCGCCGCGTGAACGCAGCCATTTTGTTGAAGCTTGGCATAGCGTACTCTCGCCGCTTGATGCTCTCCCTCGGTCCCTGTTGTTGCGCGATTTTATGCCAGATAACATGATGGTTCTTCCTGCTCCCCTGATGGGTTCGTCTGTTGGTTTGCTGGATTTTCAGGATGCGGGGATTGGGTCGATTGCCTATGATCTGGCTTCTTGGTGTGAAAATATTCGGCGCGACGGAGGCATCGGAAGCATGGAGTCTTTTGTCGCAACGTATCACGCGCTCAATCCAACCGTTGATAAAGACGCTTTGCTTTCGGCTGTTCATATTTATGCTGCACAGCGACACACGCGTGTGCTCGGTATCTTGGTCAAGATTGATCGCATGCCCATGATCCCTCTTGTTTGGAAAACCCTGCAAGGGTTACTGAAATATAATGAGTTGGCGCCCGTGCGTCGTTGGTTTGCTTCTTGTGCGTCGCCATCATGACAAACGATGTCTCCCTTCCCTTTCTTTCCGAAACGGCCATGATTTTGGCTGCGGGTTTTGGGATGCGCATGCGGCCCCTGACACTTGATAAGCCCAAACCACTGTTGGTGGTTGCAGGACATACGATGTTGGATCGTGCCCTTGATCATTTGGTCCGGGTTGGTGTGAAAAGAGTGGTCGTCAATACGCATTATCTTGGCGATTGCTTGCGTGAGCATCTGTCGCGACGCAAGGATGTTGAGATTATCTTATCGCCCGAGGATGCTGTTCTTGATACTGGCGGGGGCACCCAAAAAGCGCGTCCACACTTCGGTGATAAACCGTTTATTCTTCTTGGCGGCGATATGCCCATTCTTGATGGCTGTGAGCCTGCCCTTGCGCGATTGGCGCGTATGTGGGAGCCCGAACGCATGGATCAATTGCTTTTGCTTTCTCCCCGCGAAAAAGCGCGAGGTTTTGGCCCAAATGGAGATTTCATGTTGCGCGGCGATGGTTCGCTGTGGCGCAAGGGCGCGCCGATTCCGCGTGAATATGTTTTTATTTCAGCGCAAATTGTGAAACCTCAGCTTTACGACGAAATTGATGAAGTTGTTTTTTCAAATAATAAAATTTTTGATTTGTGCGAAGCTCGGGGGCGTTTGTTTGGCCTTGTTCACGATGGATCCTGTTTCCATGTTGGTACGCCCGAGGATTTGGCAGAGGCCAATGCCTTGTTTGATTCAGGGAAAGGCTGGGGATGAGCCGAATTTCCACCATTCCGCCGGATCTTTGTTTTGTTACGACTTTGGCCAAAGGCTTGTGGCGGCGTGCGGAGGGCGATCCGATGGCCCTTGCTCGTATGACCGTTTATTTACCGACACGTCGTGCCGCTCGTCATTTGCGCGAAGCCTTCTTGCGTGTGACGGATTCTAAAGCGGCTCTTTTGCCAC
>JAQUYN010000086.1 GCA_028691835.1 Alphaproteobacteria bacterium | reverse complement strand
TCGGAACGAGCTTGGCGATGGTGAGATCTGCCAGATCTTTCTTAAAGGTCGAGAATTGCGCCCCGGCTTTTTCTTGTAAAACATCGGCAACCGTTGAGTCGTTCATCGCAGCATAGATGGATACAAAGTTGTTGGCTTCGGGACGTTTGGTCAGATCCTCAACTGTAGAGGGAAGTGGTTCGGCATCGGTTTTTGCTTTGCGGATTTTCAGCATGATTGTATCGGCATCATCGGTCAAATTAATGCGCGAATAATCGGAATCATCCGATTTGCTCATCTTCTTTGTGCCATCACGTAACGACATGATGCGTGTCGCCTCGCCCATGATTAATGGTTCAGGAATGGGGAAGCATGCGCCATAGCGGTTGTTGAAGGCGATGGCAATATCTCGGGTCAGCTCAAGATGCTGTTTTTGGTCCTCCCCGACCGGAACATGCGTGGCGTGATAAATTAGAATATCGGAGGCCATTAAGACGGGATAGCTGTAAAGGCCTAGCAGCTGAAGATCGCGGTTTTTGCCAGCTTTATCCTTGAACTGGGTCATGCGGTTCATCCAACCCAGCGGTGTGAGCGTGCTGAGGATCCAGCTCAGTTCCGTGTGGGCGGGCATCGCGCTTTGTACGCACAGGCAGCTTTTGGATACGTCAATGCCAGCGGCTATGTAGGCGCAGGCAACCTCGCGAATAGCTTTCTTGAGAGTAGCTGGGTCCTGTGGAACAGTGAGGGCATGGAGATCAACGACGCAGTATGTACACTCATACTCGTCTTGGAGTTTAACCCAGTTTTTGAGGGCGCCGAGATAATTGCCGAGATGAAGATTGCCTGTTGGCTGCATGCCCGAAAAAATACGTTTCATAAGTGTTCTCCTGATGGGGGGTGTCAATAACTGAGCGTCAAAAAAGGATCAACGCCATCGCCCATCTTGAAAAAAAACATATCCTATAAAACTCATTATTCGTCTGCCTTGCTTGGTGTTTTGTGGCGAGAAATCATTTCTTTCAAATCCACAGCATTTGTTACGTGTAATAACACAGCATAGGCGAGCGAGGAAAGACCAATAATGAGCCCTAATCCACAAATTTGCGTAGAAAGTGGCGTATTTTCGAACATATTTTGGGTTAGAGTTGTAATCGCAGCTGTCATGCCGACCATACCGAGCGCCGATAGTCCAACACGAGGGAGGCTTTTTTTCAGCTCATCATCGGCGATTTGTTGTCCTCGTTTTTTCAGGCTTAGATACAGAAGTCCGGCATTTACCCATGTTGCGATGCTCGTTGCGAGGGCCATGCCAATATGTCCCAAAAGACCGAGCAGAAGGAGGGCTAAGACAACATTTGTCGCCATACAGAGGATTGCAATTCGTACAGGCGTTTTAGTGTCATGTTGGGCAAAGAAGCGAGACGCAAAAATTTTAGCGAGAAGAAATCCTGGAATTCCTAGAGCATAAGCAGAAAGGGCCTGAGATGTTTGAATGGCGTCCTCGTGCGTAAAGGCCCCATGCTGAAATAATGTTTGGATAATAGGCTGTGCGGCTAGACCAAGTCCAATCATAGCAGGCAGGCCAAGAACAAGACAGAACTGCACAGCGCGACTCATATAATGGCGGACTTTAATCACATCACCGTTGGCCTCATGGCGCGACAGGATGGGTAAGAGGGTTGTCGCGACGGCAATTCCGATAATGCCCAAAGGCAATTGATTCAACCTGTCGGCGTAATATAGATATGAAACGGCGCCTGTTGGTAACATGGATGCGAGGATTGTGGTCAGAAGCAGATTAATTTGCGTCGCGCCTGCGCCCACGGCCCCCGGCCCGATTTGTTTGAACAGCCTGCGGCAGGCTTGGGTCATATGAGGCCACACAAGCGGAATGGAAGCGCGCGCGCGATAGCAGCTCATGACAAGCCATGTGGCTTGGGCCCCACCGGAAATTGTTGTGGCCCATGCGAGCGTTTCGCCAACATTCCAGTTGAAAAACGTCGTGAGATAAAGGCTGATAATCATGACAATGTTCAGCATAATGGGGGCTGCCGCGCCGGGGCCAAAACGACCGCGTGCATTTAAGACGCCGCTTTGGAGCGCTGTGATCGAAATCAGGAGTAAATATGGAAACGTGATCCGGCTATAATGAACGGCCAGAGCGAATTTTTCAGGCTCATCATGAAACCCGGGGGCCATCATGCGGATTACCCACGGCATGCCGAGGACGACAAGAACGGAAAAGGGGGTGAGAATGGCGATGAGAAGAGAAAGTGCTTCGCCTGCGAATTTCTGTGCGGCTTCCTCTCCCTGTTTTTCCTTTTCGGAAGCATAAAGCGGCACGAACGCAGCAGAAAAGGCTCCTTCAGCGAATAAGCTGCGGAACAGATTGGGGAGGCGTTGGGCAACAAAAAAAGCATCAGCTGCAAATCCGGCCCCAAGGAAGGTCGCTGTCAGCGTGTCCCGTACAAAGCCAGCAATACGACTGAGAAGTGTAAACCCGCTGACGGTGAAAAGGGCGCGTGCAAAGCTCATGGGGTGTGACTTTTAAGGTGTTGCGTAAAGATATAGCTGGTAATAAAGGCATCCGGCCAGCGATGCGCAGAGTGCCGGGGCAAAAGGAAATTCTTTGGATCCGCTCACGCGGTGCCAAACGAGTCCCAAGACAGCGCCCAATAGGCCAGAGATAAACAGGAACCATGGAATGATCATCAAGGGAAGCCATAGGCCTGCGGCGGCAAAGAATTTGACGTCTCCGAGCCCCAGCATTTCTCTGCCCCTTATTTTGCTGTACCCTATTGCAAGCAGGAGGCCTAAGCCGAGTAGTCCCGCTGCCCCTACAAGGCCAAGAAACACATCCCCTTGGCCAAGAACCAGCCCAGCAAAGCCCAATAGGGCCAAGCCAAAGTTTAGTTCGTCAGGAATCAGGCCAAAAGCAAGGTCGATCATGGCAATGGCAACCAGAAGTCCCAAAGCAAGGCAAACGGGGATGAGCACGGTTGACCATCCAGCGATAGCGACGGCGGCTATGCCAAGGACGAAGCCGATGAGTTCCACGGCGGGCTGTGTCCAAAGCCCCTTGCGCTTACCGCAGGGGCAGGGCAAGGACTTGGCATTTGAACGAAAAAGCCAACCGAAGAGCGGGAAATATTCGTGCAGCTGAAGTGTACGAAGACAAAAGACACAATGAGGCTTTCTGCTTTCGCCGGGAAGGCGATCCGCCGAACGATAGCCAAAGTTGGTAGCCAATGAGGCGGCAACAAGACTCAATAATCCGCCTTTGAGAAGGTCAAAAATGGCGGCAAAGAACTCAGAATTATCCATTTGGGTTTTTATCCATTAAATTTTGGGCGACAAGCAGCAAGCTTTGAACGTTTTTGATGGAGGTGTCAAATAACCTCTGTTCTTCTGTGTTGAATTGAAGCTCAATGACTTTTTCAACACCCTTTGCCCCAATGATTACGGGAACGCCTGCGTATAGGTTTTTATATCCATATTCGCCGTTCAGATAGGCCGCGCATGATAAGATGCGACGTTGGTCTTTCAGGTAGCTTTCCGCCATTTCGATGGCTGCCGCCGCTGGGGCATAAAAAGCTGAGCCTGTTTGGAGCAGTTTGACAATTTCGGCCCCGCCATCACGTGTGCGTTGGACGATTTGTTCCAGACGCTCCTGCGTCGTCCATCCCATTTTGACAAGATCGGGCAAGGGTACGCCGCCGACGGACGAATAACGGATCATTGGCACCATTGAATCACCATGTCCGCCCAGAACGAGGGCCTGAACATCTTGGACGGCGACATTGAATTCTGTAGCCAAGAAGGTTCGAAAGCGTGAGCTGTCTAAGATTCCAGCCATGCCGACAATTTTGCCAGGGGCAAATCCTGTGACGCGCTGCATAACCCAGACCATGACATCCAGCGGATTTGTGACCACAATGACAAAAGCATCGGGCGCATAGTCTTTAATCTTGGATCCCACGGTTTGGATAATTTTTGTATTGATGCCAATAAGATCGTCGCGGCTCATCCCCGGCTTGCGTGGCAGCCCCGCTGTGACGATGACAACATCGGCACCTTTGATGTCTGCGTAATCGTCGCTGCCTGTGTATGAGGTTTCTAGGTTTCCAACGGGTGTGGATTGTTGAATGTCCAGAGCTTTCCCCGCCGCTGTACCTTGTGTTATATCAATAAGGACAATGTCACCCAATTCTTTTTGTCCGGCTAAAAGAGCCATCGTGCCGCCGATTTGTCCGGCCCCGATTAGGGCCATTTTTTTACGAGACATGACTGTAAGTTTCCTATGCGTTGAGTGAATCGATGAATTGACCGAGCAACAGATTACGTATAATCCTTTTACTATACAAGAACACGTGCGTCCGCCCGTTTGAGGCATCCGATCCATACTATGATAAAGGAGAGATCAATGAGGAAAATTAAGGCATTTGCCATATTAACATTTATGGTTATTGGTCTTTGTGGCCTTACACAGGCTGCTCGTGCTGCTGATGATCGTCCAGATAACGTTTGGACCGTCATCAAGAACACCAAGGAACTCAGCAAGTTTGCAGACTTGGTTTCTTCGGCGGGAGCCGAATCGGAATTCAAGACAACCGAGATGCCCGTGACGGTTTTCGCCCCATCCAATAGTGCTGTGGATGCGATTCCATCGGATGTTATGAAAAAAGTTAAGGCTGATAAGGCCAAGCTTAAAAGTCTTGTGATGCATCACACCATCTTGGGAAGCGCCGTGTTTACAGATAGCATTCGCGGCCGTGCGGCTTCGCCAAGCTCTGGCAATGGTGAAATGATTGGATTTGATGGCCGAGGCAAAGAGCTGAAAGTCGGTTTGGCCACGATATTGACGCCAGATCTAGGTGCCAAGAATGGCGTGGTTCATGTGCTGAGCGCCCCATTGATTCCTTTTTCTTTGGATGAAAAAGCCGCTGAGAAAATCAAGGAAGCTCAGGATGCGTCTATGAAGAAAATGGAAGAAGAGATGAAAGAACGTGAAGCCAAGATGGATGCTGAACGTAAGAAGATGGAAAAAGCCGCCGAGAGGGATCTGCCTATGGCTCCTTTGGATGATCAGGCAATACCGGCGCCTTCGCCAGAAGCAGCAAAAGTTGCCGCGCCAACAGACTCTGTTCCATCTGCGGCTGAATCTTCCTCTGTGCTTGCAACGCCAAAGAAAGATGAAAAGAGCGGTTGGAAAAAACTGCTTGGCTTCTAATTTCGAACGCTTATCTTCTGTTTAATAAGGAAAAGAAGGAGTCATACCAACCGCCCGATGAACCAACCTGTTCGGGTCACGAGCGATTGCGCGGAGATATTCTCTCGCCGGACAGTCCTCTCCTTTAGGCGCAAGGGGTTCCGTCCGGCAAGAGGAGTGCGCGGCGCAGAGCAAGTGATTGAGAGCGGCCCTTTCAATGAGTCCGTTCTTTGGTCTGCTGGTATTACGACTCCTTCTTTTTTTTATTGATGACATAGTTCAGTTTGGCCAATGCGTTGTGCTGAAGGCATTGTTTGCTAAGTGAAGAGGGAGCTTGAAGCGAGATTTCAATCCCTGTCTTGACATCGATGGCGGTAACTTTCGTCGCATTGCCTATGCGTTTGAACTCAAAGAGAACTTCCATGGCGATTGTTCCTTTTTTACTTTCCACGATCCCTTGTCTTGAATAGCATAGCCGGGAATCATTCATTTTTTAAGGGGACGGATATGGCTGCCAATGAAGTTCTAAGTGAAAGGCGAGGCCAATCGCTGATTATAACGTTTAACCGCCCAGATCAGGCGAATGCCATGACCTTGGATATGGCCAACCAACTGTTCGCTATCCTTAAAAATGCGACAACGGACCGCAGTGTCCGCGCCGTTATGTTGTGTGGGGCTGGTCGAAACTTTATGAATGGTTTGGATATGGATCCTTACTGCAAGGATATGAATGCTGCTTTAGATAATGCAAATCAGCTTATTTTACCTTTTCATTCCTCCATTCGTGAGCTTCAAACGATGGATAAACCTGTTTTGGCCGTTGTTGACGGCTATGTAAGTGGGGCTGGGTTTAGTATGATGCTCGCTTCGGATCTTGTGATTTCCTCAAGCACGGCCCAATTTAATGCTGCTTTCGGAGACCATGCGATAACACCCATCGGCGGCGCTTCTTTCTTTCTGTCTCGCAAGGTCGGGATGGGGCGTGCGATGGAGATTTTCATGCTTTGCGAAGATTTTGACGCTGACAGGGCCAAACGATTGAGGCTTGTTAACAAGATTGCAGAGGAAGGCTCCTTGCAAGAAGAGGCGCTCATTTGGTTGGATAAGTTGGCCCAAGGGCCGACAAAAGCGTTGGGTGGGATTAAAAAACTGGCTTGTCGGGCTTTTGAGCAAGATTTGAATGCACAATTAGGTTTAGAACACACATATTTTGGTCAAAGCTCGCGTGGATTTGATTTCCGAGAAGCCTTGCGCGCTCTCAATGAAAAACGTGAGGCTAATTTTACAGGATCTTAAAAAAAGGATGGAGGGGTTCGGGCTCGATTCGACCTTTGGCCTTGAAACGTTAAGAGGGGCGGGCTATACCCACCATATCATTGCTTTTTATCTTAGACCCTTTTTCGATCACTTGGAATCGAGAAGCGTTGACGAAAAAGGGCCTATCTTTTTGATATCGAGCAGATTCACGCGTTAAGAGGGGGGCGCTTCGCGCTTCTTCCACCTTAATGCGATCTGCTCTAGAAAATGTGGAACACATGACTGACACTGAACACAATGCGCTTATCCAAACCGACGTCATAATTGTTGGTGCTGGCCCCATCGGTTTATTTGCCGTGTTTGAATTGGGACTTTATGACATGAAGTGTCATCTGATCGATATTTTGGATCGTGTCGGTGGCCAGTGCGCAGAGCTTTATCCAGAGAAACCCATTTATGATATTCCTGCTGTGCCTGTCTGTACTGGCACAGAGCTTGTCGATAAATTGATGGAACAAATCAAGCCGTTCAATCCAGCGTTTCATCTTAGCCAAATGGCTGAGAAAATGGTGAAAACTGAGGATGGCAAATGGCGTGTAACGACAGATCGCGGCACGGTCATTGAAGCCCCTGTTGTTGTACTGGCTGCTGGTGGGGGAAGTTTTGTGCCGAAGAAGATGCCTTTGAAAGGTATTGAGGCTTTTGAAGGAACCTCCGTTCATTATGCGGTTCGCAAGATGGATGCCCTCCGTGACAAGCATATTGTGATTTCTGGTGGGGGAGACTCGGCTTTGGATTGGGCCATCAACCTCCAGCCCATTGCCAAACATGTAACCCTTGTTCACCGTCGTGATGAATTCCGCGCTGCGCCGGATTCCGTTGGCAAGATGCGGGGCCTCGTTTCTGAAGGCGCAATGGATCTTAAAATTGCGAACATCACCGGTGTTACGGGGGAAGGCGGCCAGATTAGCAGTGTCACAATGAAGGAAGACGGGGCAGAACCTTACGCATTGCCTTGTGATGCATTGTTGGCATTTTATGGCTTGACCATGAAGCTTGGGCCCGTGGCGGATTTTGGCGTTCATTTTGAAAATGAGCTGGTTCCTGTTGATACATCAACCTTTGAAACAAATCTTGAGGGTGTTTTTGCCATTGGCGACATTAATGTCTATCCTGGCAAGATGAAGTTGATTTTGTCGGGCTTTCATGAAGCCGCCTTGATGGCCAAAAAAGCGTTCACCTATGTTCATCCAGACCGCCGTTACCGCTTCCAATATACAACTTCGTCGAGTAATCTACATAAACAGCTTGGCAAAGACGATAAATAACAGACCTTAAAAAGAGAGATTGAGAATGCGTATTTACTGCACAGATATGGAAGGCAAGACCCACGAACTTTCTGCAACAGAAGAGTGGAGTATCATGGAGATTATCCGCGAGGGTGGGATTAATATGCTTGCCCAATGTGGTGGTTCCTGTGCTTGTGCGACGTGCCATGTTTACGTTGATCCTGCATGGAAGAACAAAATACCTGCCCCTTCTGAAGAAGAGATTGGGATGCTTGACGGCGCTTTTGATGTGACCGAGGATTCGCGTCTTGCTTGTCAGATCTTCTTTGCCGAAGAGTTGGATGGGTTGCATGTTACTCTTGCGAGTGGGTCGGTCTGATGGTTCTTGAAGAACTTGAACAGCGTTATGGCGTATACTTAGCCGAGCTTATTCGGCAGGCCTTGACGTTGGAAGAGTTTCATAGGCTAGAAATTGAGGAGCTATCGGCGTATTTTGCGTTGAGGGCGGCACGGACAAGTCAAGAATATAGCGAACATCGAGAAGCCCCCCTTGCTGATGATGGGCGTGCTGTTTCTGTGGATACATATCAAGGTGTTTTGCGCCGTCGTTGGCAGGCGGCTGAAAATCTCGCACAGATGGTTATTCATGCGGATCGTGAAGCTGCTGAGGCCGATGGGAAAAGATTGGCCTAATGCGCCAACCCTCGAATGAAAGCATCCAATCAGGTCACGAGCGGTTGCGAAGCGCAGAGCGAGTGATTGAGAGCGGCCCTTTCAATGAGTCCGTTCATAGGCCCGTTGGTATAATGCCTATTTCGGCGGCCAATAATAGAACCTCTTACATAATCTAAAATCGAGATGATAGCAAAACTCACCATGTGTCATTCCGGGGAAACTTTCTCTTCGGGTCGCTTTGCGAGACGAAAGAAAGTTTAACCCGGAATCCCATTTGGTTTCTTTTCTCAACAAAACAAAAAATGGGATTGTAATACCAACCGCTCGTGACCCGAACAGGTTAGTTCGTCGCTGGGGTACAACCTATTGATAATAAACAACTATTGAGTAAGTAATCAATTGTAGGCTATTTTTTGCTATAATCAGGCACTGATTTAAAGCGAAGGATTTTAAACATGCCTCATTTCTTAAAGAATTTTGCTGCCCTTTCCCCCAATCAAGAGTCTAAAGCGAGGGCTGGCGTTGTTGTCGCAGCGGCAAATAAGACCCTTTATGGGTTGGTCAAAGAGCATGTCACAGAGGTTGACCCAGCATTAGTTGACGAGATCAGTGCTCGAAACGTCAAT
>JAQUYN010000085.1 GCA_028691835.1 Alphaproteobacteria bacterium | reverse complement strand
CCAGAACAATGGATTCGCGGATCGGCTGATCGTCCTCAAAAATGCGGATGGTGCCGCGCGCGACATTGGCTTCTTCGGCCAGCTTTTCACGAGACCATTTTAACAATGATCGCGCCATTCTGCTTTGTGCGCCAGTTATGAGATAAACATCCGACATTTTTGTCCTATCAGTTTAAAATATTGCTTATCTTCAAATCGACCAGATATTCTATGGCGTTTTGATAAAGGCGTGCAGGCAAGCCCGCTACGCTATCGACTCCAAAATGAGACGTCATGATTTCAACAACAATGTCTTCCCCGACATTTTGGTCGTGAGCGACGTAAGCGATCATGCCGTAGATGGCCTGCAATTCGATTTTGTTTACTGGCTTGTCATTGGTGACGCGTAGAGCAGCCAACCCAGCCGTCAAAAGGCGAAGATCGCCGGACGACAGAGTAGTGTCATCTGTCGCTTCGTTATATAGCTCTTCGGGGGTTTTGGCGGGTTGCGGCTTGCTCATGGGATTCACCTATTAAGCCGCAACGGCAGAGAAAGGCTCGGTGGCGCGGATAAAATGCTCCCAGCGCTCTTCAAGCATCATTGGGCGGGCATGGCGGACGCCGTTGTATCGTTCCCATGTTTCCACAATCTGTTGGATCAGGCTTTCGCTGTGCTTCATGCAAACTGTTTCAAAATCGAGCATCTCATCCCTCACTTTAAAAGTTTCGACAAAATCTGCGACCATCGCCTTATTCTGATAACGTAACGTGTTTTTATCTCGAAAGCAATACAAATCTCACCTAAATGTGGTGGAAAATGCACTATATCATACCAAAATTAGGTAACGAACTACCAAAAAATGGCAGAATGGCCTGAAAAGCAACAAAATTTGAAAACATTTTTCACCTTTTAATGGTGGATAAAGTAATGTATGGTAGGATCAAGAACAGGCAGTAAAGGGATTATTAACCATGAAACTCTCCGGTCTTCAAATTGCAGCGGCCATCACCTTGTCGGGGCTGACGAGAGAAGCCTTGGCCAATGAGGCGGGTGTTGGTCGCAACACGATAGACAGGATCATCAACGAGACCGCAGCATGCCGTGAAGACACAATACGTAAGATCACGGACATTCTTGAGGTGCGCGGCATTGAGTTTCTGCCCGGCGAGGGAGTCCGCAAGAAAGAGCAAACGGTTACGACGCTGTCTGGCGACGATTGCCTTCAAGAACTTCTTTTGGATGTGTATCGAACGCTACAGGATAAGGGCGGCGAAATGCTCATCGCGCATCTGGACGAAGGAAGCGCGGCGAGAAGCTTGAAAAAGGAATTTTTGGACGAACAGATTCGCAAGCGCAAGGCTGCCAATATCACCTGTCGTTTACTTGTTCGTGCGGATGACCCCAACCTTATTCCTCCTTACAACACGTATCGAGCAATCCCAGATGAATCTTTCTCACCGTATCCGTTCTACATATACGGTTCAAAATTGGCACTATTGTCTTGGCAGCCTGAACCACGCGTCATCATTATAGATGATCAACGGTTTGCTCAAAGCGCGACCAAGCTGTTCGATATTGCATGGAATACCGGTAAAGAAATTGTACGAAATGAAAGAAAATGAAAATGCTTCCTGCTTATATACAAGAACTTGATTTTGAAGACTGGGCCGAGCAAAGCCAATATGTTGAACGCATTACCGATGCAAACTTTACGCGCCTTATAAGCCTTCTTTCATCGGAAGTGGACGTAGATAGTTATGCCGTTTCTCCGTCGTATTACGCCTATACAGGCAGGCGCGGCTTGTGGCTTTATCATTATGACGGCACATTTCTTCCGATGTGCTGGCACCCCAACATTGATGGACAGATACTTATCTTTCCCCCGCGTGGAGAAAAGAATTATGCAGCCGTCACGGCGTTGTTGAACGAAGCTCCTTTGCCTCCCAACGGGTTTCTTTTGGCTCGGTATAAGCCTAAAGAGATTGGCGATCTTAAGACGTTTTATGCCTTTGTTAGCCGTGTATCTTATGAACCCATTGAGGAGGAAGTGCTCGATTGGCGTTATCCGGCGAGAATTCTTTCGACTCTAAACACAGCGCAAATGCTTGGGCATGAATACATGCTTATCCGTAATCGCGTTCGCCAGACCAAGAAGTATCTGGTGGACATCAAACGCCTTTCGGTTCAAGACGTTCCGGAGATTGAGCGCCTTGCTCTGCGCTGGGCGAATAAGCAGGCGAACAAACCGGAAGAGCTGATCGATTTAGTTACTCCATATAAAGAGACATTGCGCCTCTTTAAGCGGAAAGAACTCGGGCTTGATGGCCTGGTGTTTGTCGTCGACGGTCAAGTTCAGGCGGCGACGATATGGGACATATCAAACCCCGAACACAAAATAGCTAACCTGTACATGAACCTTTGTAACGTTACTTATCGGGGGCTGTCTGAGTTCTCGATCAAAGCGACCGCAGCGAAGCTTTGTGAAGATGGCGTGCCTCTTCTCAACCTCGGAGGGTCTGAAACGGCCAGCCTAGACCATTACAAAAACAAGTTTGCACCAGCCTTAAGTGTCCATCTGTGTTCACTAGATGCTTGTGTGACCAACATGCCGATGGTTGCTGGTGCGCCCCCAATCGAAAAGGAGCTTAGGGTAGCTTAATGGCTAATTTAAAGCGGTCTCAGCTCAAGGTTGGCAATACAATCGCGCCGGACGGGTTTCCTCCGGGTCAGATTGTGACGATTGAGAACTGCACGCTTGAGAGCTTCATTGATGGAAAGCGGAAAAAACGGTGGCCTTGCTGGACGGTTCGCACCGATGCTCCGAGACCATTGCACAAATATCTTATCTGCGACCTCGGTAAAAAAGACGGCATCATTCTTTGGAAAAAATCGAGCATCAAGTTTGCGCCCAAAGGCGCGAAATTGTGGGTTGAGCGAAGCGGCCTTGAGGAGATGGAAAACATCACTGGCCAGGGGCCAGACAGGTTCATCTATTCAATGCTTGTCTACATTCTCGATCACAAGAGTAAAAAGCCAAGAAAATTCTACTTAATAGAGCGTATGCGTGATAATCGCATATTCCGCTACGAGGGTTTTCGTATCGACGAATAGGCTTTTCCTCCATTGCCGGTGAACCACGTCGTCAAATTTTCTGGATCGTCCCACTGGTAGGTCATGCAACGCATCATTTCTTCCATGCGCTCGACAAAGGCCGGATCCTCCAAGCGGAGCAAGATAGTGTAGACTTTGTTGACCGCCTCTTTCATCAGGGTGCGCATTTCATCATTGCTGATGCGAGAAACTTCTGCCCACGGGATTTCCCCTCTGGGTGTCACGACTTTAACGTCTGAATAATCACCGGCTTCAGAAAAGGGTTCGGTACCTGCGTGAAAGTCTTCGATGCTTGTGTTGCGCAGGCCGAGAAGCACGAGAGATTTTGCAAGACGCGCAGCTAAACTTGATTCCATCACGGCTATCCTTTTTTCAATGATCTTGGCAGGGGCGATTCACGATCAAAATTGTATCAAGTTGCTTTCTGACAAACGACTGCGAAAACATTGAGAAAAACCATATGGGATTATATAGGCAAATTAACCATCAACGGCTTGCGGAAGAAAATAAAACTGCTTACAATCAACGAGTTAATTTGGAGCATGTTCGCTGCCACGTAACGTCCGCTCCGCCACCCATCCAAATTGGATGGGTGAAGGTCAAATTATACTAGCAATTTCGACAAGTTATAAGTGATTGAAAATTCTGCACCAAGGGGGACATTTATCCGAATTGGATAAGGAAAAAATGCCTCGAGTCGGGTTCTAAAAATATGGTTATTAACGGTTAGAGATGCAAAAACTCTCTATGCAACCAGACTTTTTGCAGAGAGAAGCCGGAGCAATTTCGCAATACAACTGCCTTGGCGGATGAGATTCGAACTTGCTTATGGTGCTATTCTTCAACGAAGTCGTTTTATTTTAAAAATGTCAGGGTATGCCTACTAGTCCATAGTCTTTTTGTATAACTTCATTGCAACTATTGTTATAAAAAACATAAACAGTGCCATTGGCCAAATGTGAGGCCAAAGCTCGCCAAAGTCTGCGCCCTTCAGCAATATGCCGCGCGTAATGCGAATGAAATAGGTGGCAGGCAAAATATTGCCGATTGTTTGAGCCCACTCCGGCATCCCTTTAAAAGGGAACATAAATCCTGACAGCAAAACGCTCGGAAGAAACGGCGCAAAGGAAAGTTGCATGGCTTGTGTTTGATTTTGTGCTGCTGTGGAAATTGTAAAGCCCAAGGCAAGGTTGCAGATAAGAAAAATAATAAGCAGCGCCGATAAAAGCCAAAGGCTGCCGAGGATGGGAACATCAAAAAGCAGTTTTGCCGCAATCACGATAAGAGCCGACTGGATGTACCCGATGATGACATAGGGCGCGATTTTTCCCGCCATCACTTCGAAAGGCGAGACCGGCATGGAGAGAAGGTTTTCCATCGTTCCCCTTTCTTTTTCTCGGGTCAGGGCAAGAGCCGTCATCATCACACCCGTCATCGTCAAGACGATCCCCATCATGCCGGGAACGATGTTGTATCGAGAAAAACCCTCAGGGTTATATAATTTGTGCACCGTAAACCTGAACGGCGGCGGCGTTTGTTTTTTATATAAAGCGCCCGTCATTTCATTTTTGCGCCATTTATCAAGAACGCCTTGCAGCGCCGCCAACGCGCCCGATGAAGCAGTCGGATCGGTTGCATCCGTTTCAAGAAGAATTTGCGGCGACATGCCTCTTATGAGGTCGCGTTCAAAATTTTCGGGAATTGTAATGACAAACTGCGTACGGCCTTCTTGTAAGAGCTTCTGTCCTTCGCTGTCGCTCTGTACTTCATGATCGATCTTGAAGTAGCTTGTATGCTCTAATGAAGAAATGACACTGCGCGCCATCGCCCCACGATCATGTAAGAGGACGGCTGTCGGAAGATTTTTCGGATCCGTGTTGATCGCAAAACCGAACAGGATAAGCTGCATAATCGGGATCATAATCATCATGCCGAACGTTGCGCGGTCACGTCGAAGCTGGATAAATTCCTTTCTCATAACAGCAAGAAGACGACGCAAAGATGGGCTCATCATGAGAATCCTCTTTCGTCGTTTTGATTCATATAGTGGATAAAGGCATCCTCAAGGGTCGGCGCGCTTTTTCCCCATTCAAGGCAAGGGTCATCGATATAGGGCGCAAGAGCCTCGTAAAGCGCAGCTTCGTTCGTGCCGCTTATGTGGAGGATTTCGCCGAACGGAGCCATCGTGGCGATGGCCGGATTCTTTTCCAAATTCCGCATAAGACCAGAGAGGCCGGCCCCTTTTACGCTCCACGTCACCAGCCCGGCATGGTCGATCACGTCGCGTACAGTTCCCTGAACCAGCAGTCTCCCATAGGCAATATAGATAATGGCATGGCATCTTTCGGCTTCGTCCATATAGTGCGTGCTGACAAGAACGGTTATGCCCTGACCAGCGAGGCGGTGTATTTCGTCCCAGAATTCGCGCCGCGCCTTGGGATCAACGCCTGCCGTTGGTTCATCAAGGAGAAGGAGCCGGGGCTCGTGCAGGATTGATGCGGCAAGCGCGAGCCTTTGCTTCCATCCGCCGGAAAGGCGTCCTGCCAACTGTTTTCTTCTTGAAACAAGACGAAGGTCTTCGAGCGCTTTTTCAACGCGCTCCTTTTTCCGGTCAAGCCCGAACATGTCGGCAGTAAAAAGTAGATTTTCTTCAATTGAAAGATCTTCCCAGTAACTGAACTTTTGGGTCATATAGCCAACCCTTTTTTTGATCTCTGCGGCATCGCGCCGCATATCGAAACCAAGGCAAGTGCCTGTTCCTTCGTTCGGGGTCAACAAGCCACAAATCATGCGAATAGTTGTCGTTTTTCCGCTGCCATTGGGACCGAGAAACCCATAAATCTTTCCCTTTGGAACGGCGACATCCACATGATCGACAACCAGCTTCGGCCCGTACCTCTTGGTCAGTCCCTTAACGTTAATGGCGAGTTCATCATTCATTGCATTGTGATCCGTATGTCAACCGGAAGCCCCGGTTGCAAGTCGGACGTATCGGCGTCGGGATAAGCTTCGACACGAAAGACCAGTTTGTCTCTCGACCCAACACTATAGATAACAGGCGGTGTGTATTCGGCTTCGGAAGCGATATAACGCACGATGGCCGTTTTCGTTTCTTTACACCCGTCGCAATTATAGAAGATTTTCTTCTGTTCTTTAAGGAGAGATATCATCTGTTGAGGGACATAAAAACGCAGCTTCAGATTTCCTTTAGGCAAGAAGCTGACGACAGGCGTTCCCTGCGGTACAGTCTCGCCCACCTGAAAGTAGATATCTTCAATTTTTCCGTCTGTCGGAGCCTTGGGCGCCGCCTCTTTTATGCGTTGCCGATCGTCAACCAGCGTTTCCTCGGCCATCTTTAGAGTGGCATCCGCTTCTTCAACGTCTTTTAACCGAAGGTCATATTCGGAACGGCTAACCGCACCTGTTTCCACCAGTTTTTTTACACGCGCCCATTCTTTGTATGCGGCATCTCGGACAGCTTTTTCGCGAAACAACAGCGCCTCATCAGAACGTAGGCGCGCTTTCAGCGCGACTAAATCCAAGGAAAAGAGAGTTTCCCCCTCTTTGATTTCGTCGCCTCGGCGGTGCACGCGTTCCGTCAAGATACCCGTCGTGGACGGCGAAAAATACAAATATTCTCCTTCAACATAGCCCGTTATCGTTGCTGGTGAGTTGTCGCAACCGCCAAGAAGAAGCAGAGAGAAAAGAATAAGGCCACTTCTTATTTTCATGTTGTCCTCCTCAACGGTTTAAGCCCGTTTAGCACGCGGTGGCAGGCGATGAGTGCCTCAACATTTTTGTGAGCCATATCTGTGATGACTTGGATTTCTTTTTTTCCGTAGGCCTTACACCCAAGGCGGCGAAGACACATCTCTCGATGAGTGCGATAAACGCTCACGAGGCCCACTATTGAATTGGTGCAAAGACAGGCATTTTGACTATCTGCGCTATAGCCTGTAAGTCGTGCGACAAGCGCTGTCAGGGCTTTGTGGTTTGGCTCAATGGCGGCATCATATAAGAGAGAGAACGCTGCCGTTGGAACAGCCTGTTCTCGCAAAAATAAGCTTGGCAAAGCGTGCCCTTCTAAATCGACAAGGAGAAAATGGATGAGGCGCGTCACAGCATCATGGAGATAGGACATTAGGACTTCGGGCGAAGCCTCATCGCTTGATACGGCCATTACAGCTTCATCCGGAAAAAAACCAAGTTTCCGTCTTACGACGTCGATCAAACGTTCAATGACAGCACGATACAACCCCTCTTTGCTGGCAAAGTAGTAGGGAATAGACGCTACATTTACCTTGGCATCTTTTGTGATTGTTCGTGTCGATGCGCCATCGTAGCCGTCTTTGGCAAAATGGCGCAGAGCTGACTCGACCAGTCTTTCTTTTGCCGATGTATCTTCTTTTTTCACACAAGCCCTCCTACAGAGGATTTTCTCATCTATTATACAACAAAAAATAGATTAAATCAATCGATTGATTTAATCTGTGGGCATGACCTTTTTGTTATTTATTGCCCCACGTTAACCATCTAAGATGGCTTCTTAAAAATAAAACCATTTATAATCAACGGGATAATTTGGAGCATGTTCGCCACCAAGTAACGTCCCCTCCGCCACTTAAACCAAAAAAACTTTTTATCCGCGTTTGCGGGTAGTGCGTATTTTCCCAAGGAAGCGCCACGTTTTCCGCTTTAAATCCCGTACATGAGAACGCCTTGGTGCGCCGTTTTTTATCCCATTTTTCCTATAATTTGCCCTGTCCCTATTTTCATCCCGTACATAATGCGGTCATGTACGGGGTGCTATCATTTTGATTTTGATGCATTTTCCATTTTCGAAGTTTTTATGAAAATTGCCTAGCGGTTTTACAATCAGAGATAAGAGAAACAAGAGATGGCTCCATCAAGTCAGATTGCGATGCTCTATGCGCTTCGCCTATCTTTTGGACATGGATATATCGACAAAAAATAGCAAAACCCCGTTGATCGAGATCGGAACAATCTTGGCGATTGGTCTAATAAGATTAAAACAAAGGGAAAAGTCCAAAAATAATTCGGTTTTAGCACCTAATAAACTGGACTTTCGAGCCACAGAACGCATTCATGACGGCGAGGAAAAAGCCCATGAATAACGCTGTACTAGTGCAAATCGCCGCCCTTCCGAAGATGCCGATGGCGGCCCTAAAAAACAAGTGGCGCGATCTATACAACGCAGATCCTCCACCCGCTTTTAATCGCGCCTACATCGTCAGCAAGCTAGCATATCGGCTACAGGAACTGGCGTGGGGCAGCGATGGGGCTTTATTGAACAAGCGGCTGGAGGCGATGGCGCGTTCCAAGCTCGGAGCTTCTGGCCGGGACGAATTGCGAACACGCGTTCAACGTCCCCTTGCCGGAACAAAACTTATTCGAGAATATCGTGGGATAGAATATCACATCACAGTGCTTGCTGATGGTTTCGCTTATGAAGGCCGAAAATACCATAGCCTCTCGCGCATCGCTCAGATCATTACGGGTTCGCCTTGGTCAGGGCCAGCCTTTTTCGGACTTGTTGAACGAAAGATCAAACGGTCATGAGCGATCTCGTAAAACAACGCATCCGGTGCGCGATTTACACGCGCAAATCGTCCGAAGAAGGTTTGGAACAAGAATACAACAGCCTCGATGCCCAGCGCGATGCGGCAGAGGCTTATATCGCTTCGCAGCGCCATGAAGGCTGGTTGCTGGTTCCCGATACTTACGACGATGGCGGTTTTTCTGGCGGGAATATAGAGCGGCCCGGATTGAAACGCCTGCTTGCTGATATTGAGGCTGATAAAATCGACATTGTTATTGTTTATAAAATCGACCGGCTCACGCGCTCACTCTTGGATTTTGCGCAGCTTATCGAATTGTTTGACCGACACAAAGTGAGCTTCGTTTCCGTCACGCAGCAGTTCAATACAACCACGTCGATGGGGCGTCTGGTGCTGAACATCTTGCTT
>JAQUYN010000084.1 GCA_028691835.1 Alphaproteobacteria bacterium | reverse complement strand
GTCAACGTGAAATTGATCGCGCCGACAAAGGGCGTTCCGACTTGCGCCGTGCCGATGATCGAGCCGCCCGGCTCTTCGACTGCAAAGGTGCCGCCATTCGCCGCAGGCTCGATGCAATCGATCACATAGGTTCCGGCTTTTCCGCCCGTGCCGACCGACACGTTCGTTAGAGTGCCGTTGCCGATATTGCCAGACGAGGCCGCACCTGTTGCGGTTCCGACAGAGACCTTGCCGAGAACATGGCCTGCTTTAAGGTTTTGTCCGGCAAGGATGGTGACGGTATCACGCGAGAGCGAACCGTTGGCTTCGCTCACAAGAAATTCGGCCTTGTGTTGGCCTTCTGTAACTTCTGGCATAGGTTAGTTTCCTTTCTGGTTGTTGCGGTTTTGGTAAATTGCTGCCGTATCAATCTTGACTTCGGTAGCGGCGAGAGCGTTGTCGGAAGGAAGGCCGACGATAGCTGTGGCCTCGTCTTCCTTGGCCTTGGCTTCTAAAAGGGCGTGGCGCACTTCTGCGGAAGGAACGGCCTTTGACACGAAATCCTTGGCCTTGTCGGGAACGCCAGCGATGGCGCAGAGGTCGAACACTTCCGCGACATAGGCCATTGCCTCGGCGCGGGCGTCGGCTTTGGCCTTCTCGATAAACTCCGCTTTCAGGGCGTCGAGATTGGGCAGTTCCTTCGCCGCTTCGATTTGAGGTTGGTTTTCTTGGGTCGTCATTTTTATTACCTTTCTGCTTGGGTTGAGAGTGATGGTTGAGGAAGAAAGAGAAGTTGAAAGATCGGCCAACGCGTCCTCAAACGTGCCGATTTTATCGGCTAGGCCAGCGGCCACGCCGTTCTCGCCAAAGAACAAGGCCGCTTCGGTTGCGCGGACGGCTTCGGGAGAAAGATTGCGGCCTCGCGCCACGCCTTCGACAAACAGGCCGTAAACGCGATCCACTTCGGCCTGCAATGTTGCCCGCGCCGGATCGGCCAGCGGTTCGTGCGGCGAATAATCGTTCTTGTGTGCGCCCGCGAAGATGGGGGAATATTTAAGGCCTTCGTCGGTGTCGGCTTGGCTTTGATCAAGGTGCATGGCGATCACGCCAATCGATCCAACCCCGCCCGTCCGCGTGACATAAAGACGCTGCGCTGATGCGGCCAGCGCATAGGCTGCCGAGAAAGCGTCCTCATTCGCCACCGCCCAGACGGGTTTTGCCTGCCGTGCCCCATAAATCTGATCGGCCAGATCGAACACGCCGCCAGCCTCGCCACCGGGGCTGTCGAGATTGAGAAGGATCGCTTTTACGGATGGATCGGCCACGGCCTGTTGCACTTGTTCTGCTATTTCCGCGTAGCTGGTCAGACCGCTTTGCGCCTCAAGCCCCACAGTCCGCCGCACAAGCGTTCCAGTGATGGGGATAATGGCAATACCGTCCGTTCCAACATCGCACCCACGCGCGGCTGACGGAGCCGCAGGGGGCAAACTCTCGCCCTGAAGGCGCGGTGCGATAATGCTGACAATCACATCCAGCTTGGCGCGCGAAATCATAAGCGGCGTCGCAAAGACCCGCCCAGCGATATGAGGCAAAAGATTCATGAATTTTCGTCTTTCTGTGCAGGTTCTGTCTTTTCGTCATCATCAGCAGGCTCATCTTGAGGCTGGACAGGGACAGAGGGCGCAGCCGTTCCTAGCGTTTGAATGCCAAGCTCTTTCATGCGCGCTTGATCCGCCGCAATGCGTTGATGCGTCTCATCCACGTCATTGCCCTCGGCCTCAATAATGTCGGAGGGCGCTTTCCATCCCATCTCTTGGGCGATCTTTTCAGCCTGACGGTCTTTAAGCGGATCGACCCATTCCCATTTCGGCTTGATCCATTTGACGCGGTTGTAGGGGCGCGGATCGCGGGCATAATTCGGCAACTGCAACGCGCCAGAGAGGACAGCCGTTTCCAACCACCGCGCCCAGATGGGGCGGCAAAGCTGGAATATCATTGTCATTTCTTGGAACTGGTTCAGGCGGCGGCGGAACTCCACCGTGCCTGCGCGAATGCTGGAATAGTTCGCGGCCTTTAGGTCGTTTGTGACATTGGTGTAAGGAACGCCCAGCGCAGCGGAGATCGCCAGCAAGGTGCGGTACTGAAACATTTCATAAGAACCACCCACATCGGCGGGGGAAGAAAACTTAATGTCCTCGCCGGGGAGTAAAACTTGCATCGTGCCGGGGGAAAGCCCCGCCAGCGAAGCGCCCGCATCATTGGGAGCGCTTTCGCCAAGCATCTTATCCTCTGGCGAGTCCTTGGTGATAAAGCCCGCGAACAAGGCCGCGACCTTTTTACGATCCAATTCCGCGTCGTCATACTGATCGAGTAAAAAGAGTTTCACCAGTGCTGCCGAGATCCACGGCACACCTCGGATTTGCCCCGGACGTTGCGGGCGATAAATGTGTAGGATTTCCGATGCCGGAACGCGGACGATCTCGCCTTTGTTGCCGACTTCCGTATTGTCGCCCGGATGCTTGCGATAGAAGTGATAGGCAACACGCCGTCCGATCCCGTCGAACTCAATCCCACATCGCACGGCATTGCCAGTTGCGGCGGTTTCTATCTTGGAAAGCGGGAGCATCTCACTTTCCAGAAGCTGCAACTGTAAAGGAACGGTCAGGCCATCGGATAGGCGGCGCGGGCGGAAGCGCACAAAACACTCGCCAGCCTCAAATAGCGCGCCAGCGACAAGTGCTTGCATCCCATAAAAATCCGTCAGGCCATCGGCATCGGCCTCAAGCGCCCAATCCTTCCACGTTTGAACAATTTGTTTTTTGAGTTCCTGATCCGCGATCAAACATGAAGGACGGATGCCATCGCCAATGGCATTTGAGGCAAAACTGTTGGCCGCATTGGCGGCATAGGGGTTCGAGCGCACAATCTGCCGTGACCGCGCGCGCAAAAGATCGCCGCCATCGGCCACAAGTGAATTGATATTCTCCTCGGTTGCTTTCCACGCAATAAGCCGCCGTTTTGACATTGCGCCTTCGAAGCCGCCCGACGATGCGGACAAAGGCAAGCGTCCGGTGACAGCGGTTTTAAGCGCTGTCCCGATCCGTGAAAACAGGTTCATGGGGAATCCTTCTTAAAGGTCTTTGTCGGCGTAAATCTTGATTTGCCGCGTCTGGGGCTGGCCGTTATCCCGTGCCAAGCCTTGCTCAACCTCCGTCAACGCCGCTTTCAAATCGGCAAGAGAGCGGTATTCCACTGACTTCCCATCATAAGAAATCCGCAAAACACCACTCGCAATCGCCTGTCGCAAGGCGTCGCGTTGGGAAGTCGTGTAGGTCATGTGAATGAGGCTCCGAATAAAGATCAAAAGACCATTGCGCTGCTGCTGCACGGCGCTATGCTGCCCAACCGATTTTTAGGGATGGGCGTTTAAGTGATAATTGTTATTCAGGATAGGTCGCCACTTTTCACAGGTGGCTGCGCATGAGGGCCGAAGCCTCTCATGTGGAAAAGCTCAAAAAACTGATTGAAGAAACGTCCCGTCGGCACAACACATGGCAAGTGTTCCAAGATTTTGTTGCCATGTCCGCCATCGCCATCCGTAATGCCGTTGATACAAGAGATCGCGACGCCTACGAAGAACAATATCTCGCCATCGTCAAACGCTATGACAGGGAAGAGCTAGAAATCTTCCCGCGCATGTTGGCCGAACTAACCTTGGCTCTTGAGGACGATATGTCCGATGTTCTGGGGCGCGTATTCAGCGAACTTGAGCTGGGCAATCGATGGAAAGGCCAGTTTTTCACCCCCGATTGCGTGTGCCGCCTTATGGCCGCGATGTCTTATGGTGAAGGCCTCCGAGCCGCCGTGGCCGAAAAGGGCTTTGTCTCGGTTGGTGAACCCGCCGTGGGCGGCGGAGCGATGATCATAGCCTTTGCCCACGAAATGAAGCGACAAGGCATTAACCATCAACAATGCCTTCACGTCACGGCCACCGATATAGACCTGCGCGCCGTCCACATGGCCTACCTTCAGCTTTCCCTTTTGCACATCCCCGCCGTCGTCATTCACGGCGACACCATCCGCCTGACCGAGCATTCGCGGTGGCACACCCCGGCCTGCATTTTTGGTGGTTTCTTCCAAAAGGCCAATCGTTAAAATTTACTGTTCGATCCCCGAAAGGGGGATCGAATTGTCAAAAGGTGGGGACGTGGCAACGAGCTGAAATCATTGAGCTATCGCAGAGAATTGCAGCCCAGCGACCGAGTTCCTCGAACATGTTTTGGTTCGATCTTTTTCCCCTTACGTCCACCAGTCTTCGTAAGCGCAGCTTGTCGAAGACTGCCACGGCACAGCCCAACGGGCGAAGCCGGGTTCTCGACATCCGCTTGCTTCGCCTCGGCAAGCCAGATAATCTCAAAATTATGAAGTACGTTTATATTCTCACATCCCAAGAGACCGACACCATTTCTATGTCGGTGTTACGGACGACCTTAAAGATCGCTTGAAGAAACATAATGCGGGCGAGGTTCCTCATACCTCGAAATATCGACCGTGGATTCTGAAAACATACATTGCGTTTTCTAATAAAGAGCAGGCCTTTGCATTTGAAAAATATCTTAAATCCCATTCAGGCCGTGCCTTTGCAAAGAAGAGGCTATAAAATGCCTTCTTTCACACCAGCACCGAATCTTTCACGTTGACCCAAAAGGAGACCGAAGCCATGCAATTTTTAATAATCGGATTAGACGGTACAGACGAAAAAGCTATGGAACGGCGCTTGCAAAATCGGCAAGCCCATATCAGCCTTGGTGATGATCTCTTGGCTTCAGGAAATATGTGGTATGGCGCTGCGCTGTTAGACGACAATGGCAACATGAAGGGGTCAATGTTGATGATGTCCTTCCCTTCAGAAAAAGAGTTGGAAGAATGGCTGGAGCGAGAACCTTATGTTACTGGCATGGTTTGGCAATCAGTCGAGATTCATAAATGTAATACGCGTGATCCTTGGCAATTTAACCGCCCTAAGGAGTTTTTTGAATCAAACTCGAAAAGTGGATAAAACTAATTTACACTTTCATTTCCGCACGCAGTTCGTATGCGCGATTTTCAATCGCGTTCGCGTAGCGTTGGATAACTCGTGATTGTTCTGCTTGTTCCAAGTACTGAATGTTTGTCGCTGGTTCTGCACACTCAAGCTCAGACAACATAGCGCCGCATTTTCCTTCAAAGAGATCAACGCGGGCACGAGTTATAGAACCGGGCCCATGTAAGTTTTCCATGAACTGGACAGCGCGTGAGGCAAAGTCAATCATTCCTTGGGGAAGTCCCTCTGCGTAAATGGGGGTGCGGCTGTTCGACCCATTTTTAAATCCGGGCTGTTTGCGAATTCCATGGCTAAAGTTCCCGTCGAAAAACACAAGCGAATATTCTCCGTTCTCAATCCCTGTAATATAAGGCTGCAAAATAACACCACAAGTGGAAGCGAGGCGCAGAAAATGTTCGCTGGCTTTTTCGTTGTCGAGAATGTGGCTGGGATCAACCTTTCTTTCGACGGGCGTGCGTTTGTAGACGCATGTGTCCATTCCATCTGCCGATATAATAGGTTTGATAACGATGTCGTGTTCTTTCCAAGAAAGGCCCTTGTCCAGATCATTGAGAATGTCTTCAAGCGAATGACTGCCTAAGCCTTCTATGGAATCTGCTGGATTTGCATTTATTGCGTAGAACCGTGATGGAACGATGGATCCAGAAACGGAGCCTTCTTCTCCAAATGCTTCCTTCAATTTCGAAAGATAGATCGATTTAACGATGTTGTTCCGGATAACATGGGCATCATTGATGAAACGTCTTGTCCCATCAGCCTCGCAATCAGCCAACCAACGCATGAAGTCTTGGGGATGTTCTGGAATATCCCATGTTGAACTTACATAGACAACATCATAGTCCACAAACGCCATTGCACCCAATTTCCAATTTATAATGTGAACAGTATGACCTCTATCTTCTAACTCTTGTTGCAACCAAGTATCGTCTGGATAGCCAAAATCTGGTAACGTGTGTCGGAAATCTGCTGCTATGGCTATTTTCAGTTTGTCCGTTGAAGACATATCTACTGCTTCTCCTGCTGGGCCATGATTTTTGTCAAACGATAGCTATCATGAAAATGGTCAAAAGTTAATATCCACAGGATAAGGCTCTCACAATGCGGCTTCGTCTTACGGACTACGCCGCGACGAGCCACCTGAAACCCCACGCATATTTTCGATAATCGCGCCCCAACGGATCATTTCTTCAAAGGCTGAAAAGTTCGAAGTCTGGCCGCTTGGCCCCACCAGTTAAAACGTATGGTTAACGAAACTTAAATATTGCCGCTATTTTCTCTTTTTTCATTATTGCGTGTGTAGAATGATTGGATGAATTCTACTGACCATCTTTACCCAGATGTGCCCTTTAGTGAAAGGGCACAGCGAACAGCTTTTCCGGCCCATGAATTTCCCTTCAATGGCGATGGGGCAGTATTGCTTAATCAGCTTGTGCCTGACTACGGGAGACAAGCGGAAGTCATCAGTGTGAATTTCAAAGAATCGCCTGATAAATGGTCATTACAAAGGATCGACCCGAGGAAAGCAGTTCTTTGTATTATGGGGACTATTCCTTCTGAAATTGCGGATGGGCATGCGGTTTCTATCAGGATCAATAAACAAGATCGAACGATTTTGTATAAAGACCCTTATGGACATTCAGCGTCGAGTTCAGTCGCAAAATGGATAAAGAAACAGTTTCCTTATTTCACCTTTCAAGAATGTCCCATTCAACAACAAAAGGACAATATATCGTGTTCATGGATTAGTTTAGCGAATATTGTTAGTTGGCTTGAAGGTAAGGAGGTCAACCCAAACATTCAAGTTGGGTTAGATGATTTCAAATATCGGGTGCTTCAGGGTGTGCGAGAAATTTGGCCGACCATAAGGAGGGGGAAAACTCAATCTGCGGAATGTGGGACAAAGAAATTTGAAATCACTGATGTTGCAATATCTCCTTCTTGTGAGGTTATTTCCAAGAAAAAGCATTTTCAAATATTATCATCACAAGTCGGTGGAGGGGGATCATCGAAGCATTTTAAGATTAAAGGTGGGGCTCAAAATCCAGATAATCATGCAGATGAACCAAGGAAAAAATTTAAGAGAGTCGAAGGCGTAAGTGCATCGCCTGAAAACCCAATAGAGTTTTATTGTTTTCGTCATTTGAAAGATCGGGCCACAGGGCAACCCCCAGCCGGAAGGCCTAAAATGAGGATTCTGAAACAGGAAAACAAACTGGATTCTTAATCTCACAAAAATTTCTTCGCAAAAACATCAAAAGTTAATACCCGCAGGATGCGGTTCAAAAAGCAGGGAACAGCTTCATTTTCCGACAGCATCACAACAGACTGAAAAACAACGCGTATTTTCGATAATCGCGCCCCATTTTCTAAGCTCGTCAAAGACGTTGGGGTTCGAACTCTCGCCGCTTTCCTCCACCAAATCTTCAAAACATCCAAAAATTTTGCCTATCAAAAATTTTGCCTATCCAAGCATCGAATCTACTATTTCCGTTATCCAATCCCCGCCTTCCTGCATCAAGAGCACAAGCAGAGCCATATCAGGCTTTCTCTTGAAACACGCTGTCCAAAGGAAGCGTCGCGCCTGTCATGTGTCCGAAATCGACGACTGCTTTTCTCCGCCCTTTCTTTACACGCTTATGATTTATTCTTATACTTTGGCTTAGGCTTATGCTGTTTCAAATGGAGGTTCCCGTGAATACAATTACCAAGATTCTGTCTGTCATTTCTCTCCTTTTTCTTCCCCATCTCGCTATGGCCAGCACGGCCCCCGTTATGAACCCTTATGGCAAGTTCCTATCCGGTAATGGTCTAGATGTTGAAATGGCGCAATTTGCCAAAAAGAATAAAGAAGGTCTTTATGATGTTCTCCTTAAAATGACGGGATCAGAGGCTTTTAATGCGGGTATTGATGGCAAGACGATAAAATATGAGGCCGTCCATGGCGGAACAGGCATTGACTATAAACTCGATGGCAAAACGCGTATGATCGTTCGTAATCCTTTCGGTGATTCTTGGTCGATTATCCAAGTCTTCTTTGGCGATAAAGAAATTTCGCTTGGTGAAGATTCTGCGAGATCGAAAGAGGTTATGCCTTTGCATTTGCTGACGGCCTTCAAAGAAGACAAGTCGTAAAGCTGATCATCATATACAGATAGGCTTCGAATAAAGTCGTCCACGTGTGTTGCGTTGACGGCTTTATTTGTGCCGCGCCGGGCTTTCTTCGCTCGACAGAAGCCCAAGGATATTCGGGGCTGTTGATTTAAAAGTTTGCCTAAGCTGTCAAAAGAATTGCAGCCACGGCACAAATGATGCCGATAAACTGTTTTATGGTTAGGATTTCGTTGAAGGCGAAACAGCCCACCGCTGTGAGCAACACAACGGTCATGGTGGAATACCAAACGCCGACTGTACTGAGCGTTGTGCAGGATAATACTTCGTACCAGCCAAAGGCCGTTAGGGCATAAATCAGCGTGCCCAGAGCCAATAGCCATGTGTTGTTATTCGTTGATGCTGTTTTAATAAAATAATCAGCAGTGACGCCGAGTGCTGACATTAAGAAAGCTATGAAGAAGGGGGGGCTCGAAACGGATGTAACATGTTCTGTGCAATCATGATGAGTTGGGGGCAAAGGAAGACAACAAAACTATCTGTCCAGACTAAGGTACTTATAATGGATTCACCATCCTTAACTTAATGTAATAAGGTCGTTCTTCAAGGCGGTATTGAGCTTACGGGGGGGCTTCGTTTTTGCCGACCCCAATTGGGAAAAGGCGTTTAATACCAACCGCCCGATGAAAAGACTCATAGAGACAGGCGCGCCGTTTGTCATTCCGGCGAAACTTTCTTGCGGCGCTTTTATGCGACGAAAGAAAGTCTTCAGCCGGAACCCCGTTTGGTTTATATCAAGAAAACAAACAAAAATGGGATTGTAAAAACACGCTTTTTGCGTGTTTTTATCCTTCGGACTTCGGGCCTTTGGCCCTACGCGCAAAACGTATACGTTTTGTCCGGATCATCGCCTATCTGCCGCCAAGCGGCATCTA
>JAQUYN010000083.1 GCA_028691835.1 Alphaproteobacteria bacterium | reverse complement strand
GATAGCAAGCCCCGTAGGGATCAGTTTGCGCTCACCGGGGGCGAGGACAACATCGTCTTGGGTGGCAGCGCACAGGTCCATTCCTGCAGCATGCTCGGTCGCGTAGGCGGGCAGGTCGAGCCCTTGCGCATGGGGCAGGGGTGTGATCGCAACGGTGGTTGAGGTGGGCATCGTTTATCCTTCAAAAAAATGGACAATGTGGGTTGCAAGTGTTTCGGCAATCTCGTGTTTGCTGGCGGCGGGCCATGTATCGTTTGTCATGGCCCCATCTGGCGCCCGTTTGATGAGCGTGATTTGATTGTTGTCTTGGCCAAAGCCTTTGTTTGCGCCCACCAGATTGGCGAGTAGCCAGTCGCAGCCTTTGCGCGTAAATTTGGCCTGCGCGTTTTCTGTGACATGATCTGTTTCGGCGGCGAAGCCGATGACAAGTTTGGGGCGCAGCGTTCCCGGTTGGCTGATTGTTGCAAGAATATCTGGGTTTTCTGTCAAAGTCAGCGCTGGCGGCGAAGTGCTTTCTCCCTTTTTCAGTTTAGATGTTGACGTTGTTTCGGGGCGCCAATCTGCAACTGCCGCCGCGCAAATGGCGATGTCGAGGGGCGGCATTTGGGCGGCGCAAGATTGACAGGCTTGCAGCATGTCTTGCGCTGTTTCGATGGAGATGGTTGTCACGCCGTTTGGCGCGGGCAGGGAGGTCGGTCCTGTTACCAGTGTGACTTCTGCCCCCATCGTTACGAGAGCCGAGGCTATGGCGTGACCTTGCTTGCCGGACGAGCGGTTCCCTAGAAAGCGAACGGGGTCAATGGGCTCAAAGGTTGGGCCGCTGGTTACAAGTGCGCGTCGCCCCGTAAGGGGCTTGTTTTTAGAAAAGAAATTATGAATAGCGGCTAGAATATCGTCAAGTTCTGCCAATCGACCGGCGCCTTGCTCTCCACAGGCCAGCATGCCGCTGGAGGGGCCAACTTGATACGCGCCGCGTGCTCGAAGCGTTGCGATGTTGGCCTGCGTTGCTGGATGTTGCCACATAATGTTATTCATGGCGGGGGCAATCAGGATTGGCTTGTTGCTAGCGAGAAGGACGGCGCTGGCCAGATTGTCGGCAAGTCCATGGGCCATTTTGGCCAGCATGTTGGCCGTTGCCGGGGCGACGATGATCAGGTCGGCTTCGCGAGACAACCGGATGTGGGCGAGGCGCTGTTCTTCTTGATCCGAGAACAGATCTGTAAAGACAGATTGACCAGAAAGCGCGGAAACCGATAGAGGCGTAATGAACTGTGCGCCGCCCTCTGTCAGGATACAGCGCACTTCGGCCCCCTCTTCTTTGAGGCGGCGGATCAGGTCAAGGCTTTTATAGGCCGCGATCCCGCCGGAGATGATCAAAAGAAGGGTCCGTGAGGCGAGGGCTGATGTCATGGTCCTAGGCATACTTTCTGTTGGGTAAAGACGACCCGTTTGTTACCGGCCCGTTTGTTACCTGAAGGTTTCGTCTGCGTAAACACCCCAAAAGGCCGTTTTGGGTAGATACCCATTTATATCATTCAGTTTGACTTTGCACCAAGTTGGCGTGCAGCCCTGTAATTGGCCTATCGCGCCTTGTTCAATATGTGCTTTGACGGGGGAAGATTCGTCTGCATCTTCATAGATGTTTTTGGTGCTCCCCGTCACGATGAAAGTCCGCTTGCCCGTCAGGGTGCTTTTGTGAACCCATCCTTCGGATCCCTCCCAATCACGGACTCGGCGCCAAATTTCGAACTCTGCTGTAATTTCGACCGGTAATCCTTCGCGCACATAAACCCATTCAATGGGATAGCGTGTGCCGGGACCTGTGCGCATGTTGATTTCGTTGGAATGGAGCGAGGCAAAACGGGGTAAAGGAAACCCTGTCGTCCCTATTCCTGTTTCGTTAGGAACAGAGGCTTGTTGTGCGTAACTTGTTCCAGTTAAGGCCACGAGGATGAAAATGAGTGCATAAAAAAAGTTCATTTTGTCGTTTTACCACAGAACATAAAGCCCCTCAACGTAAAGCTTAAAAAAGGTGCCGTACAGCGATTTGTTAACGCTTAATCTATTAGATGAAAGCATGGATTCGGAATCCTACGGATGTAGGTCCACCTTTAATCATTTTTTCTCTCAGATGCGCTTGATTCAATCAAGTTTGTTTTTTTGTTAGGGATGGTCCGCACGTGTTAAGAACAACGTCTCATCGCATGCTTTTTTTACCGCTGCTTGTTTTGGTGGGGTTTATTGCGATCTATTCCGTGCTTGAGATGAGGAAACTGTCGAGCGACTCATTAATCCGCGAAATCATAAACGAGCCTTTGCTGCCTATGATTCAGGATATGCAAATTGCTGCGGTTAATCTGGCTGGCATTCATCAGCGATTTTACCCTAGAGATTCAACAAGGCCAGTTGTTCTCAAGCCGTTGCGAAAAGCTTTTGATGATTTGATTCGAAAAAAGTACGCAGTTTCCGCCTATTTGAGCAAGGATGGCGTCGCTGGGGAAGCGAACCTTCATAGTTTTGATAGTCTCAGTCGTATTGGCACAGTCCTTCGTGAAGTTGATCAGGATTTCATCATTTATGAATGTAGTGTGGAAGCCATTTGGCTTCGGTCTCAAAAAAAACTTGATGCGATTGTTGACCAAGTTAAAGAATTTAAGGCGTCCATAGAGGAAATGCACCGGCAAGCTGTTCATCGTATTTTGCAACGGATCGCTTCGGACGAGCGGCATAGGGCTATATTACTTGTTTTGGTTCTCATCAGCGGCATCGTGCTGGTCATCATTTTGATTGATACCGTTTATCATTACAAACGAAATGCCGAGCGCGCCAGCGCTGCCGAAAAATGCAATGCGTTGTTTGCGGCTGCTTTACAAAACACGCGTGTGGGCGTGTTGATCCGAGATATGCGCCGGGAAGGTTGCCCTGTCGTTTTTATCAATTCTGCGTTCACGCGGATGACGGGATATTCATTCGATGATGTGCTGAGCGGAAACTCAGAGTTTATGTTTGGGTGGAAAACGGATCCTGCGGCGATAGCCACCTTTCGGCGGGCGGTTCATCTTCAAGAAACGTCAATTTTAGATGTTCTTCTTTATCGCAAAGACGGGGTCCCTTTTTGGAGCGAGTGGCATTTAACGCCATTGATGGGAGAAGATGGGAATCTGGCCTATTTCGTAAGCCTCTTGAATGACACAACGGGACTTCGTCAAACGCAGGATGATTTGCTTCAGGCCAAGTCGACGGCTGAACATGCCAGTGCTGTCAAATCAACATTTCTTGCCATGATGAGCCATGAGATCCGTACGCCCATTAATGGCATTCTTGGCATCTTCAAGCTGTTGGAAGAAACGCGATTGGATGAAGAGCAATCCCATCTAATCGGGATTGCTAAAACATCGAGCAATGTTTTGCATGGCATTATCAATGACATTCTTGATTACGCGAAAATGGAAGCCGGTAAAATTGAGATCGTCTCAGGGCCTTTTGATGTTCGTGTGATGATTGAAGAACTCGTTGGCCTTGGGCGTTCGCTGTTAGGTGAAAAGAATGTTGATTTTGATTATGACATTCACGAGTCTTGTCCTGTGTGGCTGTGGGGGGATGTTGGCCGATTGCGTCAAATCATTTTGAATTTGATGTCAAATGCAGTCAAGTTTACGGAATCAGGATTTATTCGGATTCGGGTCTATCCCTTGCTTCAACAAGAAGTGGACGGCAAGCCTGGCAATTTGATGCGATTTGAAGTGCAGGATACCGGCCTTGGTATCGGGGTTGAAGATCAAACTAAGTTATTTCAAGAGTTCAGTCAGGTGGAACGGACCTTTACTCGACGTTTCGGGGGGACGGGGTTAGGTCTAGCGATTTGCCGACGGTTGATCGTCTTGATGAATGGTGAGATTAATGTTGAAAGTCAGCCGGGGAAGGGCAGCCGCTTTTGGTTCATCTTGCCCCTTCAAACGGCGACAGAGCCGACAGAAGATTCGTCGCCTGTCTATGTGTCGCATACGAATGCTAGCGATAGTGAACAGCACAAGGCCTCCTTGCGTATCTTGCTTGTCGAAGACAATGAAACCAATCGCCTTGTGGCCCGTAAATATGTCGAGAAGTTAGGCCTTCATGTTGATGAGGCGTGTGATGGAAAGCAAGCCGTCGAGATGGCGCGGGCCATCAGTTATGACGTTATTTTGATGGATGTGTCGATGCCCGTAATGGATGGTCTGATGTCAACGCATCATATTCGTGCTTTGGATGAACATAATGCCGCTGTTCCTATTGTCGCTTTAACCGCCCACGCGATGGAAGGTGATCGGCAGTTATGTCTTGCCGCTGGAATGAACGACTATTTGCAGAAGCCTCTCAATTTCGTTCAGTTGACTAAAATTCTTGAACGGTGGCTTTCGATTGATTTGTCTCTTGCTTCATCTTCTTCGCCCCAAGGAGGGGATCAGGCAGTGCCTGTGGTTGATCGGCATCCTAGGAATGAGGGGGGCTCGCCTTCTTTTGAAGAGGGGTTCCATTCGCAATCTCCCCTTTTGGACTCTCGCGTTATGCGTTCCATGCGTGATGAGCTTGGTGGGCCCGTTGTTCGACAGGTTACCCATGTTTATTTACAGGATACGGCCTGTCGCATGACTTTATTTCTTCAGACTGAAAATATCGACGAGATAAGGGATATTGCGCATACACTTAAAAGTTGCAGCGCAAATTGTGGTTTGATGAAGTTTAGCGATTTGATGAGTGAAATTGAAAGGATAGCGGCTGAAAAGAATTTCGAGGCGGTTCAAAAGTTGAGAGCCTTTGCAAAAGCGGCTTATGAAGAATCTTGCCATATTCTTGAAAAAGAAAGAGAACAATATATGAATTGAGGAATCGCACTGGACGATTATTTGTGTTAAGAATCGGTTCTCTCCTCAATGGGCATCATCGCTCGTTTTGTTCTCGTGGTTTCTATGACGTCTGATTTGTCTCTTACACTTTTTGAGTCTTCTGATGTTGAAGATGGCAGGCTGCGCCTTGACTCTTCGGATATGCGTTTGCTTGGGGCCTTGGTCGGAGATGTCGTCCTCGTTGAGGGCGCGCGCCGGGTTTATTTGATCGTGCAACCCGCTCCCGTCGGGGATCGCAACCAACGCCTTGCGCAGGTTAGCCCGCTTACGGCCAAGAATATTGGTTATTTGACGGGGCAGAATGTTCGTCTCTGTGCTGAACGTACGAAGATGCCAGTTGCTGAGCTTGTAACGTTGTCCACTGAAGATGATTTGGACCTGCTCCATCTTTCGGCGCGCCAAAAACAAATAGGATTTTTTTGGAATAAGCGCATCATTCTTGTTGGTGATGTTTTGACTTTACCCACATTGGGACGGGATTCCCTGCAGGTCAACGTCTCATCAATTCAGCCCCAAGGCGTTGTTCAAATTAGTCACACGACAGAGTTCGTTATCGAATCCCGCACGAAGGAGGCTTCGGATCTTATTCGGATCGGCGGATTGCGCGACACCTATCGGCTTTGTCAGTCTTTGCTGCAGGATTCTTTTATAAAAATGACGGGTTCCTGCGCACGGTCGGTGATGCTTTCTGGTCCTGTCGGTTGTGGGAAGTCAAGGCTCGTTGCTCGTTTAGCCCAGTCTTTTGGGGCGGAGCTTCATGTGCTGGACGCTTACCAGCTTTTGGATAAAGCCCTCTGTGCGAATGGGCTGGATCTTGCGGCTTATATTTCAGAAATTAGCCATCGTGGTCGTGGCATCCTTCTTCTCGACCATCTGGAGGTTCTTTGCGAAACGCAGGAAAATGCTTCCGTTTTGTCGGCCGCTATTTACAGCGTCGTCGGGCAGATTTGCTCTTTACTTGACGAAGTGCCGACCCAACCGAATCTTGTTGTTTTCGGCATAGATTCTGGTGAGTTTAACCCAAGGCTTCGTGCTCATCAGCGTTTCGATGTCCATATTCCTGTGGATGCGCCAAATCGATGGGGGCGGCACGAAGTCCTTCTTCTTGCGACCCAGAATGCTGTTGCGGAAGAGGTCGATCTGGAGGCGATTGCTTTTCTTACAAAAGGGATGACGGCCTGTAATATTGTTCAGATGGTCAAGCGGGCCAAAATGTTATCTAAGGGCGAGCCTCTTTCAGAAAAAGAGCTGATGCAGGCTTTCCGTTCAGCCGAGGCTTTCGCGGCGACAGAAGTTCAGTGTGATATTCCGTTGACATCTTGGGCCGAAATCGCGGGGCTGGACGATATTAAGCGGATGATGTGTGAAACGTTATCTTGGGCGTTGTTTCAGTATGACAAGTTTGCGTTGGCTGGTGTGCGTCCTCCTCAATCAATTTTGCTTTCTGGTGGACAGGGGACAGGGAAGACTTCTTTCGTGAGGGCTTTGGCCAGTCACATGCCTCTTCATTTTATTGAAGTTGCCTGCCCGATGTTGGCGACCCGACCTTTGAATGAAAGCCTGCGCTATTTACGCGCGTGCTTTTCTATGGCTAAGCGCAAGGCGCCCTGTCTTGTGTTTCTTGACGACTTGGATGTTTTGTTTGATCTGGCGGGCAACGCCTCAGGTGATCAGTCTCTTTATCAGTATCCGCTTGTCGCCCTTTTAGCTGCCGAACTCGATGAGCTTTCTTCCTTGCTCGGGGTTGTTGTGATTGCCGCCACGAACCGACCTGATCGGCTGGCCTCTGACATGCTGCGTCCAGGACGTTTTGATTTTGTCATGACGTTACCTATGCCGGATAATGTTGCGCGTAAAAAGGTCATCCAAATCCATGCGCGTAAACTGCCGCTTGCCGCTGATGTGGATTTTGAACGGCTTGCCGCCCATACGCAGGGGATGTCTCCCGCCGATATTGCGGCTTTGTGCAATAGGGTGGGGTTGATGGCCTTACGTCAAACTCTAAATTCCCCCGAAATGGCGGGGTTTTTACCTGTCGTGACGGCGGACTTATTCGAGCAAGCCTTGCGCGGGCGCAAAAGCTGACCCCTTATTAATGCGAATCAGTCACCAGTAAAATGTGTAATAAAAGGTAAAAAAAAGGTTGGCGGTTTCCAATCTTTACTTTATGTTCTTGGCACGATCTTAAAGCGGATCGCGAACATCTCGACTCGGATAGGGGACCTGATCGCGAGAATCTGCTTGATAAATCAAAAGCTAGACCAGATGGCTCTGCTTCCCGTTCGGTAAGTTTGACGTTTCATGGATTAGGTTTTTTGTTTTGTGAGTTTTTTGATGTCGGTTCACACGCGTCGCACAGGATGGGTTTACACGACCGCGCTATCATGGCGGGTCATGGCGCAGAGGTTTTCCTTTGTGCTTTTCATGGTTGTCTCCTTAGGAATCCTTATCCTTGGGCACACAAATCCGACAGCTATTGAGCGAATTCGTGTCCGAGCCGTCGATGGCCTTGCCCCCGTTTTTGATGTTTTGTCCCGCCCGATGGCTATGGTTGATTCTGTCACAACACGGATTCAATCGTATAGAGGCCTGTTACTTGAGAATGAAAAGCTGCGCGCTGAAAATGAGAATTTGGTGCGCTGGCAAAATGCCGTTCTGTCTTTGCAAAGCGAAAATAAAGAGCTGCGTGGTTTGCTCAATTACAAAGCTGAGCCTCAGATGTCCTATATTTCAGCCCGTGTGATCGCCGATACGGGTGGTGCTTTTGTGCGCGCTTTCATTGTTACAGCGGGTCGAGTGGATGGCGTGCGTGAAGGCATGGCGGCGATGACGGGCGAGGGGTTGATTGGTCGTGTCGTCGAAGTCGGCGATTGGACTTCGCGCATTATTCTTATTACAGACATGAACTCGCGTATTCCTGTTATGCTGATGGGGTCGGGGGATCATGCTATTCTTGCTGGCGAGAATGCGCCGCAACCAGATTTACTTTATCTCCCTCAGGATGCGGACATCAAGGTTGGTATGCGCGTGATGACATCGGGGCATGGGGGCGTCTTTCCGCCAAATATTCCCGTTGGTATCGTCGCAAGTGTTGAACATGGCAAGGCTCTTGTGTCGCCATTGGTTTCTCTTAGCCGGATTAATCAAGTGCGTTTGATTGATTTTAATTTGGCGGCGGGGGCCTTGAATCCCATTGCGGCAAAGTTGCAAACGGCGGCATCGTCACCCTGATGGTTTCGGACTTTTTCCAGAAGTTTGGGCACATTGCACGAAACTGTTTGCCCATGGAGTCCGCGCTTATCCTCCTTTTGTTGAGTGTTGTGATTTGGCCCATTCCCTTTGCTGGCCCCGTTTCTCCATCCTTTGTTTTTGTGGCTGTATATTACTGGGCGATTTATCGACCTGACTTATTCCGGCACCTTTTTGTTTTCTTTCTCGGTCTTTTGAATGACGTGATGCATTTCTTGCCGTTTGGTCTTTCTGCCCTTGTTTTTCTGGGAGTTTATCAGTTGGCTTATGCTCATCGCCGCTATTTTGTCGGACAGATTTTTTATATGTTGTGGGTGGGATTTGCTTTATTGCTGTTTTTGGCGATGGCGCTTATGTGGGGCGTTTTGTCCATATCTCAAGGTGAATTTATGACGGTGACCTCGGTTGCTATACAATATGCAATTACAGTCGCTCTGTTTCCGTTTCCCGCTTGGGCTTTAATTTGGCTTCAGCGGAATTTCCTTTCTCAGGGAACCTAGACCATGAGCCGTGAGATCGAAAAATCTCGCCTTTTTACACGGCGTGCTGTCCTCCTTGGCGGCGCGAAAGTTGGCTTATTGTCTCTTTTAATGGGGCGACTTTATTATCTGCAGATTTTGCAGCAGGATCGTTTTAAGGTTCTCGCCGAAGATAATCGTATTAATATGAGGCTTATTGCCCCGCCACGTGGACAGATTCTTGATCGTACGGGATTGGCGTTGGCGATTAATCAACAAAATTATCGGGTTGTTCTTCTTCCTGAGCAAGTTGATAAATTGAAGGATTTGTTGGATTCCTTTTCCACGCTCATCAATCTGACAGATTTTGATCGCAGAAGAATTGAGCGCGATTTCCGAAATGTTGGCGGGCTTAATGCCGTTTTGGTTCGTGATAACCTAACGTGGGATCAAGTTTCCGCCATTTCATTGCATATGCCAGAGCTTCCCGGTGCCGATATTGAAGTCGGTGAGGTTCGGACCTATCCCTACACGATCATGACTTCGCATGTTATTGGGTATGTCGGACCCGTCACACAAGCCGAGA
>JAQUYN010000082.1 GCA_028691835.1 Alphaproteobacteria bacterium | reverse complement strand
AGTTATGCGTGCCCTTGGCTCCATTAGCCCTACGCAATCCAAAGCGGCAAGAACTTATCTTAGCTGGACGCAGGAAGTTCTAGCCAAGGCCGCTGGCGTTGGGCGTTCAACAATTTGTACGTTTGAGGATGGGGAGGGTATACGCCGCGACTCTGTTGCAAAAATCCGTGAGGCGTTTGAAAAGCACGGCATTGAATTTATTGAAGGCGACGGAGTTAAGCGCCGCGATTTGAGCGGGATAATATATAGAGGGCAGGAGGTCTTCTATAACGACATGCTAGAGACGGCGAAAGAACACGGCGGAGATGTCTATTGCATTGTTAAGTCTCAAGAGCTGCTGATTCAAATTTTCGGCGATCCTTATGCCGAGGATTTTGATCGACTGAACACTCTCGCTAAAAAAGCTAGCATGAAATGCCTTGTTACTCAGGCGCAGGCGCTATCTGTTGATCTTCCTTCGATCCAGTTTCGCAAAGCCTTTACTCGCCCCCTAAGTCCATACTCGTATTTTGGATATGGGAATAAATATGCTCATGTGGTGCAAGAGGGGCGAGGCGAATTTATTTTTGCTGTTTTTAATCTCATTCATGTTGCGCATGATTATCGCAGCAGTTTTCTGTCCGCATGGGAACTGGCGGAGCCGATACGCGTGCAACCTCAATCGACACCAAAAGACCACGGAAAAGTTTTCATCGGGGCATAGGCCAACGTCTTTGCGTGCACGCATTTTATCGCCTAGCCTCCCAAACAAAAAATTTGAATATTATAGACAAAAAATTTAACAGCAGAATTCTGTCTGCATTCGCCTGTTATCTCGGACAATTTATTTGAATCGCTGCATTGTTTTTTTGGTTTCAAATAATAGACACTCAGCCTCATTGATTTATCAATATTAGTGAGGTTTTTGATGAGATGCCGGAGAGCGAAGGCCGTACGGCGCGAGGCCAGCCGAAGTGTAATTTTGCAAGGCTCTTTTACTTCCGATGCCGACCGGAACGAATTTGCCCAGACGATCCAACAAAACGGAACCGCATTTTTACAGCCAACGCAAGCTCAAAACGTCTTGGAAAGGCTTTGTCTCTCCCTGTCCAAAATCGGACGTCGCCGGAGCATGGAGAACAAGCAATGATTCAAGAAGATTGGCAATCCCGCCTTTGCCTTATGCTGGCGTTTCAGACTGTGGTAGCGCATGGCAAGCAATCCAGAGGTATGGCCGAAAAAGTTATAGAACTGGCGCGGCGCATGAATGAGTTTTGCGTCTCGAATCTTTCAAAAGCGTTCCACTCCGATGAGTTTAGCTTTATCGAGGATTACGGCGCGGCACGGATCGATGTCGCCATAGACTTATATAAACAAGAGCTAAGGACGAAGGAACAAACGCAGCTTCCTCAAGACAGGGAAAACCTTATCCACCTGTATGACCGCCTTCAGCAGCGCAAGGCGCGGCGGATGCAAAGGCAGTTTTTCACGATGGCGAAAGAAGACAAGCTCGCTGATCTGGTTCTAAATCTTCTCGATGAAGAGCTTGAGGAAACGAGCGAGGAGACGCGCTAATGAAAACGGCACCCTCAAGCAGCCTTGTCCCGCACGTTATCACTCTCGCCGCAGCAGCTTTCGATGAAAAGTTTGTGCCTTACCAGCGCATGGCCGGAGCCATCATTGACCTAACGAACAGAAACGGCGCTTGCGAACCGAAAGACCTTCTAGCGTTAGGGTTTTCGCACCAAGAAACCATCGACCTTTGGCACATGGCAAATGCCATAGCGAACGTTGAACTGCGACTTATGAATTAGATGAATAAGTAGTTCTTCAAAGGCGAGGTCGAAATTGTTGTTTTTTGACCATATATTATTGAGGTATATCATGAAAAAATATAAATGCGGACATGTTGACATCATACTTTCCGATAAGGCTCCCGAAGAATTTGATTCGGTTCTCGTTTTTCTAAACAGTGGGACGAAATGGGTTCTGGGGTTCAATCCTGCAAGAAATGGTTGGGAACTTCCCGGAGGGCATCGAGAGGCAGGAGAAACACTTTTTCAAACCGCAGAGAGGGAAGCGCTTGAGGAGGTTGGAGTTCAAATCAACGACGTAGAATATAAAGGATATTATATACTTCCCAACAAACATAAAACAGCATTTGTGACCGCAAAAGTTGAAACGCTTGATGCGAATCATCTTATGCATGAAATTACAGAAGTCGGACTCTTTGATGAATTTCCCCAGAACATTACATTTAAGGACGGGGTATATAGTTTTACCGCCGAATTGCTTGCTGCCGACAATCAGTTATGTAAAGCGGAATTCGTCCCATCCCATGTTCAAAATTGGGAATCCGTTTGGAACAACAGCAAATCGGAAAGATATTCCCTTAGGGACTTGCGCAATAAAATTGCAGAAGCCAAAATTGAAATTTTTCAACAAAAAGGAGTTTTATTTCGACGCGGTGAAAAAGTACTCGAATCTGGGTGCGGAGATGCAAGTTTGGTAATTTCTCTGGCTGAGGAGTATGGCATTAAAGCCGCAGGTGTAGACTTTTCAACAGAGGCGTTGTCAAAAGCAAAACTCCATGCCGAGTCGCGGAACGTGGACTTGCGCTGCGCTTTTGCTGACGCGCGGTGTACCCCGTTTTCGGATGGGGATTTTGACAAAGTTATTAGCTTAGGGATTATAGAACACTTTAAATCTCCAAAAGTTGCTCTGGCAGAAAATTTCAGAATTCTCAATTCCTCAGGCCTTATGATCCTTATGACCCCGAATAAAAACTCTTTTGGAGTGATTGATCGAAAAGCACAGTTGAGAATTGGCAAATGGCCTTTTGGTTACCAGACGGAATACACACCCAATGAATTGAAATGTATTTCGGAAGAGGCGGGTTTTAAAACCCTTGCTTCATTTAGCTCACAGCGCCCCCTCTACCTGAAAGATAAACTGAATCTTCAAATGGTGGGCTTATTGGATCGGGCTTGTTCTCCTTTCCGTCCGGATAGCGGTTTTTACTCATGGTACATAGGTTGTAAACCATGATTGCGGCACCCTTAATTGTCGCTTTTGAGGGAGTCGCTGGGGTTGGCAAGACAACTTTGGCCTGCGCGGTTCAGCAAGAACTGGGATGTGCGCTTGTAGCAGAGTTTCCGGGCAACTTTTTAGACGGATTTTTGACCCGCCTCTCCGCATGCGGTTCTTCAATTAATCTGCATGAAAATTGTGAAACGCCTTTGGCTCAAACATTTTTGCTTGCCGCAAACGCCGCTTTTAAGGCTGAAACTGCGCATTTGAGCGAGCCATTAGCCCATGAAATAATACTTTTTGATAGGAGTATATACTCTGTTATTGCTTATCAAGAGGTTGTTTTCAGACAGGCTGGTAACGTTAATCCCAAAGTACCTATGGAGTTTTTTAAAGATTCAATACTTGAACCGGATTTGATATTTTTTATCGACTGTTCCACGTCAGTAATAGAGCCACGCTTGAAAAACAGGGGAATCCAAGTTTCCAAACAATATTTGGAATTCCTTGATGAGGTCCGTTGTAAATATGAGGGTCTTTTTGCCTCAAAAGAGCATGTTATTTTTGTTAATACCGAAGTTTCAATAGACACTTCAAAGAAGTTTATAATCGATGAGCTTTTGCGGCGTGTTGAGGCGATGAAAAGACCGGACGTTCATAAAAGCTTTAAATCAAAGGGACTCTTACTTTAAGCGGACGTAAAGAAAAAATATGCATAAATTATAAATCTTTGTGGGGGCAAAAAATGGTCGAGGGAATAGTGGACAAAGCAAAAAAGTTTGCCTCACAACGACACAAAGACATGTGTCGTCCGAATGCAGCAAGACAGCCGTCGATAGAACATCTTTCAGAGGTTGCAAGCCTCGTTGAAAGTGTAGATGCATCCGATCAAGCTGTGGCGGCGGCGTGGCTGCATGATATTATTGAAGATACTCAGACAACGCTTCAAGAAATTGAGGCTCGGTTTGGGCATTGTATTGCTTCTCTGGTAGATGGATTAACGGACCCTATGGAGTTTGCATCTCTTCCTCTGCAAGAACGTAAGATGTGCCAAGCACAAAGATTGAGAAATAAGAGCCTTGATGTTCTTCTTGTGAAGCTTTGTGACCAGATTTCAAATATTCGATCTGTTCTCGTCGATCCGCCATTAGACAATTGGGACGATGTAATGTCTCTCACTTATGCTAATGGAGCAAAGCTTATTGCTGATGTTTGCAAAGACCATTGGCCACAACTTGATAAGCAATTTTCAGAAGTGTTTCAGGAAGCTATAACAAAGTATTCCAATGCCAACAAAAACAGTCCGAATTTTTGATTAAGTTATTTTGACATTACAGCTTACGATGTATCTTTCAGGTGCAAGGGTGACAATCGCAACCACACATTCGGTTGGCCGCGCTCAAGATCAAGATGAACGTAATCATTCGGTGCTTGGTGACAGATGACTTAGTCTCTTGAAAGCAAAAAACTGGCAGCCCTGTTGAATAAAGTCATCGAAACAAAAGGAGAATCTAAACGTGACCCGATTTTGTATGCCTTATAATGGGGATCAGAGATTAGTCGATATTATTCTCTCGGATTATACGGGCCATGTTGCGTCGTTGTTCGGAAGCATGGGAACCGATCCGTTTGGCGGTGGCCGCGCCTTAGCAAATTCGCAACACCAATCTATCGATTCTTTTCGCCAAACCGTGGCAAGGCTTGACCAAAAAGGAATCGAGTTCAATTACGTCATAAACAACACAAACATGATGAACCGCGAATGCTCTGCGGAATATCGTGAAAAGTATCGCCAGTTCCTTTTAACACTGCAATCGGCAGGCGTACGGACGGTAACGCTCTCCAATATCGCTTTTATTGCGCTTACCAAGGAACTCATGCCGGATTGGAAGATTTCCGCGTCAGTAAATCTGAAGCCCAGGACTGTCGATGAGGTTCGTTTTCTTTTGTCGTTGGGGTGCGGAGAGATAACGCTATACTACAGCATTCTCAAAGACCCGAAGGCGTTGCGGGAAATACGGGCAATTACGAATATTGACCTCAAATTAATTCCAAACGACATTCATATTATGGATTGCCCGTGGCAGAAGGGGCATTCGAGGATGGAAGGGGCGCACAGCCGCGCCAAAGAATTCAAGACGCCGTATTTCAGCTATTACAGAAATAAGTGCGTCCATCTGCGCCATCTTAAACCAGAAGAGATTCTAAAGGCTATGTGGATTCCGCCCGATCAGCTATGGCGGTACGAAGCGCTTGGCTATGACTATTTCAAGCTTCTTGATCGATTGGCCTCTACGGATTGGAACATCCGTGTGCTCAATGCCTACATAGAGGCCAAGCCTCGTGCCGATCTCGAAACCATGTTGGGCACTTATGGGGTGGGGGCGACAAAGAATATTCCAGATCCAGTAGAAGGGGACGAGCGTCCTTATCCGAAAGATAAACTTGAAGTCATTCCGTCAATCAATTCCGAAAAAGCGCCGAAGAATTTCTCTTATTTCCTCAACGAAGACCATCCTGTGCAATGCGGAGATTGCAAGACTTGCCTGAACAGTGCTTCCTCGACCGTCAAATTCTTGGATGAAGCGCGGTTGCAGGCCATCGAGAACAATAGAAAGTGGCGCACAACAATAACAAAGATGTCTTTCATTGAACAATTGGAAGGGTTTAATCGGAGGATTCAATATGAATAATGAGCCCAAGAAATTTATGATGCCATTTTTTCCGGAAGAAAAATATGACTGGTTCCCTTCCGAAAAACTTATGGTCTTCGGGCGCGTGGAAGGCGACTATCAGAGCAATTGCGCCCTGTTCGGCCATTCCAACACAAGAAACATGACCGCGCCGGATGTGACAAGGCTAAGAAAAGTCGGGGCCGATGTCTGTTATGTCTACGATATGATCGATCTCGAAAATCGAGAATTCACGCGCGAGGGTTTTCAAGCCATCAATGCCGATCTGGCACGTGCCGTATCCAGCGGTTTTACACACATTCTTTTGGCGAACGCTTATCTTATCGAACTTGTCTGTAACGAATATGCCAAAGATCTGAAGATTGTTGGTTCAGGGCTTTTGGAATGCAACTCGGCGCGCTTCAAGGCATTCTTCGATGTGATGAACGACGACAGCCCTGTTTCGCACGTCATTATTTCGCAGAATCATATGACGCAAGAGCGGTTTCAAGACCTGAAAAACGCCTTCCCGAACAAGGAGCTTGTTATCGAAGTCGATAGATGGACTTCCGACATTCAGATGGTGCATGAGCATTATTACAACATGGTCTATGGCTATTTTGGCGAAGAGGCCATCGCCGAACTTAAAAGGTTCACCTTGGAGGCATTCATAAAACAGCACATCAAGAAGCCGGAGCAGCTCTGGATGGACGATTCAAGCTTGGTATATAAGTTTGGTGAGATTAATGTCTCTCATCGCATGTGGATGGAAAACGTAAAGGCAGGATTGGCGGGGACGCCGGACAAGATTGAAATCATAGATTCTGCCCTTTGGTAACGCCAAGCTAGGGAAAGGAAGAAGAATATGACAACCGACAATATTAGTTTGTTGATTATGGATTTCGACGGAACCATCGCTGAAACGCTTGAGGATGTTGCTTTCTGTATGAAAAAGACATTTGAATATTACGGGCTGCGCGCGCCTGACTATTTGGCTGTCCATGCAACTGTCGGCTTAACACTTGAAGATTCGTTTCGGGTTCTTAGCGACGGGGCCGTCCGGAAAGATAAAGTTGGCGAATGGGTGTACTTCTACCGTGATCTATACAAAAAAGAGGGGGGCATGCGCACACGCCTATTCCACGGCATGGATCAGGCGATGCAAACGGCCCATGAAAAAGGCGTGAAAATCCTTGTTGTCAGTAATAAGGGCATGTCCGCGATCCAAGCCGCTCTTTCTAAGCTCGGTGTTGCCCAATACGTCGATCAAATATTGAGCGGCGATACCGTTACTCATAAAAAACCAGATTCCGGCTTGTATTCCGAGGAGATCAAGAAGCTATATCCTGACGTAAAAGACGATGAAGTGCTTGTCGTCGGAGATACAATTATCGATCTTACTTTTGCAAAGAATGCAGAGCTCCGATCCTGTTGGGCCTCATATGGTTATGGCAAGAGCGAGGAATGTTTAGCATGCGGCCCGACATTTATTATCAAGGAAGCAACAGAGCTGGCTTCTTTAATCGAGAAAGCAAAGAAAGCCGATCCGTCTGAAGAGAAGACTGCGAAAAGCGAGGATCGAACAAATATTCAAAAAGTTGAGCCGACAGAAATTTCTTCCTCGCTCAACAATCACTAAGGAGACCATCGTCATGGATAACAAGAAATCGTTGTGGGTCATGATTGCAGGGCCTTATGGATCGGGAGCCAAAACGGAAGCCGAAAAAACAGAAAACGTGAAAAGGCTGAGCGAAGCCGCTTGGGCGGTTTTTCAAAAAGGACACACACCTATTGTCGGTATGAACAATATTCTTCCCATTGCGGCTGCTGCTGGGGAAAACGGCCTTGCCGCCGTCATGACGCCTCTTTCTGTCGCCCTTGCCGAGCGCTGCGACTGTTGTTTTCGTGTTCCGGGCGAATCCAAAGGCGCGGATCAAGAGGCTGCGCGGTTTAAGGAATGGGGCAGGCCCGTTTACTTCTCCATTGACGAAATATCGTAGCCCAAAAGGGTGTTAGATATCTGCCTTGCGCTTATGCTTCTGAGGCAGGCTTTTGCTTATGCAATATTCGTGACCTAAACAAACGGACGTATGTTGGTGCAATGATCTCGTTTCCGTCCTCACAGCAGAGACGACGGCTTGACTCATTAATTCTTATAAACAAAGGAAAAACGGCACTCTGTTCAGCAAACGAGATCGTACGAGAGCGGACATAAAGGATATTAGAGGATTCCGATGTTTGGAAGATAATCGCCTTCATGGGGCTTTCAGCTCGTGGAGGGATTATGCCGGATTCCAAAATACGCCATCAGTGTATGCTCGAACCGCGCTTGAGCGAAAGGCTCAATGCGCTCGCTTGCCAGCCGGGGGCTACAAAATCGGACATCATGGCGAAGGCGCTTGAAGCTTTTCTTGACCGTCGCGGCCAGAGCGACGAGGACGCGCGCTATTCCGAAAGGCTCGACAGGCTTTCGCGCGAGAACGGACGCATCCGACGCAACACTGAATTGCTTATCGAAAGCCTCGCTGTCTTCGTTCGCTACAGCTTCATGATGAATACCAATCTTCCCGCGCCGGATAAGGCGGCTCAAGCTTTGGCCAACCAGACCTTTCTTCAATATGTCAATCAGGTTGGCCGCCAGATAGCGAAGGGCAAATCCTTGCTTGCGGTCAGCGACGAGAATGAAAACGCGCAGCCTTCTCCAAACCCCACCCACGGATAGCGCATCTTGTCGCAGAGCGTACCACGAGGTTTCATTTAAGCTCTTTTCGCGCACTTGGGCATCACTCCGGGCACGCACGCGACGCTAAAATTAACCACTATCGACAGCCAAAAGAGTCAATAGATATACAAATATCTGTTGACGCCAACTATATCTAGTGGGTCTAATGGCCCAAGGTTCCCAGCGAAGGAGGATCAGCATGAACGACAAGAACGAGGTACACGACCAACAATTCTACGATACCGACGACCCCGAAAAATATCCCGATATGACGCCAATGTCTGACGAAGAGTTTGCCCGCCTGTATCCGCTCGAAGCAGAGCTTGAGCGGAAAGCCTTCGGTTTACCGCCCATCAAGCAGGAAACGGTTGACTATAAGACGTCTCCGTTTTTGACGACGAAGCAGGCGGCGCATTATCTCGGCCTTTCGTTCCGCACGCTTGAGAAAATGCGCGAGACAGCCAGAGGCCCGCGCTTTCGAAGACATGGCCGTTACGTCCGCTACCATATCTACGACATCACTAAGTGGTCAGAAGAACACCGATACCTTGCAATTTCCGACGAGTCCAATTTTACCTTCCATTAAGTCGCCTAATCCGTTGCCATAAAATTCCGTCCTTGATCGTGCGTCATCGTACATAAACGTTATAAGAGGATTCCGCATTCCGGGTGATGATCCCTTCAATTTTTCCAAACTTTGGAGGGATCATGACCACTACAAAAACACGCCACGATTTTCTAGCCGACGCCGATGTTACAAAGCTTCTAGCTGAGCTTGTTCAAGGTTCAGGCGCGACGAAAACCGAAATCATAATTCAGTCCATCAAAGCTTTTGCCGAGCGTGGCAACGACAGCGAGTTTGCCCAACGCACGGCCAAGCGTTTCGACACTCTTTCGCATCAGCTCGAAGCCCTGCGGCAAGACCTTGAAGCCGCGCGGCAGGAGCGGGCGCAGACGCAAGGGGACGTGAAAACGATCCTCGAAAAGCTCACCCCGGTTAGCGATCCGCCACGAGAAAAAATCCCGCCGCCGGACTTCGATATGCAGC
>JAQUYN010000014.1:5172-44018 GCA_028691835.1 Alphaproteobacteria bacterium | reverse complement strand
GGGATCACGCCCCGTCGCAAAGCGCATGGGGCCATCTATAGCTTCAGCCTCCACCATAACGGCCCACGGAGACACGTCGACATGGTTCTGCCATTCGGATGGCGTTGCACGACACAAACCGCGCCCAGGAACAAGCAAACTGATTGCTTCTAGAAGATTGGTCTTACCGCTTCCGTTGAGTCCTGTTAGCACGACAGGCGCAGCCGTCAGCTCTAGCCGCAAGTCACGGTGATTGCGGAAATTGGTAAGAGTGAGCTGTGTAAAGTGCATAGGTGGACGAAATGTCATACCTACACCCGCATCGGCATCAGAACATAAAGCGCACTTGCATCCGCAATATCCTGAACCACAGCCGGGGCGGATGAATCCGCAAGAAGGAACCGCACGCCCTCCCCGCCAACTTGCTGCAATATATCCATCAGATAGCGAGCATTAAAGCCTATATCCATTGGTTCGCCATCAAAGCTTACCTCCAACTCCTCCGTCGCACTTCCAGCTTCAGGAGCACTGGCTGTCAAAATCATCTGACCTTGCGAAAGACCAAGTTTCACGGCACGAGATTTCTCGGTCGAAATTGTTGCCACACGGTCCACGGCAGCAGCAAAAAGCTTGGCATTCACATCCAAGATTTTATCATTACCAACGGGGATGACACGTTCGTAATCAGGAAATGTCCCATCGATCAATTTAGACGTGATCACAATATTGTCGAACGTAAAGCGAACCTTCGACTCTGACAACGCAATCTCAATCATACCCGTTGTTTCATCCAAAAGCTTACGCACCTCCCCCACCGTTTTGCGCGGGATGATGATACCGTTGACACCTTTGGCTCCTTCTGGCGCGGCCATTTCAACACGCGCCAGACGGTGACCGTCCGTGGCCACGGCACGGAGCACATCAACATTTTCGGACTTCGTCGCATGCATATAAATGCCGTTGAGGTAATAACGTGTTTCCTCGGCAGAAATGGCAAAACGCGTACTGTCGATAAGCGAACGCAAATCCTCAGAGGCTAACGAAAATTTATACTTATGATCGCCATCCGGCATCTTGGGGAAATCTTCAATCGGCAAACAACCCAGCTTGAACTGTGAGCGCCCCGATGACAAAACGATCTGCCCCGCGCTGATGGCATGCAATTCGACCTGTGCACCATCGGGAAGTTTGCGCACGATCTCGTAAAGCGTGTGCGCTGGAGCTGTAACAGCACCCGGCTGAGCAATCTCAGCGGGCACCATTTCATTGACTTCAATTTCCATATCTGTCGCAACAAGAGAAACTTCATCCCCCAATGCGCGGATCAGGACATTAGCAAGAATGGGGATCGTGTTGCGTCGCTCCACGACACTCTGGACGTGACTGAGGCTCTTCAAAAGGGCGGCGCGTTCAAGGGTGATTCTCATGGGATGGCCTTGTTTTCACAGGTTAATGAATTGTTAAGCTTTGGTTTAACACGGGTCGACCGACAGCTCAAGCGGATAGCACAAAAACCCCGGCGCATAGGACCAATTATTAACACCCGTTTCAACAAGTAAACCTACAGCACACTCCGCCCCTCCATCTAACAAAAGGGCAAAATACGATGGTACCCGTACCCGTAGCCCAAACGGCGATCTTAAGCCCCAATCCCCTTCCTGAACATCTCCTTGATGCCACGGATAGCTTGGCGCGAACGCTCTTCGTTTTCGATCATGGCAAAGCGGACATGATCATCCCCAAACTCACCAAAACCTATCCCCGGCGCAACGGATACTTTTGCCTCAGACATAAGAAGCTTCGTAAATTCAAGCGACCCCATATGAGCATAAGCCTCAGGGATCTTGGCCCAGATATACATAGCAGCCTTCGGCTTATCGACCATCCAACCAGTATCATGGAGCCCCTTAACCAGAACGTTGCGACGACTTTCATACTTGGCGCATATGTCACTCACGCAGTCCTGTGGGCCTTCCAGAGCGGCAATAGACGCGACCTGAATAGGCGTAAAGGTTCCATAGTCGTTATACCCCTTAATACGCTCTAACGCCTTCACAAGCGTCTTATTGCCCACCATGAAGCCAACCCGCCAACCCGCCATATTATAGCTTTTGCTGAGCGTAAAGAACTCCACGGCAACATCCTTCGCGCCCTTGACCTGCATGATGCTAGGGCATTTCCAGCCGTCAAAGCAAATATCAGCATAAGCCAAATCATGTACGACATAGATACCGTATTCCTTGGCCAACGCGACAATGCGCTCAAAAAAATCAAGCTCAACACACTGGGCCGTTGGATTAGCAGGAAAGTTGATGATGAGCATCTTGGGCTTGGGAATTCGCATCTTGATTGCTTTTTCAAGCTCGGCAAAAAAGTCAACGCCGGGGACAAGGGGCACCTGCGTAATATCCGCACCCGCAATAACAGGCCCGAAGATATGAATGGGATAGGATGGGTTGGGCACAAGAACGCTGTCGCCACGATCTAGCGTAGCCAGCATCAGATGTGCAATACCTTCCTTGGACCCGATGGTCGAGATCGCCTCACACTCAGGATCAAGGTCAACATCATAACGTGACTTGTACCAGTTACAGATAGCACGGCGCAGGCGAGGAATCCCTTTCGACATCGAATAGCCATGTGTATCACCGCGCTTGACCGTTTCGATCAGTTTATCAACGATATGTTGGGGTGTAGGACCGTCAGGATTTCCCATACCAAAATCAATAATGTCTTCACCTCGACGGCGAGCCGCCATTTTCAAGGCGCCAGTGATGTTAAACACATAGGGAGGGAGGCGTTCAATACGGGAGAATTCTGTTGGCAAATCAGCCATAATGCATCCACGAGACGCAGCTTGAGTCTTGGTCATTTGATCTTCTTTCACGTAAGCGCCTAGATACGTCCAAGCGACGCGCCATGCCCTTATAGCATGGTGTAAAAAGAGTTTACGCATATCGTTTAGCGATGGCAAGTTTCTTCTGCGTCTTCTTTCCGTGACATATCATCGCGAATCAGCGAAAATCGCCTCAATTCCCAATAACGATTATGGCTTTTCAAATAATGTCCGCGCGTCCACTCGTTCGATCCAGATCTCGTAGCAAGAAAAACCATTCACGATGGATGCCTGATCCTTTGCGCGCTGCAATCAAACTGATATTTGCTCGAGTTCAAGGTGGGGTGATCATCCTTCTGGCGATCCTTTTGGCTTTGGTCATTATAAGCTACACACCCGAAGATATATCGTGGAACGCCGCTTCATCTGAAGAAATTCACAATCTTTTGGGAAGCTGGGGAAGCTATACCGCTGACATCATATGGCAGTATTTAGGCATTGCAGGAATTCTTTTATCCGTTGTTCTGGGAGCTTGGGGCTGGCGCATTGGCACACAACGTGGACTTGACCTATTTTGGGGGCGGACATTTGCTGCTCTCTTATCCGTACTGGCGGCGGGTATTGCTATTGCCGCACTCGATCCAACAGCTGCGCTTGGGTACACCCGTTTTTGGGGCGGCGCTTTCGGCAACATTATTGCAGAAAACATCTTGCATTGGCTTTCCCACAGGTGGGGCGGATATATACTTGCCGTACCAATGTTCATCCTGTCTTTCGGCACGCTTTATATGGCTTCAGCCCTGACTTTTGGTGAATGGCAAGATTTTGGAAGACTCCTCAACGAATTAGCACATGCCGTCACAACACGAATAATTGAGAGCATCGAAGAAGTCTGGCATTCCCTTCGCAATCGCTATGAAAACAGGGATGAAGAGATTGACACAGATTTAGAAGAGGAGACCGAGGAAGAGGACGACGAAGAAACGGAGGAGGACGAAGTCGAGGAGGAGGAAGGCGATGAGACAGAAGAAAATCAACCTCCTGTAAAACGCATTTTTGGGAACAAGAAAAAAACACCTTTGGTTCAGCGTCCGACCACAACTTCACGTCAAGCTCGCCTACCTTTGCGTTCTGATGAAGCCCATGAACTTCCACCTATTGATTTACTTCAATGGCCAGAATCTTCTCGTAAAAGCCCCCCGGAGCTTTCAGAAGAATCCTTGGAGCGCAACGCAAAACTCCTCGAATCTGTCTTGGCCGATTTTGGTGTTTATGGACAAATCACAAAGGTCAGCCCTGGCCCTGTTGTCACGCTTTACGAGCTTGAACCTTCACCGGGCACACGCTCGTCACGCGTTATTTCTCTCGCCGACGATATCGCCCGAAACATGAGTGCCGTATCGGTGCGCGTTGCTGTCGTTCAAGGACGCAATGTCATCGGCATTGAGCTTCCCAACAAAAAACGAGAGATGGTCTTCCTACGTGAGCTTCTCTGTACAGATGCCTATACGGAACATAAGGGCGGCTTGCCACTGATCCTCGGCAAAGACATTTCAGGGGCTCCTATTATCACAGATCTTTCGCGTATGCCCCACTTGCTGATCGCAGGAACAACGGGGTCAGGCAAGTCTGTCGCGATCAATACGATGATCCTTTCCTTGCTATATCGCTTACCGCCTGAAAAATGCCGGTTCATCATGATCGATCCCAAGATGCTGGAATTGTCTGTCTATGAAGGAATCCCCCACCTCCTCGCCCCGGTCGTAACCGAGCCCAAGAAGGCGATTGTCGCATTAAAATGGACCGTGCGCGAAATGGAAGAACGCTATCGCGCCATGTCGAAACTCGGCGTACGTAATATTGAAGGCTACAACATCCGTTTACGTGAAGCCGCCAAGACAGGCGAAAATCTCATGAGAACAGTCCAAACGGGGTTCGACCGAGAAACAGGCAAGCCAGTATATGAGGAACAACCCCTTGATCTTACGGCTCTTCCCTATATTGTCGTCATCGTCGATGAAATGGCTGATTTGATGCTGGTCGCAGGCAAAGAAATTGAAAGTGCTGTCCAACGTCTTGCGCAAATGGCACGTGCTGCTGGCATCCATATTCTCATGGCAACGCAGCGTCCATCTGTCGACGTTATCACGGGCACAATCAAAGCTAACTTCCCAACACGTGTCAGCTTCCAAGTCACATCAAAAATTGACAGTCGAACGATTTTGGGAGAACAAGGCGCTGAACAACTTCTAGGCCTAGGCGACATGCTCTATATGGCTGGAGGCGGACGCATCACACGTGTGCATGGCCCCTTTGTTCGCGACGAAGAAGTTGAAGAGATTGTCAAATTCCTCAAAGCCCAAGGCGAACCTGAGTATCTTGATGAAATCACTGAAGAAGAAGGTGAGGGCATGTCTTCAGACTTTACATCAAGCGGCGGCAGTGAAAGTAATGATCTGTATGACAAAGCCGTTGATATCGTCCTGCGCGAACGCAAGGCCTCAATAAGCTTTGTTCAACGACACCTCTCCATCGGGTATAACCGCGCTGCGACAATCATCGAGCGCATGGAAAAAGACGGCATTATCAGCGAGGCCAATCATGTTGGAAAACGTGAGATCTATGGCCGAAAGCCGGGAGACGACTGACAAAGAAGAAAATCGTGTAGAAAGAGTCAGGACAAATGACATAAGATGATTATACTTACCGCCCTAACGTCGTCCCTCCTTATCGTCTATCTCTTCATCGCCTTGTTGAAGCCGGATTTATTTCCATGATCGCTGCTCCCGCCTCTTCTGCCGCATGGTTCCAGATTGTCTTCTTCCTTCTGGTTTTAGTTGCCCTTATCCGTCCCGTTGGCCTGTATATGGCCGCGATTTATGATGGGCGCGCAACATTCCTTTCCAAGTATGAATGTGTGATTTATCGGTACTGCGGAATCAACGCAACGCAATCAATGAATTCCGCAAACTATACGAAAAGCGTTCTAGCCTTTTCACTGACAAGCATAGTCGTCCTTTTTGCAATTCTCACGGGTCAATCTTACCCCAACGTTTCCTTTGATCTCGCATTCAATGCGGCAAGCAGCTTTGTAACCAACACAAACTGGCAACCCAATACACCGGAAACGACCATAGCAACAACAAGCCAAATGTTGGGTATCGCCGTTCAGAATTTTCTGTCCGCTGCCGTTGGGCTTGCCGTAATGGCAGCCTTCATTAGAGGCCTATCTGCTGAAAAAACAGGAACAATCGGGAATTTCTGGGTTGATCTAACACGGGGTGTAATCTATCTCCTTCTGCCCTTTTCCGCGCTCTTTGCTCTTTTCTATGTTTCTCAGGGCATAGTGCAAAGCTTCGGCGAAACCATTCCCTTTCAAACACTAAGCGATGGCACGACTCATTCCCTGATGACAGGACCCGTTGCCTCACAAATAGCGATCAAACAGCTGGGGACCAATGGTGGTGGTTACTTCGCGGCTAATGCGGCTCACCCGTTTGAAAACCCAACGCCACTTAGTAACTTCGTCCAAATGCTCGCGATCATATTGATCCCAGCCTCGGCCCCAATTTGTTTTGGCAAGATGACGGGTCAAATGCGACAAGCCAAAACGCTTTTGTTCACAATGTTCGCCATTTTCCTACCCCTTATGTTGTGGCTCGTTTATACCGAACAACAAGGAAACCCAATTCTTAATACGATGGGCATCGATCAAATCCTTGGCAACATGGAAGGGAAAGAAGTTCGCTTTGGCGCAACGGGCTCTGCTTTGTGGGCTAGCCTAACAACAGCAGCAGCAAGCGGATCAACAAATACGACTTTGGATTCTTTTATGCCGCTGGGAAGCCTCGTTCCACTCATACTCATCCAGTTTGGCGAGATTATCTTTGGCGGCGCTGGTTCAGGCCTTTATGGAATCTTGGTCTATGTTATGCTGACAGTTTTTATTGCAGGATTAATGATTGGACGCACGCCAGAATACCTCGGCAAAAAAATCGGCGTCTTTGAAATGAAAATGGCCTCGCTCATCATCCTGATCCCTGTGATGACAACCTTGCTTTGTACAGCCGTATCTGTCGTAGCAACCGCAGGCCACGCGCAAACGGTAAATATTGGGGCTCAAAGTTTTACCGAACTTCTTTATGCCTTCTCCTCTGCCAGCAACAATAACGGAAGCGCTCTGGGCGGAATGGGAACAAATACGCCCTATTTTAATTTGATTTTGGGCTTTTGTATGCTGCTCGGTCGCTTTGGTATCATTCTTCCCATTCTCGCAATTGCGGGGTCGATGAGCGGCAAGATTGCGGTCCCACCCTCGCAAGGGACCCTCAACACGACATCCTTTCTTTTTGCTATCTTGTTAATGGGCGTCATCGTTCTTGTCGGCGTTCTTACTTACATTCCCGCCCTTACCTTTGGCCCCATGGCTGAACATTTTCATTTGATGGCGGCGAGGTAAAACCATGACACAAACCAAGCACTCCAACACCGGCACAAAAACCACAGACAAGATTCTGACAAGCATCAAAACAGCCTTACGACGCCTTACACCAGTCAACCAAGTTCGCAATCCCGTAATGTTCGTTATTTACGTGAGTGCAATTCTAACAACGCTTGATTTTCTTGTGAACTTCGGTGGCCCCAATACAACTTTCACAGCGCTCGTCGCATTGACGATTTGGTTTACGGTTCTCTTTGCCAACTTTGCGGAAGCCTTTGCCGAAGAACGAGGCAAAGCCCAAGCCTCAAGCATGAAGCACGCACGACAAGACATTTCTGCCAAGCTGTTAACCCGCATCGAAGACACAACCACGTTTAAGCTCACCCCTGCACAAAACTTGAAAATAGACGATCTTATTCTTATACAAACTGGCGATTATGTGCCTGCCGATGGCATGGTTGTCAAAGGCATAGCCACAGTCGATGAAAGCGCCATTACAGGCGAAAGCGCTCCCGTCATTCGTGAATCCGGCGGCGACCGCGATGCCGTTACAGGTGGCACGCGAGTCCTGTCCGACTGGATCATTGTCAAGATCACAACAAATCCTGGGGAAAGCTATCTCGATAAAATGATCGCCATGGTCGAAGGGGCCAAGCGTCAGAAGACACCGAATGAAGTTGCTCTTAGCCTCCTCCTTTCAACAATGACCATCATCTTTGTTATCTCTTGCGCAACGCTTCTCCCCTTCTCGCTCTACACAACATCGCGCACAGGAATAGGCCAGCCTCTCGACATCGTTGTCCTTATTTCCCTTTTTGTCTGCATCGCCCCGACCACAATCAGTGGTCTTCTTTCCGCCATTGGTATTGCAGGCATGAACCGATTGATGAGCGCCAATGTTATTGCAAGCTCTGGACGCGCCGTTGAGGCCGCTGGTGATGTGAATGTTCTCTTGCTCGACAAAACGGGGACGATCACACTCGGCAATCGCCAAGCAGTTGCCTTCATTTCTGCCGCAGGCGTCTCGCCCATTCAACTTGTTAAAGCCGCCTTATTGGCATCTCTTGCCGATGAAACGCCAGAAGGGAAAAGCATCGTTGAATTAGCAAATAAGCAATATAATGTGGAGCCTCCGATAGCAGAGCCTAACACAACGTTTATACCATTTGCTGCCGATACACGCATTAGCGGCATTGCCATTGGCAATCGAGCAATACTCAAGGGCGCAGGTGATGCCATCAAGGATCATGTTCAGAAACTTGGGGGCACAATTCCCGATGATATGAATCGCGCCATTGAAATGATTGCCCGTCAAGGTGGCACGCCCCTCATGGTTGCTGAGAATGCCTCAATCCTCGGTGTGATCCAGCTCAAAGACATCGTAAAGACAGGCATAAAGGAGCGTCTTGTTTCACTTCGCGCCATGGGCATTAAAAGTGTCATGGTCACAGGCGACAATCCACTTACTGCGGCAGCCATCGCTGCCGAAGCTGGTGTTGATGACTTCATTGCTCAAGCTACACCAGAAACAAAATTAAATTATATTCGTAAAATGCAAGAATCCGGTGAACTTGTTGCAATGGTAGGCGATGGCACCAACGATGCGCCAGCGCTTGCGCAAGCCGATGTCGCCGTAGCCATGAATAGTGGAACACAGGCTGCCAAAGAAGCAGCAAACATGATTGACCTTGACTCAAACCCAACCAAATTAATTGAGGTTGTTGAAATTGGCAAACAGCTATTGATGACTCGCGGGTCACTAACAACCTTTAGCCTTGCCAACGACATTGCCAAGTATTTTGCAATCCTCCCCGCTGTCTTCGTTGGAACAAACCCAGGCATGGCTCAGCTGAACGTGATGGGGCTTTCCAATCCTCACAATGCCATACTGAGTTCACTTATCTTCAATGCTTTGATCATCATCATCCTCATTCCGCTAGCAATGCGTGGTGTAACCTATCGCCCGATTGGCGCGGATCGCCTTTTGCGCCGCAATCTTCTTGTGTATGGCCTTGGTGGGATCATCGTGCCTTTTATTGGCATTAAGGCAATAGATACGCTCTTATCACTTATCATGGGGATCTACAGCCTATGATTTCAATGATCACATCTCTACGTATTTTAGCCTTCATGACGCTTCTGTTGGGGGGCCTATATCCCGCATCCGTTTGGTTGGTCGGGCAAGCTTTGTTCCACAAACAAGCTAACGGCAGTCTTATCTATGCCAAAGGACAGGTCATTGGATCCGAACTCATTGCACAGAGATTTGTATCCGACAAATATTTTTGGTCACGGCCATCGGCAACGCCAAGCGAGCCTTATCAATTTCTAGGATCAAGTGGCAGTCATTTAAGCCCGGCCAACCCATTTCTTATTGAAAGCTTGCGTGGACGAACACTAGCCCTGCGCAAGAATACAACGATAGAGTCGCTGATTCCTATTGATCTCATTACATCCTCAGCAAGTGGTCTTGACCCCGACATTTCTCCGGCCGCCGCACGCACACAGGTTAATCGTATTGCCAAGGCTAGACGAATCCAACCACAAGAGCTTCTCGACCTGATCGATAAGCACACGCAAACGCGCACCTTTGGTTTTATTGGCGAAGCGCGAGTCAATGTTTTGCTACTCAACCTCGACCTTGCTCACCAGATACTTGGTGATCTATGAGAGAAGAAAGCAGACCATCCCCCGATGACCTTCTTTCTTTGGCTGATGAAGAAAGCAAGAAAGCAGGTCATGGTAAACTCAAAATCTTTTTCGGAAGCAGCGCAGGTGTTGGCAAAACGTACAGTATGCTGTCTGCGGCTCAAGAGCTTCGCGCTCAGGGACTTGATACAGTTATAGGCATCATTGAAACGCATCAACGCCCACACACGGAAGAACTTGCCAAAGACATCCCCATAATTAACCCCATTGCCATTCCCTATCGTGGCCTATTAATCAACGAGCTTGACCTCGACAAAGCCTTAACGCTTAAGCCCCACACCGTCCTTGTCGATGAACTCGCACATACAAACACTCCCGGATCACGCCACCCCAAACGATGGAATGACGTGATGGAACTTTTGGACGCTGGCATCAATGTTTTTACAACACTGAATGTTCAACACATCGAAAGCCTCAGCGATCTTATCGCCAGCACCACAGGCGTCTGGGTCAAGGAGACAGTTCCCGATTCTATTTTTGATATGGCCGACGATATCGTTCTGGTTGATATTGACTCGGACGATTTACTTAAGCGCTTACACGAGGGCAATGTCTATGTTGCACCGGGAGCCAACCGCAGAGCTGCAGATAATTTCTTTAAAAAAGAAAATCTCAATGCCCTACGCCAAATTGCATTACGCAGAACGGCCGAGCGCGTGGATGCAGAACGCGACCCCTTACATGAAACATTAGGACGTGCGCCCGTTTCCGATAAGATCCTTGTTTGTGTTGGCCCAGACAAACATTCCGCCAAGCTCATACGCTCTGCCAAACGCATGGCCTCTGCGTTAAAAACGCCATGGACAGCCCTCTACATTGAAAAAGGCGATCCCCAATCTCAAACAAATAAAAACAATCGAAGTGCGATTGAACTCCTTGAACGAATGGTCAGCCGCTTAGACGGCAAGATGGTGACGTTGCACGGAGATGATCTGCACGACGAAATTATGAGCTATGCGAAAAAAAATAAAATAACAAAAATTATCGTAGGCAAAAGCAATACATTGTCTGTCCACAGCTTCTTCGATGGACTTTTGGTAAACCGCATTATCAAATCAAGCGGCAATATCGATGTTATTGTCGTCACAGAAGACCCAAACAACCCAGATTTAAACCAACAAAAACATTCAGCCTTAACTGACCTTAGACCATTAAATTACCTCATCTCCTTTCTGGTTGTCGTCGGCTTTACAATTCCTGGTCTTTATCTTTCATCACTGATCACGAGTACCGATCAAGCACTTCTCTATCTTGCCGGAATCGTTCTTGTCGCTGAAAACTTGGGATTGGGACCAGCACTGTTTTATGCGCTTCTCGCGGCATCGTCTTTCAACATCTTTTTTGCATCGTCTCACTATTTTCACGTTACCGATGAACGCGCCTATCTCATGACGTTCCTTGTCATGTTGATTACAGGTTTTGCCGTAGCGCGACAATCCTCACGGCTGAAAACACAGGCTATTTCGTCACGTATTCGCGAAGAGCGCATGCGCGCTCTTTATGAACTCACACAAAAACTAACAGCTTCACGGGGCCGCTTTCCTGTTTCCGAAGTGATTTCTGCCTATCTAACTAAAACACATGATGTGATTGTCACGATCTGGATGACAAACCAAGAAGGTCACCTTTCGGCCATTGTCGGGGATATACCAGAAACGAGCTATTACAAAGATTTTGGGGCCTTACAGTGGTGCTTTGAAAGCTCAAAAAATGCAGGACATGGCACATCAACAATGCCGAGTGCAAGTGGATTATACCTCCCGCTCACAACAAGCGACGGCGCAATTGGCGTTTTAGGCATAATCCCCCAACAACCGGATCGTATCTTTACATTCGACGAAGTGAGTTCCATGGAAACACTTGCAAGTCTGTTAGCCTCAGCACTTGAACGCGTACGTGCTGGCGAAATAGCCCAGCAAGTTGTAGTCGAAAATGAAAACAAAAAATTGCGGGCTTCACTTTTATCAGCCTTCAGCGATAAGCCAGATGCTCCCTTTCAAGCGATACAGAACTCAATCAGTTCTCTTTTGAGTAACAAATCGGAACTCAACGCACCTGATATATCAGAAAAAATGGTACTTTCCTTTAACGAACACGCGCATCACCTCAAAAACATTGTGGGGCAAATCATTGACATCAATTCACTAGAAAGCGGGACTTATCAAACCAACCGCCTACCGTCTTCTCTGCTTGAGAGAATTAAAACATCAATCGAACGTGCAAAATCAACAATCCAAAGGCATCCCGTTAGACTTACGATCCCAAGTGATATTCCTGATGTCCTCGTGGATGCGGAACTGATTGAACAACTGATCATTAACTTGCTTGAAAATGCTTCGCGGTTCTCACCACCCGAAGGTGAGATTACCATCTCCGCCATTCGCAAAGACGGCGCGATATTCATCAGTGTTGAAGATGAAGGAACTGGTTTCCCAGATGGAACAGAAGCCAAAATCTTTGACAAGTTTTTTGCTCTATCGGATGGTCAAAACAACAAAAGCTTCGGCCTCGGCCTTACGATCTCTGCAGGAATTGTACGTCTTCATGGGGGGCGAATTTGGGCTGAAAACCGCCCCACAGGCGGGGCTAAAATCACTTTTTCACTACCGTTGGCTTAACCATTTTATCATTAACACCCTGAATCCTTTGACAGATAAGGCACATTAAGGCTTTGTGCAAAATTGATATTTGCTTTTGGTAGTAAAAAGGACTAATGGAGTCTCAACGCAAGGTAATAAATGATAGAGTAATAGTAGAACGTGACAACATTCACAGATCTGGGATTAAGCGACGAAACCCTCAAGGCCATTGAAGACGTCGGCTACACAACCCCAACACCCATTCAAGAACAAGCCATCCCTTATGTCCTTCAAATGAGGGACGTGCTTGGTTGCGCACAAACCGGAACTGGAAAAACGGCGGGCTTTACTCTGCCCATGATTGAAATCTTGGCATCAGGTCGCGCACGTGCGCGCATGCCACGATCCCTTATCCTTGAGCCAACACGCGAACTCGCCACACAAGTCGCCGAGAACTTCCGCCTATACGGAAAATATCACACAGGCCTGAGCATGGCTTTGCTGATTGGTGGCGAGAATATGGACCCGCAAATCAAGAATCTTGAACGTGGCGTTGATGTTCTTATTGCCACTCCTGGTCGCCTCATCGACTTGTTCGAACGTGGGCGTATCATGCTCAATGACATCAAAATCTTTGTGATCGATGAAGCTGATCGCATGTTGGACATGGGGTTCATTCCTGATATCGAGAAAATCGCGGGTCTTTTACCCCCTATGCGTCAAACACTCTTTTTCTCAGCCACCATGCCACCGGAAATCCGCAAGTTGGCAGATCGTTTCCTGAGCAACCCCAAAACGGTTACAGTATCGCCGCCCGCCAGTACAGGCGTGAACATTCAACACTCCCTGATTGACTTGCCAAGCACGAATGATTGGCAAAAGCGAGAAGCCTTGAGACATTTGCTTCGTGAGCAAAATGTTGCGAATGCTTTTATCTTCTGCAATCGCAAACGCGATGTCGCTCTTCTTCAAAAATCTCTGACCAAACACGGGTTTAACGCTGGAGCGCTGCATGGCGACCTTACACAATCCACACGCACGGACACACTCAATGCTTTCCGTAACGGCGAGATTTCGCTTTTGGTTTGCTCAGATGTCGCCGCACGAGGTCTTGATATCGCGGATGTAAGCCACGTCTTTAACTATGACGTTCCGTTTAATGCCGAAGATTACGTTCATCGTATCGGGCGAACTGGGCGGGCGGGCAAAACAGGTACAGCAGTAACTCTCGTCACACCAGAGGAGAGTAAGCTTGTCTCAGCCATTGAAGCCCTGATCAAAAAAGAAATTAATCGCGGGATTATTCCGAACCTCCCGCAGCCCGATGAAAGCATCTCAAGACGAGCCAAAACATTGTCATCACGCCAACGCTCAGGTCAAAATCGCGGACGCAATCGTCGTGAGCCAAAACCGGAACAAGAAATTCAAGAAAATCGCGTCTTTGAATCGCCACGTCATGTTCCTCATCCGGGCGAAGTGGAAGCCGTCCGAGCACCGCGAGCAAGCATTCATGAGTCACCAATGACTGAAACAACTGCAGCTTTTGGCGAGAACTTACCAGCTTTCCTGCGTCGACCTCGATCCGTCGCGAAGCGTTCGTCTTAATCAGCCATAGCATAAATCATAAAGCACGTGCCGCAACGGTCCCGTGCGAAGCTTTCGTTGTGCGTTATCTTCATCTAATCGAACAAGTTCGTACGATACTTTGATCTTATTACTCACGGCTCTTAACGTCATAGGTTCTCCATCCGAATGACCACAGCCAAAACGATAGCACAACACATCGACCTCACGATCTGTTAATCCAGATTCCGCCTTATTCTGAACTATTCGATTCACCAAAGCGTCCAAATCCGTTTTTTCGAAAATCATCGCCGGGTCTGAAGTCAAGTCCAAGGGAACATGATCTACATACTCTCGCGGGTTTACCTGATTGATCGGAATAAACTCCATGTTTCGCGCCTCACGAACAGCGAGAGTCCGTGGCGTTAATTTTGTCTCAGCAGCTAACTCTTCCCTTGAGCAATGGGGCCCCTGCCTTACAAAGATTTTCTCCTGAGCTTGTGCGATACGAAAATGATGTTGAGAGATTGCAACCGGAAGCAAACTTTCCTCAAGAAAAGCCTCAGTAATAACAGGCACGATATACTTTTGAACGAAGGGCATAAGCCGACCATCTTTTGTATAATCCCACCTATCGGTATGATGAATAATTTTAGATACAAGAAGGCTGGAAATACATAGGGCCTCATCGTGTGTCTGAGCATAATGAACGGCCACATCACGTATTTCGGGAAGTTGCACTTTGACTAAATGACTTTTTAAACCTTGAATGCTATCCATCCGTTCAGAAATACTGCCTGCAATCGACGCTAAGCACTGAACCGGCATACCTATATCTTCTGTTATAGCCGAGACGCCGACCGCATCATCCCCCATATATTTTTGGCGTAGTTCTTGGCAAGCCACATACCCTTTTAGAGATTGCCGCATTTCGCGCCAATACTCTGTGAGCGGATAAAAACGAGAGATTTCTTTGACGAGTTTTTTCTGTATTTCTTTGCGGGGAACACTCTGGTCCTTCTCTGGCGTTAACAAATCATCACACAACTCAACAATTTCGCAAAACTTGCTCCGCGCAAGATCGCTTTGATAAGGAAGAAAAAGATCGTCAGAGTCTCTCCCTATGTAACGAACAGCCACGTGCCCAAGGCAATCAGGCCTTGTCACAAAAGCTTGATACAAGGATCGTATGGCCCGCAAGGATGCAGGTATTGAACAAAACGCTTCAATCATTGCCTCAGTTTCACAACGGATTGATTGTCCTATTTCCTTCTCAACCTCATGGCTAATTTTTGGCAACTTGGAAACTTCTGTTCTATAGTTGACATCGAAGCGAAACCAATCCCCCTTCCACTCCGCTTGACTATCGAGCCGTTCATAAACGAACGGCCTCAACGTTCTGTACGAATCAAGGGCAAATGGTTTCGTAAAACCAAGAGAGGATCTAAGTCCTTTTGGCGAGGAGGGATGGGCCTGTAATTGAACATCCAGACCACCTGCGGAAAAAGCAGATTTTATAATGTCAATGTAACTTCTGTGATCCTTACGCTCAGCCTTAATGCCTTTGGGCGCAGACGCTGCCATTCTAACTTTCTGTCTTGGTAGAGGCATCGCTCCTTCCGGCAAAGTTCCTGTTAGCGTGCCGATAGCAATGGCTAATCGCCGGAGAATGTCTTCGCCGTGACACAATCGAGCTATGTTGATCTTTAACGAGCTTTCGGAATACCCGCTCCCCTTCAGCGCGAGTCTTAAATCACGCTGGGTTATAATCCCTCGCTCTGCCAAAGCTTGGATAATTTCAACAGACATTTTACTTCCCGACAAAAGGTCGCCACGACTTCCAAATGAAGGAATTCCCGTCTCAGCTGAAACATCGCCTGTTAAGACATTTATGATAGTCTGGACTCGTGGAGAAACACTTCTTCCTGAACACAGTTTCGATATTTGTGAAGTAGCCGTGCTTGCCTTATAGCCATGCAACTGTAAAGCAAGAACGAGATCTTTTTGAGTCGCAATCCCTTTTCGGGCCAACGCTTCAACGACGTGTTGGGAAAGATTGGTGTCCGACAAAACAACCGGGGAACGTCCGCTTAACTTCCTGTCCAAAGGCATAACACCGCCCTCTGTACTATAGCCGCACACATCATCAATAATAGCTAAAGTTCTTGCAGAAGCAGTACCAGTAGAAAAGAAAGCGTACACCTGACCTTTTGCATAGCTATACGTATACTTGTGATTTTGCATAACAAGAATCAACTCAGCCTGAGTAGTAATGCCCCGTGCAACTAAATCTTTTATGATTTGTTCTGGCACGTTGGGGTGGGATGAACTGTTCAATAACTGCCCACGTCTATGCCGCTTGGCTTTGGGGTTTTCTTGTCCCTCAGAAGAATCTGTGTTTTTGGGCGTCTGCAATTTTATATTCATAAATAATCCGAGTTGTCCTTCTCAAACATACGTCAACAAACATCAGATAAATACAGACATCTCGCCACCGTTACAATTATTTACATGCGTTTTCGTGGCCTAAGCAACAGATTAACATCTTGCTTACACAAGTTAACAAAGAATCAAGATTTTCAGTGCATTACGGTATTGTAGTTTCAACGTCTTTTTGGCAATCCTTAATGATGCGCGCTTTCGTACCAACGACTCACAAATTTCACGCCAGCCTCCTTTCGGGGCTCTTTGTGTTTGCGCTCCTATTCATGCCTTTATCTTCTATGGCTCAAACGGAAGCGAAGCCACCTCCTTTACTCGAAGCCGACACAATCTCATTTGATGAAAATACCAACATTGTCACGGCAACAGGCCATGTTGAAGTCGGACTTTCCGATAAAATCTTACGCGCCGACAAAGTAACCTACAACAAAACAACCGATGTGGTGCTTGCCAAAGGCAATGTTGCGCTCACCGAAGCTTCCGGCGAGATTTTATATTCAGATCAGATGGAACTCACATCAGATATGAAACAAGGTTTGATCGAAAAGATAGGTGTCCTTTTTCCAGATAATTCACGACTTGTTGCCAATGATGCACAACGCTATGAGGGGCGTTATCTGATCGCAAAGGAAGGAATCTACTCATCATGTAATCTGTGCGCCAAAGATCCCAAAGCCCCCCCTTTATGGCAACTAAAAGGGAAACGGATTACGCACGATACGGAAGCAAAGAATGTCATCTATCGCGATGCCACACTTGAGTTCGCCGGCCTTCCTGTTTTTTACACACCTTATTTCTCTCATCCTGATCCAACGGTCAAACGACGCCAAGGATTTCTGACTCCATCAGGGGGCGTAAAAAACATTTTGGGCACAATGGCGCGCACGCCCTATTATTTTGATATAGCCCCGAATAACGACCTTCTCGTCACACCAACATTCAGCACCGTCGATAAACTTCAACTGGAAACGGCTTGGCGCTATCGCTTCATGAATGGTGAAATGAAGTGGACAGGAAGCTTAACACAAGCGGACTTTGTCGATGAAACGGGGGATGATCGCGGACAACGTCTTCGCGGACATTTGTTTGGCACAGCTCAGTTTGATCTGACTGACACATGGCGAGCTGGAACAAAGATAGCGATCACGACGGATAAAAGCTATTTGCCTCGTTATAGCATCTCAGCGGAAGACACTCTGGTCAATCAAGCTTACCTTGAAAACTTTAAAGGACGGAACTATGCCGTCGCTAACACCTACTATTTTCAAGATCTCCGCCCCGGCGACCAGCTAGTTGAACCTATCGTCGCTCCAGAAATTCGCTATAGCGCATTTGGTGAACCCAACAAAATGCTAGGTGGCAGATGGTCATTCAACAGCAGCTTGCTTGTGACCTCGCGAGAAAAAGATGTTGATATTACAAAACAAGGACCAAGCACACGCAGACTGTCCGTGGATACCGGATGGGAACGTCAAATTATATCCAACACAGGTTTTCTGACGACGGTTTCCGGCATTCTTCGCGCAGATGGCTATTGGGCTGATAATGTGCCAGACCCCAACCTAGCTCTGGGATCGAGCTTCACGGATGTCTCACGCATACGACCTTTTGCCCAAGCGGATCTATCCGTGCGCTATCCCATGGGCCGCCATGGCCGCGCTTATCAACAAATCATTGAACCTATAGCTGTACTGTCAGTCGCGCCTCGCGTATCGAACCGACACATTCTCCCCAATGAAGACAGCATTGACACAGAGTTTGATGAAACAAATCTTTTCTCAGCCAACAGATTTACCGGGTTAGATCGTGTTGAAGGCGGAACACGGACAGCTTACGGTTTACGGCATGCCATTATCGGTGATAACGGTGGCCGAATTGAAATGGTTGGTGGACAAGTCTTTCGTTTGAACCAAGATAATACTTTTGCAGAAGGGTCTGGCCTCACGCGAAAACTTTCTGACTATGTCGGACGCGTTGATCTGATACCTTCAAATCTCTTTGAGGCAAATTATGGGTTTAGGTTGGACCAGCATGATTTGGCTTTCACAAAACAAGAATTCCAGACCTCTATCGGGCCACAAATTTTTCGTCCCTATGCCAGTTATCTTTTTGTCGAACAATACAATTCTTCGACACTGATGAATGAAAAACTTGAAGAAGCCACTCTTGGCTTTACGTCAAGGTTCGCTAAATATTGGACTTTCTCAATCGGTCAAACGCAAGCCTTCAAACCATCACCGGGTCCTCGTGCGATGAATGCAAATCTGTTGTATCAAGATGAATGCTTCACAACGGGTGTAACGGCCAAGCGTGACTATACCTCGCGCCTTGATATATCGGCGGGGTCTTCAATCATGTTCCAATTCTACCTGAAAAATATTGGTGGTCTTTCAACAGACTAACCGTCAACGAACCCAAGAGCCAAAGCAGCCTTCTCAAAATCAGGCACACAAACAACATCTGGAACGCGGGAAGGACCGTCCCCCAAAAGAAGACTCTGCCCAACATGTGCCGCTTGCGCTGCCTGCAGATCTCGGTCTGTATCACCGACCATGGCTGATGAGGCAAGATCAATAGATAGTTTTACGGCGGCCTCTAAAATCATGCCGGGGTTTGGTTTCCGCCAGTAACTTTGACGACAATAAGCTGGATCCTTGGCATCAGGATGCTCAAAACAAGCATATTCTCCGCTTATCACAATGCCCTGCTCCGCGAACTTCTTCATCATCCAACGTGTGACGGCCAGATGATCTTCCCGTGTGTAAAAACAGCGCGCGACACCAGACTGATTTGTGACAATAACAAGCACATAACCATGATCTTGAGCCTTCCGCAGAAAATCGAAAATACCTGGCTTAAAAACAAAACGGTCAATTTGTCCAATGTAACCGACATCTTCATTAATAACCCCGTCTCGATCCAAAAATAAGCCTTTTCTCTTCATTTTATTTCTTTCCTGAAAAGCTGAAAAACGCTAAGTTCGCTGTCAAGATACAACATATCCTATGGTGTGAAAATGATAAAAACCCTCAGAGCCCTTTTGTTGGCCTTTCTTATTGGAGCCGTTCCCATGACAACCACAGCAGACGCGAAACCAGTTCTCGATCCCGAAAATACAATTTATCTTGATCTTAAAGATGGTCGCGCCGTGATCCAACTTCGACCAGATATTGCCCCCGACCACGTCGCCCGCATCAAAGAACTAACACGGCAGGGTTTTTACAACGGGCTTAATTTTCATCGTGTTATTCCTGGATTTATGGCACAAACAGGCGACCCACTTGGCGATGGTACTGGTGGATCAGGCCAAAAACTAAAGGCTGAGTTCAGCAAATCTCCACACGTTCGCGGCACAGTTTCAATGGCCCGCGCCGCAAGCCCCGACTCGGCAGACAGCCAGTTCTTCATCTGCTTTGACGATGCGTCCTATCTGGACGGCCAATACACTGTCTGGGGCCATGTTGTTTCAGGTATGGAATTTGTGGACAAAATCAAGGCTGGATCACGTCTCGACAACGGCAAAGTTGATGATCCATCAAAGATTATCAAAATGCAGGTTGCCGCCGACGTAAAGTAAGAAACGAATGAAGCCTGTTCATGTGATTGGCGGCGGGCTTGCCGGAAGCGAAGCGGCATGGCAACTAGCCTTACGCGGCATTCCCGTCGTCATCCACGAAATGCGCCCGGCTCAAACGACACAAGCTCACCAAACTAATTATTTGGCTGAGCTTGTGTGTTCGAACTCATTGCGTTCCGATGATTCCGAATACAATGCCGTCGGCCTATTGCACGAAGAACTGCGCCGCTGCCATTCGCTTATCCTTAACACAGCTGACAAACACCGCGTCCCGGCTGGGGGGGCCTTGGCCGTAGATCGCGATGCATTTGCAGCCGAAGTGACCCGGATCCTTTCATGCCATCCTTTAATTACGCTTTTACATGAGGAAGTTTGCGAACTCCCAGCTTCATCGGCGGATGGAAATCACGTCATCGTGGCATCGGGACCATTAACCTCTGATTCCTTGGCGAACTCGATCCGAGCCCTAACAGGCGAACAGTCTCTCCACTTTTTTGATGCCATCGCGCCCATTGTTGAGCGAGAGAGCATCGATATGAGCAAAGCATGGATGCAATCGCGCTATGATAAGGGCGATGGCACTGACTATATCAATTGCGCGATGAACAAGGCCGAGTACTATGCTTTTATTGAAGCCCTGCTCTGTTCAGAAAAAACAGAGTTCAAAGAGTGGGAAACCAACACCAAATATTTTGAAGGCTGCCTTCCAATCGAGGTCATGGCCTCACGCGGGGGTGAAACACTCCGCTATGGCCCCATGAAGCCTGTGGGCCTCACAAATCCTCACGACCCTTCTGTGAAATCTTATGCAATCGTACAACTACGCCAAGACAATGCGCTTGGTACACTTTGGAACATCGTTGGCTTTCAAACAAAAATGAAATACGGCGCGCAAGAGCGTGTCTTCCGGATGATCCCCGGACTTGAAAAGGCTGTCTTTGCCAGACTGGGGGGCATTCATCGCAATACCTTTATCAACAGCCCCCGGCTTTTGGATTCGTCATTACGTTTAAAATCGCGCCCACAGGTTCGCTTTGCGGGGCAAGTCATGGGCGTTGAAGGCTACGTTGAATCTGCCTCTATGGGACTTTTGGCTGGCTTGTTTGCCGCCGCCGAATACCTTGAACAACCACTTCCCACTCCGCCACGAACAACGGCTCTTGGCGCTTTGTTGGCGCATGTTACAGGCGATGCTTTGGACGAAACATTTCAACCCATGAACGTCACGTTTAGCCTTTTTCTTCCCATCACCAATGTAAGAAGCGGACGCGACAGAAAACTTGCCTACACGCAGCGGGCAAAAGAAGATTTTAAACCTTGGTGTCAGACCGTTCTTTCCTCGATCAAAACAGAGGCTTTCCATGTATGACATTAACGTCACGACCCAATTTGATGCCGTTCATTGTCTTCGTGGATACCCCGAAGATTTTGAGGTCCCACACAATCACACATGGAAAGTCGTTGTAACTGTAAGAGCCACAACATTAGATGAATTAGGAATGGGGATTGATTTTCTTGTTCTCGACAAATTGATGAAAGATGTGATCACGCCGTTTGAGGGCCAAGACCTCAACGAACACGCAGCTTTTCAAACTATCAATCCATCGACAGAATATATTGCCAAATACATTTACGATAGGATGGAACCAGCGCTGCGGACTGATCGCTATAAGCTTTACAGTGTGTCCGTATCAGAAACGGACACACAAAACGTAATCTATTACGGTGAAGACGAGACGTAACTTATCGCCCGACAATCCTATGCAACCGATTAGAAGGCTTTCTGTTCAACCCCAATCTAGGTTGCACATGCAAGCGATGACGCATGCGCCCCACGATCAAAGACAGTGGTGTCACTTCGGTCAAATCATCAAGGCATGATAAGATAAGCGCCGCAGTTCCGGGATGCCGCTTTTCATACCAACGGATTACAGCGGCATAACGGCGGTCGTTGGCATCGCCTAAAAAGATATTTTCAACCATGCACCCAAGGGCGTCACGGCCATCACCACGACGAATGAATTCACGAAGAAATACGGCATTTTCTTTGAGTCGAGCGGGGCATGCCTGTGAAAGGGCAACATTTCCCGCATAACAAGCCAACGTATAACGAATGCTATCCTTGAGCTTTTTGTTCAACTTCTCTGACATAAAATCCTCCACACCTTAAAAATATATACCTATTGCAGTTCAAGAGTTGGGGCGTAAAAACTAAATTTAATCGTGCGAGTCCCGATTTATCGGGGCGCGGCAACGTGTGTCGGCGTAGCTTCTTAACGAAGACGGATCCATCCTTAAGACGTGAAGCTTATCATAAGCTTCCTCATTCGGTGCTGGACCCCTACGCTCCAACGGAGCTACGGCGGGACATGTCGCCACGGCCCTTCAAGGGGCCTCGCGATGACGGTTTTTTTGATCGTCGAACCAACTCTTGAAGGGAAAGCCGTATAGAACATTCAAAACACAAAGTTAACAGACCGTAAATATCTGTGATTACTATAGCATCGGGATAAATAAAAGATGATTAAGACGCAACGCTCTTTTCATAAAAAATGGAGCAATGACAAGCCAATCCGCACTCGCGACACACCTTCTCGCCCCAAGCATTTAACTAATTAGTAGGGAATGTGCTGAGCCAATCCAATACATAAGGAGTTGATGGGCCGATCATATTGTTATGACCGAAACCTTCCAATACTTGCATCATTTTAGGTTCCTTTGCCAAATCGAAAAGTATTCGACCATGATGGATCGGAATCATCGTGTCCTTATCACCATGCGCGATCAATAACGGCATGTTGATCAGTGGAATCTTTTTATCATTCGCGTAACGGTCAAGAACGACAAAATCGGTTGGAAAATAGGGATAGAGTTCTGCTGCACGTTGGGGCAAGGAGGCAAACGGAGCCAAGAGGACAAGCCCTGCAGGATGAAACTCTTTTGCCATTTGCGTTGCCACAGCAGCACCCAAAGAGTGCCCCATCAGAATAATGTGATCCAACTCTACACTTGTATCGAAAAGCTTTCCTACAAAAGCACGGGCATCTGCATATAATCCGTTTTCAGTAGGTTCCCCTGGCATGCCGCTATAACCACGGTATTCGGCGATCAAAAACCCGTATCCAGCGTCTATATAGGGTTCTGCCAATGGAGCAAAGTTATGCAGGCTGTCACCACTGCCATGGAAAAGGACAATCGTATAAGGCTTTCTGGTTGAACGCGCATACCACCCCGTTAACGACACATGATCTTCTGTTGTTACTTTCAGCTCTTCAAATGCTGCTGGAGCGGCAGCATCTTCTAACGTGACGTATTTAGGCGACGGGAAATATATATAGTTCCGTTGACAGACAATGTAATAGGCCAAGGCGCCGAGGTATATGGCCATAGCCAAGAACAAAGTATTTTTGATTATACGCATTATTTGATCACTCCTTCACGTCCATCAATTTCGGCCATAACTTGATTCAAAAGCGGGTCTGATGGATCGAGATCCAAACCAACTTTCACAAAATATCGTGCGCGGTCTCTCTGTCCGACAAGAGTATAACCTTTAGCCAACGCGTAATAGTTCAAAAGATAAAAGGGCGAAAGCTGCAATGCTCTTTCAAACAGTTGCAGAGCTTCGGAAAGCTGATTTCTCGCCGCCTTAAATCTCGCATAGTTATAAAGCAAGATGCCATTGTCAGGAAACACCTTGATGGCTTGTTCTAAAACTTCCTGTGCGCTTTTTTCATTTCCCATATGTTCATAAGCATAAGAAGCCCGCGCATAAGCGGAAGCTCCGGCTTGAATTGGAGAATACGAAACGGCCTTATCAAAAGCCGCAATGGCCTTCTGATCTTGCTCAAGATCAGAATAGACCATGCTCAACGTCCCCCAATTAAAGGCTGTCAAATCGACGGGATCAAGGGGCGGCCTCAGTCCCAGAAACAAAAAAAATCCACCTGCAAGCAAAGCCATAACGAGGGGCTTGCAGGCTTTGTCTCGCACCCCATCGTATAATGCCGCAAATGCAGCACCCGCTAATGGCAGAAGAAAAACAATGACTGGCAGACGATAACGATCCGTCACATAAAACAACATGAGCGTGCCCATATAGGCCGCTGCAAACAATACATACAGAAAAACCTGTTTTCGTCTTCTGCGGGACAATAAAACGGCCCCAACCGCAGAAAGGCTCGACACCACCCAAAATGGGACCAACGGCCATGACAACAGCGTATCAAAGTTTTTCTCAATAAACGAAATGTCATAATTATCAAATTGCTCATGACCATTCCAAAACGCCAAAAATTTGTTAAAAATAAGCTCAACGATACGCGCCGGATTTTCCACCATATAAGCAAGCGCCTGATCGCGCCAAAAATGAGAAACTTCGGACGGAGACAAAGAATGTCCCTCTTTTTTGGTAGCAACCCAAATCGTATTCATTTCCTCCTGCACGGGATCCGTCGATACTTCAGGTGGATAACTGTTCGTCCCGTTTGCAGTTGGCGAATTACCAATATACAGATTGAAACCATCCGTATAATTGATCAAAACAAAATCGTCACAGACGAGGTAATTGTGAAGTGTCGCGGGTGACACGGCAAGCATCACGCCAAGGGCAAAGAGCACGCCACTTTTTAAGAATACGCGCCGCCAATAATACGTTCCGACAATCAAGGCGCTGGGAGCCAAACATAGAAAGTTTCCCCGGACAAGTGCGGCGAGACCAAGCAGACATCCACTTAAGAAAAATGAACGCGCTCGGTTTGTCTCCAAGCCTTTTTGAAAAATCAAAAAGAAAACTGTCAAAAGAAAAAGACCAAGCGGCTCCTTCATCAAGGGCGCCGTGTAAAATATCGTAGGGCGATAAAATGCGGCAAGGAGTCCTGTTGCTAAAGCTGCGCCGATAGAACCAAAAGCTGTTAGGCTCATAAACGCCAGCATGGTTGCCGTCGCCGCTTCAAGCACAGCATTCAAGATGCCGACCAAAATAAAACTCTGCCCCAAAAAAGCATAAATCAATCCGAGCATATAGGGGAAAAGCGGCGACTGATAAAAAGCCTTGCCGCGCAAAAGCTCGCCCGATGCAATCGTGAGCGCCCAGTCATGATAAACCTTCGCATCCAGCAAAGGCATCGTGGCATAAGGCGTTTGGCTCCATTGAAAGACAAAGAGACAACGCAAGGCCAATGTCACAAAAAAGATGGTTCCTAGAACCACCTTTTTGTTGGCAAAAAATTGAAAAAAGGCCCTATTTAACACTCGTAAGCTCATCGCTTCCAGCGCCACGAGGCAACGTCAACGCAGAACGACGCGAGCGGACATCTCCAAGGATCGACTCAAGTCCATCAACCTCAAGAAGGATCGCATTCGCAATTTGCCAATTTTGTGAACGCAAAGCCTGCATCAGCCCGACAATGCCCTGTTCCATCGCCTGACCAGCTCGATGAGCAATACGATCACACTGAGCGGCAGCAGAAGCCTCATCAAGCTCTGTTCGAAGTTCAGCTACCATCGGATTCACAGATTCAGACTCTTGGATTTCTTTTTCATGGAGAGCAAGCCAATAGCGTCCACGACGCAAAGGCTCGCGCAGAGTCTGATAGGCAGTTTCGATAACTTCGAGCTGTTTAGAGGCATGGCCACGTTCCCCAAGGCCGCGAATGGCAAATCGCTCTGGAGAAAGCGCTTTCTTGAGCGTGGCATATTGACGTTCAAGGAGAACAGGATCAACGTCGATACGACGCTCTAACCCCAATCTTGCAAAGTGGTCTAAAGGCCGAACAGGCTGAATCGTTCCACAATGCTGGCAAAAGAGCGCCCGCAAGGATGTGCCTTTTTGACACAACCAACAGCAAGCCTCCCCCGTCTGGCAACTTGAAGAAAACGTGAACTCATTGAACTCAATAACATTATCCATCACACACCCACAAAAAATTCGATGCCAGCAGAAGATCAGGGAAATTATACCCAATTTCCCTGATTCTGTGCGAACAATTTATAGGCGACGTCGATTAATCTTTGCTTTGAGTCACATCGTCAAGAGTAACAGACTTCAAAAACTTTTGAACCTCAGCGTCCATTTTTTGCCACAGCCTATCTGTTAACCGTCGTGCAGTTTGAGCCTCGGTTTGATGAGGCACTGCGGGCTGTCGTGAAACGCCCGTATCAACGGCCATCACAATTTGCTGGACTGACATTTGGTCTGCTGGTTGAGCCAATACATACCCACCGCCGGGACCTCGTGTGCTTTTAACAAGCCCTGCCTTTTTGAGCTTAGCAATCAATTGCTCCAAATAGGACAACGAGATCATTTGCCTTTCGGCAACCTCGGCCAATGGCACGGGCTTCTCCTTAGCATTACAGGCCAAATCGACCATGGCCATGACGGCATGACGTCCTTTTGTGCTGATGCGCATTTATCCCACCTCCTTTTCCTTATTTTCTTTGTTGGGTGCGGTTACGTTATGGTACGATATTGGTATTGATTTATGGTTTTTCAAGGACAAAAACTGTATTAAATTAAGTTTTTTCGTTTTTCGAGTAAAATATTGAATTACTTGCTTGAAATTCGCCTATCGACCTGTGCTAGGATCGCTGAAGATCTATAAACAGTCAAGGGCTGTTGCGTTTTTAGTCCTAAAACATCGTAACGCCTTGTAACAATTGGTGAAAATATGCCTGAAGTTCTCTTTGCTGGCCCTGAGGGTCGTCTTGAAGGTCGTTACACGCCCGGAAAATCTCCGTCTGCGCCTATCGCCCTGATCCTACACCCCCACCCTCAGCACGGTGGAACAATGAACAACAAGGTCGTCTATTCCTTGTTTACGGCTTTTGCCGAGCGTGATTTTTCAACGCTTCGCTTCAATTTTCGCGGCGTGGGACGCAGCCAAGGGGCCTATGACCGTGGAGAAGGCGAACTGAGCGATGCTGCCTCGGCACTTGATTGGCTTCAGTCGATTAATCCCAACGCACGTAGCGTCTGGGTCGGCGGTTTTTCGTTTGGCGCATGGATCGGCATGCAGCTTTTGATGCGTCGCCCTGAGATTGAATCTTTTATTTCAGTTGCCCCGCCAGCCAATATGCTGGATTTCAGCTTCCTTGCCCCCTGCCCGTCATCTGGTCTGATCCTACATGGTGGTGCGGATGAAATTGTCCCTGAGCCTTTTGTGTCAAAACTTGTGACAAAGCTCTCACACCAACGCGGAATCCATTTGGACTATCGCGTTATTCCAGGTGCGGGGCATTTCTTCACAAACCAACTTGACCAATTGGCCAGTCATGTTGAAGATTATCTGGATCAAATCCTTCTTCACCGCGTGCAGCCGACGACAACAAGCTTGGTTGGGTAAGCTTTATACCAACCAACGAAAAAATAACGCGTTCAGGTCACAGTGGTTGCGACCTCCTAATATTATTAGGCCTTCACTTTGTGAAGACGCCCACCTGTCATCGGTAAGGGGACGCCTGTTGTCGTTGGCAGGCTGAGAGGCAAGCCAAGAACTGAACGCACGGCCAAGTAGGCGAAGGCTTCAGCTTCAAGGAAGTCGCCGTTCCACCCCAAATCATCGGCATTCTGAATGGAAAGGCCGGAATATTCGGCAATCCAACGCATCATCGTTGCGTTGTGGCGTCCACCACCAGCCACATAAACCGCAACAGGTTGCGCCGACAGGGCGCGCAACGCATCGCTAATAGAAAGCGCCATCATCATTGTGAGCGTCGCCGCACCATCTTCATCCGAAAGACTGCTTGGCACAAAGTTGGTGAAGGCATCGCGATCCAACGACTTTGGTGCAGGCCGTTCAAAATAGGGGTGCAGCAGAAATGTTTGCAAATGTGATTGATCGACACGACCTTGCGCAGACAAGGCCCCGTCTTTGTCAAAGGCCTTGCCTGTCTTTTCAAGCATCCAATCATCCAGCAACGCATTGCCGGGCCCCATATCAAAGGCGAGAATATCTGTCTCGCCTTTCCCGCCGAGATAAGTCATGTTCGACACGCCACCGACATTCACAACGGCCATGGGCTTGGGCAATCCTTGCGCCAGCGCTTGATGATAGAGCGGGACCAAAGGCGCGCCCTGCCCTCCGGCCAACACATCGGCGCTTCGAAAATCATTCACGACATCAATGCCAGTCAGGGTTGCCAAAAGCGCACCATCCCCAAGTTGAATCGTTTTCTTCTCCTTCGGGGCATGCCAAATCGTCTGGCCGTGAAAACCGATCATATGAATATCAGCGGCCTTTAATCCCATGCGATCCATAAACACCAAAACGGCCTGAGCATGGCGTTTGGTTAATTCGGATTCGGCCCATGCGATCTGCGGATCTTCGCGGCCTTTTTGCTGCCCCAAACACAAGCGCAGCCGATCACGGAACATGCGGTCATACGGGAACGCCTCGCCCCCTTTTGGCGACACAGAACCAACCCCATCCGTCTCGATCAAAGCAACATCGATCCCATCAAGGGACGTGCCACTCATAAGCCCTAAAGCAAGATATTTTTGTGTCATACCTAAAACCTAATAGTTAACCCCCGTTATGATTTGGTCCACTTGGAAATCGTGGTATCCTGTCATTCCGCACAAGCTTGTGGGCACGATGCTCGTCCACACATGACGAGATACTGTGCTTTTCAACCTGTAACTCGGGGTAGAGTTACGTTTACGATCCCACAAGCTGGCATTCTTATACGATTCCATTTGATCCCCGTGGTTTCCAGCCTTATTCTCTTCTCTCTTAACGCAGAAACACAAGAGTTAAAAGAGCACCCATGACCCAGTCCTTTAAATCCGATTTCCTACGCATGATGCATGAACGCGGCCACGTCCACCAATGCTCGAACCTACAAGCGTTAGACGAAGCCGCCTGCAAGGGCATCATCTCGGGATATATTGGATTCGACGCTACCGCCAATTCGCTGCATATCGGCAATATGGCGGGCATCATGATGCTGCGCCGCCTGCAACAAACGGGGCACAAACCCATCGCGCTCATGGGCGGAGCCACAACCAAAATCGGTGATCCGTCTTTCAAAACGGAATCGCGTCCGATGCTGACGGATGAAACAATCGCCCAAAATATTGCGGGGATTAAACGTTGCTTCGATAAATATCTGACCTTTGGCGAGGGGCCACGCGATGCCATGATCGTCAATAACTCGGATTGGCTGGATCACATCGAATACCTGCCCTTCCTTCGCGAGGTGGGTCGCCACTTCACCATCAACCGCATGCTGAGCTTTGACTCGGTCAAGATGCGCCTTGATCGTGAACAGCCGCTCACCTTCCTCGAGTTCAACTACATGATCATGCAAGGCTACGACTTTGTTGAACTGAACCGCCGCATCGGTTGCACACTGCAAATGGGTGGATCGGATCAATGGGGCAACATCATCAACGGGGTCGAACTTGGCCGCCGCATGCTGGACAAAGAACTCTTTGCCCTGACAACACCACTCATCACCACCTCGTCCGGCGAAAAGATGGGCAAGAGCGTCAACGGCGCGATGTGGCTGAACGAAGACAAGCTCAGCCCTTACGATTTCTGGCAATACTGGCGCAACACGGAAGATGCCGACGTTGTGCGCTTTCTCAAAATCTTCACCGATTTGCCGCTTGACGAAATTGCACGCCTGGGTGAACTGAAAGACGCCGAAATCAACGAGGCCAAAAAGATTCTGGCGCACGAAGTCACCAAAATCTGTCATGGCCAAGAAGCCGCCGAAAAGGCCGCCGCGACAGCCAAAGCCACGTTCGAAGGACACGGCATCGGGTCCGATCTTCCAACCTATACGCTGCCGCAGGACGAAATGCCGCTTGTCGATGTGCTCGTCTCGCTAGGGTTTGCCTCATCCAAGGGCGAAGCACGGCGCTTAATCGAAGGCGGCGGCGTGAAGTTGAATGACACGCCTGTCACGGACGTCACAGCGAAAGCGTCATCGAACGATCTCGGCGCGGACCATTCTGCTCGCCTCAGCGTCGGCAAGAAGCGTCATGCCGTAATCAAGCGCTGATTGGCAAAGATCAAGCAGGGCGACAGACACAAATCAAAAACCCAAACTCTCCATTGTCATTCCGTGGCGCGCTGGTTAGCGCGAACACGGAATCCCATTTTTTTGTTTATCAATAGAAAGCAACCAAATGGGATTCCTGATTAAACTTTCTTTCGTCTTCTTCGAATCCGAAGAGAAAGTTTCTCAGGAATGACACCAGAGGGTTAACCTCCCTGCTGGGGTGTTACGCTGATTGGCAAAGATCACGCGCTTGCTTGCATCGACGACCAGAGAGTCGGTTGAGCGGCGACCGTATCGTGATAGCTTGACGAAGCACGCGGCACATCTTCGAAACGCGATGTTTCGATTGCGCCTTTGCCGCCGATGGCAACGACTTCGACCAAAAGCCCATCTTCGTTGAAGCAGCCACAAATCAGCGGCCCGCCACTTCCACAACCGCCATCAAGCGTTACGGCAATACCGTCAGTATTCACACCGCCGCGTAAGGGATCATGCCCCCGCACAATGCGAGCATACTTCGTTGACTGGCTTGTCGCCGCAAACGAGGCTCCACCAAACCACAACATATCACACTGATCTTCAAGCGTGCGCTTAACATCATAACCAGCCGGCACAAACAATGTGCTACGACGATCTCCTGTCTCTTGCGTCATGGCAGCACGGCGCAGGCTGCACACAAAAGCTTCATGCCCGAGCGCTTGACGCTGGAGAACACGCAATTGATTGGTCCAACGTGTAATGGCAACGCTCCCTGCGCGGGCCATCGCCTTGGTGTCGTTCATGCTGACGCCATAAAGACGAAGGTACGCCTCCGCCCCAGCCGATAGGCACTTATCCAAAGCCTGCGATGGAGATGGCGCAAATTGCAGGCGCAGCAACCGCTGCCATGCTTCTTCGGAAGGGCCACGAAGATGAACGATGTCAGAGGGCTCGATTCCCGGTTTGGATAAAAGCGCTGAGCGGAAAGCAAGCAGCTCCTCCAAAACGGAATGGTTATCCCATGCCACATTGCCCAGATAGTTTCCTAAATAGACCAAACGATCCCGGACACAAAAACGCGTCGCCAAGTGGTCATGAAGCGTAATGAGGCGTTCCCGATCCCCGTTCAACGCAGCAACAGCCCAAACGCGACGTGGTTGGCCAAGATCGACAAACTTTTCGCAAACAGAACGCATGACATAATCCCTAACAAGAAGTTAAGGAAGATTACACTCACTTAACCATGCAACGCAATATCTAGTGTGGATATCCACAGTATTGCCCACAATTAGTTATTCACAGTGCCCCCGAAACGAATCAGGATTCACGCCAAATAGTTATCCACAGTCGATTCTCCGAGTTGATTCGCCCCGAGTCGATTCGGATCAACTCGAGTCGATTCGACTCGATTCTCGTTACCCTCCTTCCCGCAACAGACCTCGCGCACCTGAAGCGTTGTTTTTTGTTGTCCCGTTTCTTCCATGAACGCCTCTGTTGATTCTTCGCCAGCAGGCCTTTCCTTTCGCGTCATCCCAGACTTGATCTGGGATCCAGTGCCGCGTGTCCACGCGGCATAAGACTCATATGACCTGCGGACGCAGGTCTCTGGATCCCGTGTCAAGCACGGGATGACGCTAAGGGCGGATGCGGCTCAAAATGACCAACTCTTGATGTGCGAGGGGTATACAAAAAAAGCCGCCACACGTCTGTGACAGCCTTGCCTTACTCTCCCGACTCGAACACCCAATTCCGGACGCACCACCCCGTAGGAGTGTCAATACCATAACTCCTTGATCCGTGTCAACAGAAAAATCACCATTAAAGAAAGATTTTTCTATTTTTCTCCTTTCCCGCGTTATTTGGGGACCCGAGCCCCCTGCTTGACCGGACGCTCCGCAAAAGAACCGAGAGAAATCATGCGGTCATAAATACACAAAGCCCCAGCCACGCCAACATTCACGCAGAATTTCATGGGAATCTTGACGACGTGATCACAACGAGCGACCAATTCAGGCGATAAACTGCCCATTTCCGGCCCCAAAACATAGGCAGCACGCAAAGGATGGCGGAAGGTTGGCAAATCAACGGAATCTTCCATAAACTCGACCCCAACAAGCGAACAATCCTTGGGAAGAGTGAAATCCCGCACACTGTTGTAGGGGTAAAAGGGCATATGGATCGCCGCATGAGAGGTATCAGAAGCCCGAATATCCTGATAATTCAGATGCGAATTGATTGTAAAGAAAAAGCTGGCCCCAAACGCATGGGACGTACGGACGAGATTGCCAAGGTTAAAACTCTTACTAATACCTTCGACGCCAACTCCAAAATAGCCACGCATTTTATGGTTCCTTTTCTGACTTCTTAACGTATATCCGCGATGATAGAGTTCTTATAAAGAAATGCGGGTCCCATGGCTACCCTAGACATCACCATCGACGACCTCGGCGCGCAAGGCGACGGGATCGCACACGTCAACAATACAACAGTCTTTGTGGCCGGGGCCTTAAAGGGCGAACGCGTGCGCGTCGAAATGGATGATGCGACCCCCACCAACAAGAGTGTTGTCAAGCGGGGGTCTCTCCTTGAAGTTTTGGTTCCGAATTCACAGCGAGCCACACCACCCTGCCCCCATTTCCCGCAATGTGGAGGCTGTCGTTTTCAACATATGAATGATTCAGCGTACAGCGAGTTCAAGGTGGACCAGCTTCGCTTTATCCTCGCGCAAGCCAAACTTGATGTGCCCCCGATCATGCCAGCAATCGTGACCGCTAACCAGACCAGACGACGCGCACGGGTTACGGTTGAACACGATAAGGATGGAATCCACATCGGCTTCAACGAATGGCGTAGCCACACCATTGTGGATGTCAAAAGCTGCGAAGTTATCAAGCCCGAGCTTGTCGATGAGATCAACAAGCTGCGTAAGTTTTTGCCGATATGGTTACCCAAAAAAAGCACCTGTGATATTCAACTAACCTCCCTTCCCGAAGGGATTGACCTTGTTCTCATTGGCGGCCCACGGCTTGAAATGAATGAACGGCAAAATCTGGGATATTTGGCCGAACATTTAGGCGTCGCCCATATGTCATGGAGGAAATGGGATCGAAGCCCCATTGAACCTATCGCACATCGCTCACCACTTTCTGTCAAATTTGGCCATACGCGTTTGGCTTTTCCGCCGGGGTCGTTTCTGCAAGCAACACAAACAGGGGAAGAGGCGCTTATCAACTTTGCCTGTCAAACAGAGAAGCCCGGCATGAAGATCCTTGATCTTTTTTGTGGACTTGGAACGTTTGGCCTTTCATTTGAAAGCCCAAAGCTTGTGCACTTCTGCGATCTCGACGGTCCGGCTATCACGTCGCTTGAAGCGGCAACGAAAAGCAATGCACGGCATGAAGTCAGGTTGCGCAACTTAAACGTCGATCCCTTTTCGTCTGAAGAATGTGATGATTATGACCTTGTCATCTTCGATCCCCCACGCGGCGGCGCAAAGGCACAGGCTCAACAACTTGCCAAAAGTGAAGTGCGCCAGATTGTCGCGATCAGCTGCGATCCGGTCAGCTTCGCGCGTGATGCCCATATCCTGATGGATGGCGGGTACAGCTTGGAAAAACTTCTTCCGATTGACCAATTCCTCTGGTCACCGCACCTTGAAGTCGCAGGACTATTCACCAGAGACTAAAGGCCATTCGTCTATCAATCCAAACGGATCAGAAGTCCCTTTAAATAAGAGCTTTCCGGCAAATGCGGGTGAACGGGATGATCGGGTGCGGCAAATGTCGTGAATAAAATCTGCCCTTCGCGTTTGGCTTCATGAAGACCGCGAGCAACCTCGGCTATAAACAACGCCAGCTCCATATTATGGCTGCATGAAGCAATGTAAAGCAACCCACCCGGCGCAACGACGCAGGCCGCTTTCATCGCAAGCTTGCGATAGCCTCTGGCACCAGTGGCAACGTCTTTGCGACTGCGCACAAACGGAGGTGGGTCAGCAATAACAATATCAAAAGTTTCCTTGGCTGAGATGCGCGCTTCAATATCGTCGAACACATCAGCGCGAACCCATGAGCAACGCCCCTGAAGCTTGTTATGCGTCGCGGCCTGCTCGGCAAGCGCCAAGGCCGGGATGGACGAATCCACGCCGACAACAGATTTTGCGCCTATCTTTGCGGCTAACAGAGCAAAACCTCCAGCATGCGTATAAAGATCAAGGACGGTCTTACCTTTTGCAAAACGCGCCACGAGCGCGTGATTATCGCGCTGGTCGAAATACCATCCGGTTTTTTGTCCCTGCAGAACATCCGTGAAATAGGTCAACCCATTTTCAACGACTTCAATCGCGCCAGAGGTTTCACCTTTTTCAAGATTGACACTGCGATCAAGACCTTCAAGCGCACGAACCGAGCTTTCATTGTGCAAAACAATGCTTTGCGGTTTAAACAGCGCTTCAAGTGCTTTTTGAATATCAGGCCACATTTTTTGCATGCCAGCCGTGTTCAGCTGCACACTCAGATGCGGACCAAAGCGGTCAACAATGAGGCCGGGCACACCGTCCGCTTCCGCATGGACAAGTCGGTAATATGGCGAAGGGATCAAGGCTTCACGCCGATCAAGCGCTGTCCTGAACTTCTCAGCAAACCATGTGGCGTCAATAACATCCAAAGGGCGGCGCGAAAAGACACGTCCTGCGATCAACGTATGAGGATTAAAACTTCCCATCCCCAAAACCGTTCCATCATGGGCAATGAAGCGCACCATGGATCCGGGCTCCAGAGCCTTGGCTGTTGCGTCCATCACGATTTCGTTGGAATAGACCCACGGATGACCACCAGCCACGCGTTTATGCCGTGAAGGCTGGAACTTAATAATGGGAAGTTTGCTCAAGGCTACACCTTTGTGATTTTTATCGTTTAAGCAGACGGACAATTCGGATTGCGGTCCATTTCCCAAGGGAAATAAAGCCACGTGTCCTGACGCACTTCTGTAACATAAGTCTCGACCTGATCCTTGCCATTTGACTTGGCATAAACGGTTGCGTAATGCGCTTTGGGCATAAGCTTGCGCAAGGTTTCAAGTGTACGTCCAGAATCGACCAAATCATCAACAACAAGCCAGCCTTCCCCATCGCCAACATTAGCGGAAGGGGGCTTGAGAACTTCAACGGCGTCAACTTGCTGGGGATTTACGTCATCGTCCTTGTAGGCAACAACGCACACGGTCTCGACCATGCGAAGGTGAAGGTCACGCGCAACTATCGTCGCCGGAATAAGACCACCACGCGTGATCGCAACAATCCCTTTCCATGGGCCTTTTTTGTGCAAAAGTCCCGCCAAAGCGCGTGCGTCACGATAAAGCACATCCCAGCTAACCGGATAGAATTTCTGTGGTGTAGCCTCGTTCATGAATGGTCCCCTCGTTAAATAAATCAAGGGATCCTTCTACTCCGTCAAACTTCCGCGCACAAACGAATTGTGATATCGACGCGCTTGATCTTGCGGCCTCCCGGCGGTGTTGGCAAATTGATCATGTGCAAAGCTTGGTCGGGAATATCATGGATCAAACCAGAAACTTCATCAAAGAAATGGCCATGAATCGTTGTATTGGTGTCAAAATAGCTGCAAGTGTGATCCACGGCAATTTCACGCAAAAGGCCGACCTTCGTGAAGGCGTGGAGATTATTATAAACCGTGGCAAGGGAAACCTTGTCCTTACGTTGACGCAAAGCTGAAACGATCTGCTCGGCGGTCACATGCTTATGACCTCCTTCAAACAAAATAGACGCTAAAGCGATCCTTTGCCGAGTCGGGCGGACACCCTGTTCAATCAAGAGGGCAGATAAACGGTCCATTTCGAGACTCTTTTTATTATACATTATCGTCATGCTAACCATTATCCATATTTTGCAACAAATGTCTAACGGTCTATAACCAATAACATGAAAAGATTCGTCGGGAAATTTATCGGCACTGTCTTGGGATTCACATTGGCGGGACCAATGGGAGCGGCCCTTGGTTTCGTTGTGGGACACATGAACGATATACAAAGCTCACGGCCTCGCATGACGTATCCTCGCGGGGCCCGAAACGCTTTTTTCTATGAATTTCCTGTTCACCCAAACCTTAGGTCCCTCTTTGCGCTAAGCGTCATCGTTTTAGGGGCAAAACTCGCCAAGGCGGATGGAGCCGTAACACCGGACAAAGTCCTCGCCTTTCGTAGAGCCTTCAAAAGCCACAATATACATATGGCTGAAATTGGCAAGATGTTCGATAATGCGCGCCAAAGTGCAGAAGGCTATGAACCCTATGCGGCACGGCTTGCACAAATCTTTGGCCAGCAAAGACAGCTCCTTGAACAAGTGATGATTGGCCTTTTTGAAGTTGCCATTGCCGATAGCCCGCGCTTGACACGCCCTGAAATCTTATTCCTAAGACGCGTTGGCGTCATTTTTGGCTTCGACGAAGAAACCTTTCTCCACCTCGCGGCCATGGCTGGCATTTCGCTTTCAAGCACGGCTCCCGTCCCCAAACGAGATACAGCCTTTGACATATTGGGCCTTCCCACCACAGCGACAGACGATGTCATCAAGCGGACATATCGAGCCTTGGTCCGCAAACATCACCCCGATAAACTTGTCGCGGCGGGACTTCCCGTCACGCGAATTAATGAAGCGACGGAGAAGATTAAAATCATCAATGCGGCCTATGCCGAGATTTGTAAAATGCGGAAAATCAAATGAAGCTCTCCCAGTCACCGAACTTTAATAAAAGAACAGCCCCGAACGGCGTGTCCTATGTGGTCGTACACTATACGGGCATGCGCGATGCCCAAAGCGCAATTAGGAGAATGTGCGACCCCCATAGCGAAGTCAGCGCACACTACGTCATTGAAGAAGACGGGGCCCTTCTTCAGTTGGTCGATGAATCCAAAAGAGCGTGGCACGCAGGGAAAAGTTTTTGGAAGGGGGAACGTGATTTAAATAGCCTGTCTATCGGGATTGAACTTGTCAATCCGGGGCACGAATTTGGCTATCGCCCCTTCCCTCGCGAACAAATATCAGCACTGAAAGGCCTTCTGGGCGATCTTTATGCACGGCATGCCTTACTGCCACAAAGCCTTTTGGCCCACAGCGATATTGCACCGATGCGCAGACAAGATCCGGGAGAATTATTCCCGTGGCGAGATCTCGCCGCACATGGATATGGATTATGGCCGATAGAACAGATGGAAATCGCACAACAGAATGGGATGCCGCCAACATTCACCCAAACGAGGATCAACGCGCTTCTGCGACAAATCGGATATGAATGTCCTGACACTGACGAGACGTTGGCTCAAGGGGCACAAACAGCTTTCCTGCGTCGTTATCACCCAGAGCAATTGAAAAGAGGCTTTTCTACAGAATCCTTCGCACGTCTTAACGATTTAGCAGGACGGGGTTAAGACGTTTTGCGGATCGAGTCGACAAGGGGCTGGAAGGCAAGAGCCACTTGTTCATAAACGGGACGCTTGAACTCAACGATAGCGTCCGGCGTCTGGGCAAGTTCCATCCACTTCCAATTAATGAATTCTGGCAGTTCAGTTTCAAACTCGTTTGTTAAACGAAACTCTGAATCGTCGCCAAGGAAACGCAACGCAAACCAGATTTGCTCTTGGCCACGATATTTGCCGCGAAAGACACCGTGACGATATTGCAGGTAATCAGGAAACTCATAACATAAAGGCTCCGCATGCCGCGAAATGATTTCAGCGCGGTCTGTGCCAATTTCTTCCTTCATCTCACGGAATACAGCAACGGCAGGGTCTTCTCCTTTTTGAATACCTCCTTGAGGCATCTGCCAAGCACCATGCCTATCCCGACGTTCAGCGCAAAAAACAAGCCCTTCGTCATTGATCAAACAAATACCAACACTGTGACGATAAGGAAGCCCCGAAGACATTGTCGTGATTTCATGTTGCATAGAATTTTTCCATCATCAAAAGATTTTCCGTATTATTTAACAACAGCAGAAAGCGGTGCCAAGACAATTCCTCGCTCGGCAAGGGTCTTTGACCAAGCTTGAATTCTTTCCAATGTGACTGGCAGTGGTGATGCAATCCCGACGACAGCCCCCTCTAGACGCGCCGATTGTTCCAAACTCGATAGCGCTTTATCAATCGAATCGGGGTCAGATAATGAATCAATTTCTCTTATGCTCGCCGCAGAAGGAACGCCAACTTCCGAAGCCAAACTTGAGACGACACTGTGAGATGCCACTTTAGTATCTAATATCAAAAGCCCACGATCCTTCAAAACTTGCATAATAGGCATAAGCTTTGGGGAATCGCTCAAGAAACGTGACCCGGAATTTGTCGTAACCCCAACGTAGCCACCCCCCACACGCAAAGCCGACATAAGACGCTGCATATTGTCAACATTCGGAAGGCTCGTCAAAAGAGTGTTTGGTCCAGGGTCGCTGTGCGGAAAATCAAAAGGCTCCATCGGAAGCGACAACAATGTTTCATGTCCGTCCTGACGTGCGCGCACAAGCCATTCATCAATGGCCTTGGCCTGCACATCAAAGCCAAACGTCACAGGAGGAGGAAGTCGCCGCAAGGCCGCATCCGTCGCAACCCGTGATGTACCCAAATCCAACATAACAATAGCAATACGCGGGCGCGGATCTTGGAAATTAAAGGGACGCGCATAAACTCGCCAAGGTTTCCGCCCATCAACGGAAATGCGCGGTAACA